>NZ_AP018365.1:2162500-2465000 GCF_016756395.1 Streptomyces sp. SN-593
GAGGGCGAGGGAGCCCATGCCGCTGCTGACGTTGATGATCGCCGGGTCGTGCGAGCGGCGCAGCAGCGGCAGGAACGCGGTGGTGGTGCGGACGACGCCGACGACGTTGACGTCGAGGACGGCGAGCGCGTCGGTGGCGGTGAGGCCGCCGGGGTCGCCGAAGGGGCCGTGCACGCCGGCGTTGTTGACCAGGACGTCGATCCGGCCCTCGCGGGAGGCGACGTCGGAGGCAGCGGCCGCCACGGACGCGTCGTCGGTCACGTCGATGGGAACGTGGCGGGCGCCCAGCGCGGCGGCCGCCTCCTCGCCCCGCTCGCGGTCGCGCGCGCCGAGGAGCACGGTGTGTCCGAGCGCGACCAGGCGGCGGGCGGCCTCGCGCCCGAGCCCCTTGTTGGCTCCGGTGATGAAGATGATCGTCATGCCTTCCATGCTGGTCCGGGCGGACGGAACCGGCCAGGGCCGCTTCGACGGTAGGACCGGCCGTACCACCCTCGTGGCCGCCGGCACGGCGACGGGTGCGGGACCATGGACGGTATGGAGGGCATGGAGGTCACGCCGACCGCACCGGCGACCCGGGGCGGCGGGCGGCCCGCGCCCGGCCGGGAGCCCGTCCACCGCCGGGAGTCCATCGACCGCCGGGAGCCCGTCGACCGCCCGGGAACCACCAGCGGAACCACCCCCGGGGCCGGTTCCGGGAGCGCCCCCGGAGCCGCGCCCGGCACCGGGCTCGGCGCCATGATCCGCACCTGGCGGGACCGCCTCTCCCCTTCCGCCGTCGGACTGCCGGCGGGGCACGGCCGGCGGGCCGCCGGACTGCGGCGCGAGGAACTGGCCGAACTCGCCGGGGTGTCGGTCGACTACGTCGTCCGCCTCGAACAGGGGCGTGCCACGACCCCCTCGGTCGGGGTGACCGCGTCCCTGGCGCGTGCCCTGCGCCTTTCCACCGCCGAGACCGACCACCTGTACCGGCTGGCCGGACTGGTGCCGCCCGACGGCGGCGCGATCTCCGACCACCTCCCGCCCGGCCTGCGCCGCGTGCTCACCCGGCTCCAGAGCGCCCCGGCCGCGGTCTTCGCGGCGGACTGGCAACTGCTGTGGTGGAACCGCGAGTGGGCCGCGCTGCTCGGCGACCCCGCCGGCGCCCCGCCGCGGCTGCGCAACTTCGCCCGCGACCGCTTCCCGGTGGACGGCGGCCCCGCCCGCCTCGCACGGTGGCCCGTGGCCGAGGCGGACCGCGACGCCACCGACGCCGCCGTCGTCTCCGACCTGCGCCGCGCCACCGGCCGCTTCCCGCAGGACCGGCGCCTGGCCGCGCTGATCCGCGAACTCTCCGCGGGCAACGCGCGGTTCGCCGAACTGTGGGCGACCGGCGCGGTCGCCGCGCACCGCGAGGACCGCAAGACGATCGACCACCCGGAGGCGGGCCCGGTGACGGTGGACTGCGACGTCCTGTCCGACGGCGACTTCGAGCGGAAGATCGTCATCATGACCGCCGCGGCCGGCAGCGAGGACGAGGCCCGGCTCCGGCGCATCGCCGCGACCGGCCCGCGGTCCACCGTGCCGTAGCCGCCCCACCGGCCGCGCCGGTCCCCCCGGTGCCCCTTCGCCGCCGCCCGGCACGCCCCGCGGGCCGCCCGGCGCCTGCCGGCCCGCGAGCCCCGCGGCACGCCCCTCCCGCCCAGGTGCCCTCCGCCCGTTCCGCGGTCCGGACGGGCGCGTTCCGCGACCAGGACGGGCCGGGGTCCGCGGTCCGGACGGGCCCGGGTCCGCCGTCCGGACGGGCGCGCGCCGCGTACAGCCGATGCGCCGATCGTCACCCGGCGGTCACACGGCGACAACACCTCGACCGTAGCGTCGGCCGCGCGCCGGTCGGCATCGGCCGACGCCCGCGGGCACCGCGCGCGGGCGTGTCTCAGACGATTGCCACCCGGCTCTCAGGGGAACCCCAGAAACCTTTTCTACGGTCGGGGCATGGAACAGCGCAGACCGTTGGCGGACCGCGAAGGCGGGGGGTGGGCGGCGATGGCCGGCACACACGACGACAACGGTACGGACGCGGCCTCGGGCGCACCCGCGGCACCGGCCCGACCTGCGGCACCGGCCCCACCGGCCGTGCCCGGCCCACGCAGCGCGCCGGGCACGGCCACCGCGCCGGGAGCGACGGGAGCGACGGGAGCGACGGCTGCCCCGGACGCCCACGAGGCCCAGGAGACCCCGGAGGCCCCGGAGCCTCTGCCCGGCGCATCCGACGCACGACCGGCCACCCCGGAAGCGTCTCCCGCCGCTCCCCACGCGGTGCGCTCACCCGGCACGGTGCCACCGCCCCACGTCGAGGAACCGCACCCCGCCGAGCAGGCGTCCGACGCCGACCAAGCGTCCGACGCGCTACCGGCACCGCACGCGGAGGACCACGCGGAACCCACGGGAGAGGGCGCCGGCGCCCCCGAGCCCGCTCTGCGGCTCGTCGCCCCCGGCGCGATACCCGTGGCGGGGGCGGGTCCCGAGCCCGCCCCCGCCTCCGCACGCCCCTGGACCCGCCCGCTGCTGATCTCCGTCACCGCCCTCGCCGCGATGGCCGTGCTCACCCTGGCCACGATCGTGCAGTCCCCGTCGGCGAAGGCGGGCTCCGACACCGGGTCGACCGCCGACGCGTCCACCCCGAAGGCCACCGCGACCCGGACCACCACTCCGTCGGCAGCCGCGGCCACCACCACGCCGAGCACCGCCCCCACCGCCACCTCGGACCCGGCCGCCGCGGCCGCGACCCGGACCACCGCCGGTGCCGACGCCGCCGTGACCGCGGCGGTCCGCGCCCTCGGCGTCAGCGGCAACGTGTCGGTCGCGGTCACCGAAGCCGGCGCGGGTACGACCGCCGGTGTGGACGCGGACACCGGCACGGCCACCGGAACCGTCACTCCCGTCACCGGCGCCTACGCGACCGGGGCGACCTCCTACGACACCGCGAGCATCGTCAAGGTGGACATCCTCGCCACACTGCTGCTCCAGGACCAGAAGGCCGGCACCCACCTGACGGCCACCCAGAAGACCCTGGCCACCGCGATGATCGAGCAGAGCGACAACGACGCGGCGCTCGACCTGTGGCACGACATCGGCCGCGGCGCCGGCCTGGCCACCGCCAACGCGTCGTTCGGGCTGGACCACACCGTCGGCGGCGACGGCGACCTGTGGGGGCTGACCCAGACCACCGCGAGCGACCAGATCGCCCTGCTGCACGCGGTGTTCGACAGCGACTCGCCCCTGTCCTCGTCCTCCCGCGCCTACATCTCCGGCCTGATGGGGTCGGTGGTCGACGGCGAGCGGTGGGGCGTGTCGGCCGCCGACTCCGACAGCTCCGGCTACGCCCTGAAGAACGGCTGGCTCCAGCGCAGCGCCACCGGACTGTGGGACATCAACAGCATCGGCGAGGTGAGCTACGACGGGAACTCCCTGCTGGTGAGCGTGCTGTCGTCCGGGCAGCAGAGCGAGCAGGGCGGCATCGACCAGGTCGAGCGGGTCGCGGCGGCGGCGGCCCGGGCCTACGTCGCCGCCGCCTGACCCGGACCGCCCCGCGGCCTACGACGCCACGTCGATCAGCACCTTCCCGACCGCTCCTCCCCGCACCGCCTCGTGGGCGTCCGCGGTCCGCTCCAGCGGGAAGCGGTGGAACGGCAGCCCCGCCTCGGGGCCGGCCCGCAGCGCGCCGTCGGCCAGTGCGGCGGAGACCGCGGCCACCCCTTCCTTCTTCGCCTCGGCCGGCACCGTGTAGAGCAACAGCCCCTGCCAGCGCAGGTTCTGGGCCATGGAGCCGCGCACGGGCGCGGTGAAGTCGACCGCGTCGTCCGCGTAGAACGCGATCACCGCGTTGTTGGCTGCGACGGCGACGTCCAGTGCGGCGTTGTGCGCGGGGGCGACCTCGACCACGACGTGCACGCCGTCCGGCGCGATCCGCCGGATCTCGGCCGCGGCGTCCTGCTCGCGGTAGTTGACGACGTGGTGCGCGCCGGCCGCGGTGGCCAGCGCGGCCTTCTCCGGCCCGCTGACCGTGGTCACGACGGTGGCGCCGGCCCAGCGGGCGAGCTGGATCGCGGCGTTGCCGACCGCGCCCGCGCCGCCGGCGACCAGGACGGTGCGGCCGTCGAGGGCGCCGGGGGCCAGCCGGGCGGGGCCGAACTCCGCGACGGTCAGGGCGCGGTGGGCGGTGAGCGCGGGCACCCCGACGCTGGCGCCGAGGTCGAACGACGCACTGTCCGGCAGCGGCACGGCCCGGTCGGCCGGGATCGTGGTGAACTCCTGCGCGGTGCCGTCGGGGCGCTGGTGCGCCGACTCCCACAGCCACACGCGTTCGCCGACCCGCGAGGCGGGCACGCCCTCGCCGACCGCGTCGACCACGCCGGAGCCGTCCTGGTTGGGCACCTGGGCCTCGGCCGGGTCCGCGCGCTCGCGGGACTTCCAGTCGGTCGGGTTGACGCCGGAGACGTGGACCTTCACCCGCACCTCGCCCGGCCCGGGTTCGGGCACCTGCCGGTCGGTGAGGGTGAGCACGTCGGGGCCGCCGCTGCTGGTGTAAACGATCGCCTTCATGTCCAGTGCGAACCGCGCCGCACCCGCGTCTCTTCCCGCTCCGGCGCGCCTTCCCCCGTACGGCGCAGTCCGCGCGCCGCGCCGACGCCCGGGCAGCACGGGTCCGCACCGCGCCCGACGCCCGTCCGCCGCCCGCTACACCGACGGCTCGGGCAGTTCCACCCGGTCCGCCGCGGGGGCGATCCGCGGGCCCCGCGGCACGTAGCTGCCGGACGCCCCGCCGTGGCCCCGGTGCACCAGCAACCCGGCGAGCGGGTCCGGCACCGCGTCGAGCGCGGCGCACGTGCCCGGCAGCGAGCGCCACCGCCACCACGACTCCTCGGCCGGGAAGGCGACTTCGAGCACCACGCCCCAACTGTGCGGGTACCACTCCC
The DNA here is from genome assembly GCF_016756395.1 of Streptomyces sp. SN-593. NCBI lineage: Bacteria > Bacillati > Actinomycetota > Actinomycetes > Kitasatosporales > Streptomycetaceae > Actinacidiphila > Actinacidiphila reveromycinica. The sequence goes on from NZ_AP018365.1 coordinate 2,167,456, forward strand.
AGCGCGTCGCGCCGTTGGTCACCAACGACTCGGCGAGCACCTGACCGTACGCGTCACGCCACGCCGCGGCGGAGACCTCCGCGTGCTCGGCGTTCTCGGCGTCCATGACCTCGATCGACCACCAGTCCGCAGCGTCCATCCTCCGACGATAGGCAGCGGCCGCGGTGTCCGGTAGGGGCGCAACCGGCCCTTCCCGTGATCCTTTCCGCCCGGGTGCGGCCTTCGTCCGCACCCGGGCGGAAAAGCCCGTCCCGACACGCCCTCGCGCGGGACCTGGCGCGCACACCGCGCAAGACCCGTACCGGGCCTACGCGTCGAGCGCCCGCTCGGCCGCGGCCAGGATCTCGGTGACGCGCAGCCCGAACCGGGCGTCGCACGCGTGCGGTTCACCGCCGGCCAGCGCGTCGATCGCGCGCGCCAACGCGTCGGTCGCCGGGCCGCTGACGCCGTCGGGGAACGTGGCGATCCCCGGAGCGCCGCGGAACTCGATCGCCACGCCGGCGCCGGGCGGCGGCGAGGTCAGTGTCAGGACGGAGGTGCTCGACGCGCCGGAGGCGTGCCGCAGCGTCAGGTGGACCAGGTCCCCGCCGCCGCGGGCGGCGTGCACCTCGGTGGCGTCGCCGAGCACCGGCAGCAGCACCGACAGGGCGTGCGGGCCGACGTCCCACAGCCCGCCCTTCTCCCGCCGCCACGGCGAGTCGGCGTAGGGGCCGGTGTCGCCGCCGAAGACCGCGCCGTACCAGTCGGCGCGGCCGGTGAACCACTGCCCGGCCGCCGCCTGCCGTTCGATCCACGCGGACGTGCCCGCGTCGAAGCGCATCGTGAAGAACACCACCGAGCGCACCCCGGCGCCCTCCACCGCCGCGACCACCTCGCGCGCGTCCTCGACGGTCGCCGCCAGCGGCTTGTCCAGCAGCAGGTGCCGGCCGGCGCGCGCCGCCTTCGCGGCCAGCGGGGCCTGGAGGTCGGGCGGCAGGGCGATCGCCACCGCGTCCACGTCGCCGATCAGCGCGTCCGCGTCGCCGTACGCGCGCCCGCCGAACTCGCGGGCGAGCTGCTCGGCGGCCTCCGGCCTGCGGCCCCACACCCCGGCGAGCTCGACGCCCGGGTGGGCGGCCAGCGCCGGGGCGTGCGCCCTGGTCGCCCACGGTCCGGTGCCGAACAGCCCCACCCGCAGCGTCATGACCGCTCCTGCGCCGGCGTGTCGTGGCGGGCGTACGTGTCGCCGTCCAGTTCGCGCACGTCGACGGACACTTGCAGTTCCGCCTCCGGCAGCGGCCGGACAGTGTCGCGCAGCACCGCGAGCACGGCCTCGGCCAGTTCGCGGCGCACCTGCGTGCTGCGCCCGGACAGGATGCTGACCTGGGCGTGCACCATCGAGTAGTGCGGCGAGCCGTCGGCGATGTACGTCTCGTCGAGCCGGACGAAGCGGGTCTTGCAGCCGCCGGCGCGGCCGCCGGCGATCCGCACGAGGGCCTCGTGCAGGCCCTTGGCGAACAGCGGGCGGTCGAAGGTGTCGGCGAGGTTGGCGGAGTACTCCACGATGCTGTGCGGCATGCCTGAGACCCTACCCGCGCCGGGCGCCCGGCCGGGGTGCGCGGGCGCCTGCCGGGACGGGCGGGGCGGATGGGCCGGTGCGCGCCGGACGGGGCGCCCGGCACGCCGCCCGCGGCGGGGTTCCCGCTGGTCACGGCGGGCAGTTCACACGTGGTTAACAGCCGGGCAACGGTGGGGAAAAGCGCTGTTGGCACGCTGCGTACCGGCCCGATCAGTGCGGCTCGGTGCCGCACCCGCGCTCACGTTCGTTAAGGATGGCGTCACCGTGACCTACAAGGCTGAGTACATCTGGATAGACGGCACCACGCCGACGGCCAAGCTCCGCTCGAAGACGAGGATCCTCGCGGACGGCGCCGAGCTGCCGATCTGGGGCTTCGACGGCTCCAGCACCAACCAGGCCGAGGGCCACGCCTCGGACCGCGTACTCAAGCCGGTCGCCACCTTCGCCGACCCGATCCGCGGCGGCGAGGACAAGCTCGTGCTGTGCGAGGTCTTCAACATCGACGGCACCCCGCACGAGTCGAACACGCGCGCCGCCCTGCGCGAGGTCGCCGAGAAGTTCGCCGACCAGGAGTCGCTGTTCGGCATCGAGCAGGAGTACACGTTCTTCCAGGGCTCGCGCCCCCTCGGCTTCCCGGAGAACGGCTTCCCGGCGCCCCAGGGCGGCTACTACTGCGGCGTCGGCGCCGACGAGATCTTCGGCCGCCCGGTGGTCGAGAAGCACCTGGAGAACTGCCTGGCCGCGGGCCTGGGCATCTCCGGCATCAACGCCGAGGTGATGCCGGGCCAGTGGGAGTTCCAGGTCGGCCCGCTCAGCCCGCTGGACGTCTCCGACCACCTCTGGGTCGCGCGCTGGCTGCTCTACCGCACCGCCGAGGACTTCGGCGTCTCCGCCACCCTCGACCCCAAGCCCGCCAAGGGCGACTGGAACGGCGCGGGCGCGCACACCAACTTCTCCACCAAGAAGATGCGCGAGAGCTACGACGCGATCATCGAGGCGGCGGAGTCGCTGGGCCGCGACGACAAGCCGCTGGAGCACATCAAGAACTACGGCTCCGGCGTCGAGCACCGCCTCACCGGCGCCCACGAGACCGCCCCGTGGAACGAGTACAGCTACGGCGTCTCCAACCGCGGCGCGTCCGTGCGCATCCCGTGGCAGGTCGAGGTGGACCAGAAGGGCTACATCGAGGACCGCCGCCCGAACGCGAACATCGACCCGTACGTGGTGACGCGGCTGATCGTGGACACCTGCGGCAGCGCGCTGGAGAAGGCCGGCCTGGTCTGAGCCCGCCGGTCCGGAGCCGCCCGGCCCAGGACCCCGGCCCAGGACCCCGGCCCAGGACCCGCCACGTGAAGGGCGCCCCACCGAGTCGGTGGGGCGCCCTTCACACGTTCGTGTGACACCCCCGGGTGACCATCGCATCAACGGCTCGTTCGACACTGCGTGAAGACGCAAGCGCCATCCGAGACCTCCGCACCCTCCCGCGGCTCGTCCGCCACCGTGTCGGTGGCACAGGCCGAGGCGGCCCTCGTCGAGCACTACCCGCGGCTGGTCCGGCTGGCGTACGTCACGCTGCCGGCCGACCTCGGCAAGCACCACCGGGCGATGGCCGCGCACCGGCTGGTGCAGTCCTCGCTCCCGACCTCGCCGGTGCCCTCCCGGCAGGGCGGCGCGTTCGGGGTGCTGCGGGTACGGGTGCTGCGGGCGGCGCTGGAGTTCGCCGACCGGGGCCGGCTGCGCGCGGCGCTCGACGGCGTGCGGTCGCCGCGGGTCACGGGGCTGCGCACGCATCCGCAGGCGGGCGGCGAGGCGGAGGCGGCGCTGTACCGCGCGCTGTCGTCGCTGCCGGCCCCGGCCCGGGCCGCGTACGCCCTGATGTCGGCGGAGGCGCTGGGCGAGCCGGACGCCCGCGGCGTCCTGGACGCGGCGGGCGTGGCCGACCCGCGAGAGGCGGTCCGGGCGGCGGCGGGGGTCCGCGTCCCCGCGCAGGCCGGCACGGGCACCGCGGCCGGGGCCGTGCCGGGCGTGGTGACCGGGCTGGTCACGGGTGCCGGCGTCGACGCGGGCGCGGGCCTCGGCCTCGGGGCGGGCCGCGGCGCGGCGGGCCGGGCGCAGGCCGAGGCGGCGGGGCCCGTCGCGGGCCGACGGCTGCTGGCCTCGGGCGAGTTCGACGCCTGCACGCTGCAACTGCGCCCCACCGACCTGCTGCGGCGCCGCCGCCGGGGACGGATCGCCGGCGTGGCGGCGGCAGTGGCCGCCGCGGGCGCGCTGCTGTTCGCGGTCGCCGGCAGCGGGTCCTCGAACGAGCACTACGCGGCCTCCGGAACGCCCGGCGCCGACCCGCGCGCGCTGGACCCGGCCGCGCTGGTGAGGGTGCCGGCGAACGGGTGGAAGTCCACCGCGCGGCTGGACTTCTCCGCCTGGCCCGCACGCGGGGACCGGACGAAGGACACCGCGCTGCTCGGCCGGGCGCTGTCGGTGTGGGCGAACCCCGGGGCGTCGGTGGACGTCAGCTCCACCCCGGGCACCCCGCGGACCGGGCCCACGCAGCCGCCGCAACTGCTCTTCGCCGGGGACGAGGACGCCGCGACCGTGGTGATCTTCTACGACGGGCTGCGCGTGGTGCGCTACGCCCAGCCGAAGAGCGGTTCCGGCCGGGCCGCGCTGGACTTCGCGCAGGCGCAGGACGCGGACCCGACGACCTCCGCCGCGCTGCTGGTGGACCGGGTGGACGGCAACGCCCGCTTCCTGACGGCTCCCTGGGTGGCGGGGGCGCGGACGCGGGACCTGTTCGAGCCGGGCCAGGCCACCGCCGACCTGCACCGCTCCTCGGACGGCGTGACCGACCCGGTGCCGATGCCGGGGGTCTCCGCGGCCGCGGACGCGACGGGTTCCGCGGCGTGCGGGACGACCTGGCCGGTGATGGAGCTGCGCTCCTCGGCGGCGATCGGGACGCAGCAGTCGTTCCTGCTCACCGACCTCGGCGACCTCGCGCCGGTGCACCTCACGTACAGCCCGCCCTCGGCGGTGGGCGGCGCGGTGGCACCGCGGGAGGCGACCGGGTCGCAGGCGCTGGCGAGTTGGGCGCACAGCGCGTGCCGGCTGGTCGAGCTGCGCGGGCAGGGCGTGAAGGCCGTCGACGACTGGGAGTTCGCGGACACCGCGCTGCCCGAGGGCGCGGGCGAGGCGTCGTGGACCTGCGACCGGGCGGACACCTGGCGGGGGCCGGGCATCGCGCTGGTGCAGTTCGTGCCGCCGGCCGCGAAGGCCGCGGAACCCGGCACGCTGGCCGGGCAGCAGGCGGACGGGAACGCGTGCAGCCGCTACGACCAGCACGTGATGGCCGGGGTGATGTGGAAGTCGCCCGCCGACCGCTGGTACCTGCTGGCCGCCGGCAGCCGCGACACCGCGTCCATCACGGCGACGAACGGCGTCCAGGCCACGTCCGAGGGGCAGTTCCTGTCCGCCCCGGCCCCGCGCGGCACCCGGGCGACGCTCGACGGCCGCCTGGCGGACGGCACACCGCTGTCCCCGCTCGGCGACGGCTAGACCCGGGTACGGCTAGATCCGGGTACGGCCGGACAGGCCCTAGGGCCAACGCCGTTCAGTTAGGGCGGGTTGGGTGGTGTCAAGGGCTGGTTGTGAGCATGTGGATGCTGATGGTGGCTTGGTGGGTGGTCCGGTCGATGGCGGGTCCTCGTGCGTTGTATTTGGAGATCGCTCGTTTGACGATGCGGTCTTTGGTGCGGACCCGCCGGGTGGGTAGGAGGTGGGCCAGGATGTGGCGGCCGATGGTGCCGACGAGGTCGATGTCGGTGGCGGTGGTGACGCCGGCGGCCAGGACGAGCTGGTCCCGGGCGGCGGAGAGGGCGGTGGTGAAGCCGGCCCGGTCCGGGTCGGTGCCCGGGATGCTGTCGGTGGCATCGGTCATCGCGGTCCGTAGTGCCTGGTAGGCGGTCAGCAGGGCCCAGACTTCCTGCTCGACGCCCGCCGGGGTGCGGGCCCGCAGGACGCGTCCGCCCAGCATCGTGGACTTCAGCTCCGCGTAGGCGGTCTCGATCTCCCAGCGCTCGTGGTAGAGCCGGACGAGTTCGGCGGCCGGGTGGGTTGCGGGGTCGGTGAGGGTGGTCAGCAGCCGGTAGTGGCCGGTGCGGGTGCCGTCGGCGGTGCGGACGGTGATCTCGGCGTCGATGACGCGGACGGTCAGCGCACCGATCCGGGCCAGCGTCGAGCCGTCGCGGCAGCGGGCCACCGGTGGCAGTTTCCGGTTCGTTTTGCAGCGCACCAGCAGGTCGGCACCAGTGGCGGCCCACTGGTTCAGCAGCGCGGCCGAGGCGAACATGCGGTCGCCCAGGAGCAGCATCCCCGTGCGCAGGTCCCCCGCCAGGCGGCGGGCGTACTCCAGCTCGCCGATCGAGGCCGGGCCGAAGGCGGCCCCGATCACCGAGCGGGTCCCGCAGGCGACCAGCAGGGCCAGCCGCAGCTGCGGATAGCCCGAGATCCCGTTGCCCAGCCGCTGCCGGGTGAACGCCGCGAGGTTGGCCGCAGCGTCCGGGACGGGCAGCAGGGTGCCGTCGACCGCGACCACCCTCAGCCCCCGCCACATCCCGGCGGCTGCGGTCGTGGCAGCAGGCCCCCGCACCAGGTCGAACAGTGCTTTCAGCGGTGCCGGCCCCAGCCGCTGACGGGCCTGGCGCAGCGCACTGCCGCTGGGGCGGACCGGCGCCGGGCCCGGTAGCCCGGCACACAACCGCTCGAAGACCTGCCCGTAGCCCAACCCGGCGAACAACGCCCCGGCCAGCAGCAGGTAGACCGTGACCCGAGCCGGCACCAGCCGCACCCTGCGCTGCACCGCGCCCGTGGCCGCCAGTACCTCATCGACCATTTCGAACGGCACGATCCCGGTCAGCTCGCCGATGTGCCCCGGCGCGAACACACCAGTCGCTACCCCGACCGTCCCTGATATGGCAGCCTGTTCCAACAGCGGAGCTCCTGTAGTGAGGATGTCTTGGAGGACAAACCTCTTCTACAGCAGCTCCGCTGCCTCGTTCACCAGCCTTGACTAACAGCCCCAGCACCTAACTGAACGGCGTTGGCCCTAGGGCCTGGAGGAGGGCGCCGGGGTCGCGGCCGCGGTCAGGTCCGGGGCCGGGCGGCGGGGGATGCGCAACCGCATGGTGACGTGGTCGTCCTCGCGGCCGTCCTCCTCCCAGCCCTGCTTGGCGTAGAAGGCGCGGGCGCGGGCGTTCGGCGCGAAGACCTCCAGGCGGGCCAGGGCGACCCCGGCGGCCCGCCACTCGGCGACGCACGCCTGGTGCAGCGCGGTGCCGGTGCCGGTGCGCCACACCTCCGGGTCGATGTGGAAGTGGAAGAGCGTGTCCCCGTCGAACCGGGCGCCCAGCACCGCGAACCCGACGATGTGGTCCTGGCGCATCGCGCACAGCACGACCCGCTCCCGCGAGGTGATCGCGCGCGCGGTACCCGCCCGTTGCCGCTCCAACTCGGCCGGGCCGCTGTACGACTCGCTCGGCAGGTGCCCCTCGTAGTACGTGGCCCTGGCGCGGGCGTGGACGCCGCAGATCGCGTCCAGGTCCTCGATCAAGGCGTGCCGGATCGTGGCGTGCGGGGTGCTCATGGGTACATGGACGCGCAAGATGCCCCAAAGGTTCCCCCGCCGGGGCCAAGCGTGACCCGTCTCACCTTACGGGGGTTCCGTGAAGGCTTTGGTCACAACTTGTCCTTGCTGTGCGGAAGTTGTGCACGAAGGAGGCCGGCGCGGACCGGGAGCCGCCCCGCGCCGCCCCGCGCCGGCCCGCGCCCCCGCGCTCACGCCGGCGCACCGGGCGCCCGGGGCGCCGGAGCGGCGCCGCAGGATCTTGCAGAAAGTTTCTTGCAGAGTCTTTCGCAAGACGTTGCACCGCTGTTACGGTCCTGCCCAGCCCGAGCGGACACCGGCCTGTGGATGGGGCCGTCGAGCCGTCGGATCGGGTGCACGGGCACTTCCCTCATCAAGGAGTCAGGTATGCGACGCGGCATATCCGTCGTGGCGATGGCCGCGGCCATCGTCCTCGGTGCCACCGCCTGCGGTGGCAGCAGCGGCAGTGGCCAGGACAGCGGCAAGGCGAAGGACCCCGCCCAGGTGTCGGGCACGGTCACCTACTGGGACACCTCCGACGCGAAGGTCGAGGCACCGACCTACAAGGCGCTGATCGCCGACTTCGAGAAGAAGTACCCGAAGATCAAGGTGAACTACCAGAACGTCGACTTCACCACCGTCGAGCAGAAGTTCAAGACCTCGGCGCAGAGCGGCAAGGGCGCGCCCGACGTGATCAGGACCGACGTCGGGCTGATCCCGGAGTACGCCTCGCTGCACTACATCGCCCCGCTCGACGGCACCGCCGCCCTCACCGGCACCGGCGACTTCGTGGCCGGCCCGCTCAACACCACCAAGTACGAGGGCAGGTCGTACGCGGTGCCGTCCGTCACCGACACGCTCGGCCTGCTCTACAACAAGAAGCTGTTCACCCAGGCCGGGATCACCGCGCCGCCGACCACCTGGGACGAGATGATCGCGGACTCCGCGAAGATCAAGGCGAAGACCGGCGTCACCGGCACCTACATGAACCCGGACTCCTACTTCCTGCTGCCGTTCCTCTTCGGCGAGGGCGCCGACCTGGCCGACCCGACCGCGAAGAAGGTCACCGTCAACTCCCCCGAGGCGGTCAAGGCGGTCACCGAGGCGAAGAAGATCTACGACACGTCGTCGCTGAAGATCGACTTCGCCAACGCCTACGACAACATGCAGACGTCGTTCAAGACCGGCAAGGTCGCCATGCTGATCCAGGGGCCCTGGTCGGTGGGCGACGACCTGACCGGCTCGGCCTTCAAGGACACCGCCAACCTCGGCTACGCCCCGGTGCCGGCCGGCTCCACCGGCAAGCCGCTCGCCCCGACCGGCGGCCAGGACCTGGCGGTCTACCAGGGCTCGAAGAACCTGCCCGCGGCCTACCTGTTCACCCAGTTCATGACCTCCACGGCCAGCCAGGCGGAGATCGCCGTGAAGAACGGCACGCTGCCCACCCGCACCTCGGCGTACACCGCCGAGGTGCTGAAGAGCCCGCAGATCGCCGGGTTCAAGCCGATCCTGGACACCGCCCGCCCGCGCGTGGCGCTCCCCCAGGTCGGCAGCCTCTTCACCCCGCTCCAGCAGGAGTACATCAAGATCCTCCAGGGCAAGGCGAGCGTTCAGGGCGGACTGGACTCCGCGGCCAAGCAGTTCGGCAAGCTGCTGCCGGACTACGCGGTGCAGTAGCACCCCACCGGCTCCGGGCCGGCCGGCGGAGGTCTCGCCCCGCCGCACCCGCGGCGGGCGGGCCCACGCGCCCGACCGGCCGGCCCGGTCCCACCGAAGCGCCCGGACGGGCATCCGACCCCGCCCCGCGAGGCGCCGCGAAGCCGCACACACCGAACGCACCGCACGCACCGCCCCAGGCACCGACAGAGCCGAGGAGAGATGACCACCGCCACCGTAGAACGGGCCGAGCGCCCCGGCCGCCCCGCGCGGTCCAAGGAACCCGGGCCCGGCCTGCTGAAGTCGATCGCGCGCGCCTGGGACCGGCACTGGTACGCCTGGGCGATGGTCGCCCCGGTCGTCATCGTGCTGGGCGTCCTGGTGCTGTACCCCCTCGGCTACGGCGTCTACCTGTCCTTCACCAACGCCACCGCGCAGAACGTCGCCACCGACATCGGCCCCGTGCACGTGCCGGCCAGCTACCACTTCGTCGGGCTGCACAACTACTGGCAGATCCTCTCCGGCCAGGACGGCGACTTCTACCCGCGACTGGAGTGGACGGTGATCTGGACCGTCGCCTGCGTCGGGATCACCTACTCCATCGGCCTGGGCATGGCGGTGCTGCTCAACCGGCCGATGCGGTTCCGGCTGGCCTACCGGCTCGCGCTGATCCTGCCCTGGGCGGTGCCCGCCTTCGTCGGCGTCTTCGCCTGGCGGCTGATGTTCAACTCGCAGTACGGCGTCTTCAACGACGTCATCAACGTCGTCGGGCTGCCCTCCCAGGACTGGCTGGGCACCCCCTTCGCGCAGAAGGTCGCCGTCATCATCGTCAACGTCTGGTGCGGCGTGCCGTTCATGATGGTGGCGATCCTCGGCGGCCTCCAGTCCATCCCGAACGAGCTGTACGAGGCCGCGGAGATGGATGGCGCCTCGCCGCTCCAGCGCTTCACGAACGTGACGGTGCCCGGACTGCGCCCGGTGACCAGCACGGTGGTCCTGCTGAGCACCGTGTGGACGTTCAACATGTTCCCGATCATCTACCTGCTGCTGGGCAGCAACACCAGCGGCGACACCGACATCCTGGTGACCTTCGCCTACGAGAAGGCGTTCGTCGGCATCTCCGACTACGCGGGCGCCGCCTCCTACGGCATCGTCATCCTGCTGATCCTGGTGGCCTTCTCCACCTTCTACCGCAGCCGCATCAAGACCGAGCAGAGCTGAGGAGCCGCCACCCATGAGTGCCACCACCCAGCGCGGCCGCGGCCAGCGCGGTACGGGCGCCTCGCTCGCCCTGCACGCCACCCTGCTCGCCGCCAGCGCCGTCGCGGTCTTCCCGGTGCTGTGGATCGTCTTCATCTCGCTCGGCCCCGACAGCGCCTGGCAGCAGCCCGGCCAGGTGATCCACCACCTGGGCCTGTCCAACTACCGGTTCGTGCTGCTGCACAGCGGGTTCCCGCACTGGATGCTCAACTCGGTGATCGTCGCCGGCGCCACCATGGTGCTCGGCGTGTTCATCGCGGCCAGCGCCGGCTACGCGATCTCCAGGATGAGGTTCCCCGGCCACCGCCAGTTGATGTGGGTCTTCCTGGTCACCCAGATGTTCCCGGTCGCGGTGCTGATCGTGCCGCTGTACAACCTGATGGCCCGGCTCGACCTGCTCGACAGCTACCTCGGGCTGGTGCTGGTGTACTGCACCATCGCGGTGCCGTTCTGCGCGTGGATGCTCAAGGGGTACTTCGACACCATCCCCCGGGAGATCGACGAGGCGGGCCGGATGGACGGCCTCAGCCCGTTCGGCACCTTCTGGCGGCTGATCCTGCCGCTGGCCCGTCCCGGCCTGGCGGTCACCGCGTTCTACAGCTTCCTCACCGCGTGGGGCGAGGTCGCCTACTCCAGCCAGTTCATGAAGACCCACTACACCCTGGCCGCCGGGCTGCCCACGTACGCGTCCAGTATCCGCGCCAACTGGGGCGCGATGACCGCCGGTTCGGTGCTCATCGCGATACCCGCGGCGGTGGTCTTCCTGCTCGTCCAGCGCCACCTGGTCACCGGCCTGACCGCCGGCGGCACCAAGGGCTGACCGGCCCCGCGCGCACCGGCCGGCCGCGTCCGACGGACGCACGGCCCGCACGGCCGACACGGCCCGCACGGCCCGCACGCGCGTGTCCGCACGCCCGCACGGGCACCCGCACCCGCACCCGCACCCGCACGCCACCCAGTCGTTCCCCCGAACCCAAAGGGAATCAATGAGCCAGCACCTCACCGACGCGCCCAGCACCGCCGCCGCGACCGACGCCGACGCCGGGCGCAGAGACTGGTGGCGCGACGCGGTGATCTACCAGGTCTACCCGCGCAGCTTCGCCGACGGCGACGGCGACGGCATGGGCGACCTGCCGGGCGTCACCGCCCGGCTGCCCTACCTGCGGGAACTCGGCGTCGACGCGGTGTGGCTGTCGCCGTTCTACGCCTCCCCGCAGGCCGACGCCGGCTACGACGTCGCCGACTACCGGGCCGTCGACCCGATGTTCGGCACCCTCACCGACGCCGACGACCTGGTGCGCGCCGCGCACGCGCTGGACCTGCGGGTCATCGTGGACCTGGTGCCCAACCACTGCTCCGACCAGCACGAGTGGTTCCGGCAGGCGCTGCGCGACGGCCCCGGATCGGCGGCCCGTGACCGCTTCCACTTCCGCCCCGGCAAGGGCGCGCACGGCGAACTGCCCCCCAACGACTGGGAGTCGATCTTCGGCGGCCCCGCCTGGACCCGCGTCACCGAGCCGGACGGCACCCCCGGCGAGTGGTACCTGCACCTGTTCGCCCCCGAGCAGCCGGACTTCAACTGGAACCACCGCGCGGTGCACGACGAGTTCCGCTCGGTGCTGCGGTTCTGGCTCGACCTGGGCATCGACGGCTTCCGGATCGACGTCGCCCACGGCCTGGTCAAGGCCGAGGGACTGCCCGACATCGGCCACGCCGGACAGGTCGCGCTGCTGGGCACCGCCGTGATGCCGTACTTCGACCAGGACGGCGTGCACGAGATCTACCGCGACTGGCGGCGCATCCTCGACGAGTACGGCCCGGTGGGCCGGGCCGGCGGCCGGGAGCGGATCGCGGTCGCCGAGGCGTGGACGCCGACGATCGAGCGCGCCGCGCGCTACCTGCGCCCCGACGAGCTGCACCAGGCGTTCAACTTCGAGTACCTGACCGCCGGTTGGAGCGCGGAGACGCTGCGCGAGGTGATCGACCGCTCGCTCGACGCGATGGGCGCGGTCGGCGCGCCCGCGACCTGGGTGCTGTCCAACCACGACGTGACCCGGCACACCACCCGGCTCGGCAACCTCCCGCCGGTCGAGGCGGGGCAGACCCCGCAGGCGCCCCCGACCCAGTTGCGCACCCCCGGTGACCGCGCGCTCGGCCTGCGCCGGGCCCGCGCGGCGACCCTGCTGATGCTGGCGCTGCCCGGCTCCGCCTACCTCTACCAGGGCGAGGAGCTGGGCCTGCCCGACGTCACGGACCTGCCCGACGAGGCGCGCCAGGACCCGTCGTTCTTCCGCGCGGCCGGGCAGGACGGCTTCCGCGACGGCTGCCGGGTGCCCATCCCGTGGTCCGGGGACGCGGCGCCGTACGGCTTCGGCCCGGTGCGGGGCGGGCCGAGCTGGCTGCCGCAGCCCGCGGAGTGGGCCTCGCTGAGCGTCGAGGCGCAGACCGGCGACCCGGACTCCACGCTGGAGCTGTACCGGGCGGCGCTGGCGGTGCGCCGCGAGCACCCCGCGCTCGGCGCCGGCACGAAGGTGACCTGGCTCGACGCGCCCGACGGGGTACTGGCCTTCCGGCGGGACGCGCCGGAGGGCGCCTTCGTCTGCACGGTCAACCCGACCTCGTCGCCGGTGCGGCTGCCCCGGCCGGGCCGGCTGCTGCTGTCCAGCCGCGGCCCGGCCGTGGAACCGGACCCGGCGATCCCGGCGACCCCGGCGGGTCCGGAGGCGGGGGTGCCGGAGGCGGTGGTGCCGGCGACGCCGCAGGCCAGCGGGCGGCTCACGGGCGGCACACAGGTTACCGACGGGTCGGACGGACCCGGCGCCTCCGTGACCCTCCCGGCCGACACGGCAATTTGGTGGGCGATCTGACATGGCGGTGTTCCGCCCCGTAGCATCCGGTGCTGTGACCGCGCGGCTCGCAGACATCGCAGCCCAGGCGGGGGTCAGTGAGGCGACGGTCAGCCGGGTGCTCAACGGCAAGCCAGGTGTTTCCGCGGCCACCCGCGAATCCGTGCTGGCCGCACTGGACCTGCTCGGGTACGAACGCCCGGTCCGGTTGCGGCAGCGCAGTGCCGGCCTGGTCGGCCTGATCACCCCGGAGTTGGGGAACCCGATCTTCCCGGCGATGGCGCAGGTCATCGGGCAGGCGCTGACCCGGCAGGGCTACACCCCGGTGCTGGCCACCCAGACGCCGGGCGGCTCCACCGAGGACGAGCTGGTGGAGATGCTGGTCGAGCGCGGGGTGGCGGGCATCATCTTCGCCTCGGGCCTGCACGCCGACTCCACCGCCGACACCGAGCGGTACGCCCGGCTCCAGGGCCAGGGCGTGCCGTTCGTGCTGATCAACGGCTACTCCGACAAGATCGACGCGCCCTCGGTGTCGGTGGACGACCGGGCCGCGGTGGGGCTGGCCGTCACGCACCTCGCCGCACTCGGGCACCGCCGGATCGGCCTGGCCGTGGGCCAGAAGCGGTTCGTGCCGGTGCAGCGCAAGATCGAGGGCTTCGTCACGTCCATGGGCGAGGTGCTGGGCCTGCCGACCGCCGACGCCGAGGCGCTGGTGCAGCACTCGCTGTACACGCTGGAGGGCGGCCAGGCCGCGGCCGGCGCGCTGATAGCCGCCGGCTGCACGGCGGTCGTCTGCGCCTCGGACATGATGGCGCTCGGCGCGATCCGCGCCGCGCGCCAGCTCGGGCGCTCGGTGCCCGGCGACATCTCGGTGGTCGGTTTCGACGACTCCCCGCTGATCGCCTTCACCGACCCGCCGCTGACGACGATCAGGCAACCGGTTCCCGCCATGTGCCAGGCGGCGGTGAACGCGCTGCTGGAGGAGGTCGGGGACAACCCGCCCCCGCACAGCGAGTTCGTCTTCATGCCCGAGCTGGTGGTCCGCGGCTCCACGGCCGCCGGCCCGGCCGATCGCGGGGCGCCGCCGGCCTCTTGACCGTCTGGCGGGGACCCGACACGCGGGATGTCCGGTTCAACGGGCCTGGAACCCCTTTGACCGGCCCGGTCTGGCAGACTGGTGTCCCATGGGGGAACCGACCGCCGACACCGCCAAGTCGCCGAAGGACCGCCGTGCCGACCTCTTCGACACCGCCGGTCCAGGCGCCGCCGGCGGCCCCGCCGCGCGGGGTCCGGGCGGCGCCTCCCGGGCCCCCGGGCCCGGCTGGTCGCCCGGCGCGCTGCTGAACCGGCTGCGCACCCCGCGCAGGCCCCGGCTGTGGTTCGAGCTGCTGCTGATCGGCGTCAGCTACTGGGTCTACTCGCTCATCCGCAACGCGGTCCCCGCCCAGCGCACCACCGCGCTGCGCCACGCGCACCACGTGTGGGACTTCGAGCGCAGCCTGGGCCTGGCCGTCGAGCACGGCGTCAACCACACGCTGAACTCGGTGACATGGCTGATCGTGGGGATGAACTACTACTACGCCTCACTGCACTTCGTCATCACCATCGGCGTCCTGGTGTGGCTGTACGTCGCCCATCCCGACCGCTACGCACCGCCCCGGCTGGTGCTGTTCGCGACCACCTGGCTGGCGCTGATCGGCTTCTGGGCCTACCCGCTGGCCCCGCCGCGGCTGCTGTCGGGGGCCGGCTTCATCGACACCGTCGCCGTGCACCACACCTGGGGCTCGCTCTCCCAGGGCAGCCTGTCCCACGTCTCGAACCAGTACGCCGCGATGCCGTCGATGCACATCGGCTGGTCGCTGTGGTGCGGCCTGACCGTCTTCAACCTGGCGCGGCGGACCTGGGTGCGGGTGGCCGCCCTGCTCTACCCGCTGTTCACCCTCACCGTCATCATCGCCACCGGCAACCACTTCTGGCTCGACGCGGTCGGCGGCGTGGTCTGCCTGGCCGCCGGCTACGGCGTGGTGTGCCTGCTCTACGGGCGCTGGGCCTACCACCTGCCGCGGTCCTGGCGGCGCCCGGCCGAGGAGGGGGCTCACGCCTCGTAGAACAGCCGCTCCATGACCGCGCGGGCGCGGCGGGTGCGGCGGCGGTACTGCTCCAGCATGTCGCCGACGTGCCCGGCCGGGTACCCGAGGTAGCGGCCGACCGCCGCCAGCTCCCTGCCGTCGCCGGGGAAGGTGTCCCCGGGGCGGCCGCGGACCAGCATCACCGCGTTGCGCACCCGGGTGGCGAGCACCCACGCCTCGTCCAGGATGCGCAGGTCGTCCGCGCCGATCAGGTCCTCGGCCCGGGCCGCGGCCAGCGCGGCCCGGGTGCCGGTGGTGCGCAGCGACGGCAGCCGGGCGGCGTGCCGGAGCTGGAGCAGCTGCACCGTCCACTCCACGTCGGACAGCCCGCCGCGGCCGAGCTTGGCGTGGGTCGTGCGGTCGGCGCCGCGCGGCATCCGCTCGCCCTCCATCCGCGCCTTGAGCCGGCGGATCTCGCGCACCGCCTCGTCGTCGAGGCCGTCCTCGGGGTAGCGCAGCGGGTCGATCAGCGCGACGAACCGCTGGCCCAGCTCCAGGTCGCCGGCCACCGGCAGGGCCCGTAGCAGCGCCTGGCTCTCCCACCCCAGCGACCAGCGCCGGTAGTACGCCTCGTAGGACGCGAGGCTGCGGGCCAGCGGGCCGGACTTGCCCTCCGGGCGCAGGTCGGCGTCGATCAGCAGCGGCGGGTCGGCGGTGGGGATCTGGAGCAGCCGGCGCAGCTCGTTGGCGACGGCCAGCGCGGCGCGGCCGGCGTCGCCGCTGTCGGCGCCCTCGCGCGCCTCGTACACGAACATGACGTCCGCGTCGGAGCCGTAGCCGAGTTCGCGGCCGCCGAAGCGGCCCATGCCGATCACCGCGAGGCGGGCGGGCAGCGGATGGGCGTCGCCGCCGGTGACCGCGTTGACCGCGGCGCGCAGCGCGCCGGCGACGGTGGCCGAGGTCAGCCCGTACACGGCGGTGCCGACCCGGTCGACGAGGACGGCCGGGTCGAGCGGGCCGTCGGACTCCTCGTCGTCGCCGTAGGTGTCGATCAGGTCGCCGGCCGCGGTGCGGAACAGTTCGCGGCGGCGCACCCCGCGGACGGCCGCGATGGCCTGCTCGGGGGTGTCGGCGCGGCCGACGGCGGCCAGCACCTCCTGCTCCAGCGCCTGGTGGTCGCGCGGGACCAGACCGTCCCTGGAGCCGAGCAGCGCGACCGCCTCGGGGGCGCGCATCAGCAGGTCGGGGGCGAGCCGCCCGGAGGACAGCACCCGGGCCAGCCGCTGGGCGGCGGCGCCCTCGTCGCGCAGCAGCCGCAGGTACCACGGGGTCTTGCCGAGCGCGTCGGAGACCTTGCGGAAGCCGAGCAGGCCGGCGTCGGGGTCCGCGGAGTCCGCGAACCAGCCGAGCAGCACCGGCAGCAGGGTGCGCTGGATGGCGGCCTTGCGGCTGACCCCGCTGGCCAGGGCCTCCAGGTGGCGCATGGCCGCGACCGGGTCGGCGTAGCCGAGCGCCTGCAACCGGGTCCGGGCCGCTTCGGTGCTCAGCCGCGTCTCGTCCCGGTCGAGCTGGGCGACGGCGTCCAGCAGCGGGCGGTAGAAGAGCTTCTCGTGCAGCCGCCGTACCTCCCGGGCGTGCCGCTTCCACTCCCGGTCGAGGGTCTGCACGGGTTCGGAGCGGAAGCCCAGGCCGCGGCCGAGCCGGCGCAGCCCGGCCTCGTCGTCGGGCACCAGGTGGGTGCGGCGCATCTTCTGGAGCTGGATGCGGTGCTCCATCAGCCGCAGGAAGCGGTAGGCGGCGTCCAGGGAGGCGGCGTCGGCGCGGCCGACGTAGCCGCCCGCCGCCAGTTCGGCGAGCGCGGTGAGGGTGGTGGGGCTGCGCAGGCTCGTGTCGGTGCGGCCGTGCACGAGTTGCAGCAGTTGCACCGCGAACTCCACGTCGCGCAGGCCGCCGGGGCCGAGCTTCAGCTCCCGGGCGAGCTGCGCGGCCGGGATGGTGTCGACCACCCGGCGGCGCATCTCCTGCACGTCGATGACGAAGTTCTCCCGCTCGGCGGCCTGCCACACCATCGGGCGGATCGCCTCGACGTAGTCGGCGCCCAGAGCCATGTCCCCGGCGACCGGGCGGGCCTTCAGCAGCGCCTGGAACTCCCAGGTCTTCGCCCACCGCCGGTAGTAGGCGAGGTGGCTGCTGAGGGTGCGCACCAGCGGGCCGTTCTTGCCCTCGGGGCGCAGGTTGGGGTCCACCGGCCAGATCGTGCCCTCGGCGGTGGTCTCGGAGCAGACGCCCATCATCCGCACCGCCAGCCGGGTCGCGGCCCGCAGTGCCGCGGTGTCGTCGGAGGCGGTGCCCTCACCGTCGTCGGCCTCGGCGGGCTCCGCGACGAAGATGACGTCCACGTCGGAGACGTAGTTCAGCTCGTGGCCGCCGCACTTGCCCATGCCGATCACCGCGAGCCGGCAGGCGGCCGCGTCCTGCGGCAGCTCGGTGGAGGCGATCGCCAGGGCGGCGCGCAGCGTGGCGGTGGCGAGGTCGGCCAGCTCGGCGGCCGTGCGGACCAGGTCGTTGGTGCCGCACACGTCCCTGGCCGCTATCCCGAGCAGGCACCGGCGGTAGGCGGCGCGCAACGCGTCCGGGGTGCGGACCGAGGCCAGCCGCTCCTCGAACTCCTCGACGCCCGGGTGCAGGTCGCGTGCCTCGTAGGTCACCAGGGCGTGCCAGTCCGCGGGGTGCCGGGACAGGTGGTCGCACAGCGCCTCGGAGGCGCCCATCACGCCCAGCAGGCGGTCCCGCAGCGGCTTGGCGCTGGTCACGGTGTCCAGCAGGGTGCGGCGCTCGCCCGGGTCCATCGCCTCGGCGAGCCGGACCAGGCCGAGCAGCGCCTGGTCGGGGTCGGCGGTGGCGCCGAGCGCTTCGAGGAGCACCGGGTCGCCGCGTACGCCCGCCAGCGCGTCGTCCTGCAACAGCCGCTCGGCGGCGGCGGCATCGGTGAAGCCGTGCCGCAGCAGCCGGGAGAACGTACTGCTGCGTCGCCCCTGCATCGGCCCTCCCGGGGTCACCGCGCCCAACGCGCTTGCCGCACCCGCGGCGCATGACGAGCGGCGCACCTGCTCCGGCCGCGCTACGAGCCTAGCCGTCCGGTGGGTCGGCGGCGCCCGGCGGGGCCCGCGGTGTCGTCGTGGCGGCCGGGCGGGAAGGGGGCCGCGGCGGGTGGGGAGGGTCCCCCGGAAGGGGTGCGGGGTCCGCCGGAAGGGGTGGCCGCTCCGCCCGCCGGGGCGCCGGGTCGGCCGGAAGGGGTGCGCTGTCGGCAGGAGGAGGCGCCGGGTCCGTCGGCACGAGGGCGCCGTCCCGTACGGTCCAGTGCCCGGCGGCGCCCGGGCGCCCCGCGAGGTAGCGCGCGATGTCCGCGTCCCGCCAGCCGCCGGCCTCGCGCAGTCCGGCGGCCAGGTGGTCGAGGTAGGCGGCCGACGGCACCGTCCAGGGCACCTCGGCCATGCCCCACGGCGCGGTGAACGTCAGCAACGGCACGCCGTCCAGCGACCCGACCCGCACCAGCGTCTCGTAGCGGCCCGGGCCCAGCCGGCTGCGCCCGGTGGCCAGCACCTCCGTGAGGTCGAGATCGCGGCCGGGTTCGGCGTACATCTCCTGCGCGGCGATGTCCGAGAACTGAGCGGCGGTGAGCAGGTGCGCGCGGGCCAGCGCGCGGCCGGGCGCGTCCGGGTCGTAGAAGGCGCGCCCTCCGCCCCACACCGGGGAGTGCGTGGCGAAGTACACGGTGCCGGGCAGCTCCCACGGCACGGATCTGGCCGGCGGCGTGGCGTCCCGGCAGCCCGGGTAGTCCCGCGCCCCGCCCGCCGGGCGGCCGCCGTCCAGGTACCGGGCCAGCCGGGCCAGGTGCGTGTTCGAGCCGTAGGAGACGTACCAGACCGTGCGCGCGCCCATCCCCCCAGTGTGGCGCGGACCGGGCACTGCTGCATCGGAGTGGCACGGGTGCCGATGCGGGTTCACAGTGATAAGGAGCCCGCATTTCGCCAGCGAGCAGTCGAGAGAGAAGGGGCCTGCCCCATGACAACCGCGGAGAACTCTGTCAAGACCGGTCCCGGCCGCCACAAGGACACCGCCGGGAAGACGACGATCGCCGACTCGGTGGTGGCCACCATCGCCGGGATCGCCACCCGGGAGGTCGAAGGGGTCCACGCGATGGGTGGCGGCGCCACCCGCGCGGTGGGAGCGGTCCGCGACCGGGTGTCGCGCTCCGACGACCACACCAGGGGCGTCAAGGTCGAGGTCGGCGAGGAGCAGGCCGCGATCGACCTCGACGTGGTCGTCGGCTACGGCACGCACATCGCCGAGACCGCCTCGGACATCCGGGGCAGCGTCACCAGCGCGGTCGAGCTGATGACCGGGCTGGAGGTCGTCGAGATCAACGTCAACGTCCGCGACGTCCACGTGCCGGGCGAGGAGTCCGACGAGGACGAGGACTCCGGCCGCGTCCGCTGACGCGCCCGCCCACGGAGACCCCAGGGTGCCCACCGACCGGTGAGCACCCTCTCCCGTCCCCGCCGGCCTACAGGTTCGGCAGGTTCTTGCGCAGCTCGAACGCGGTGACCTCGGAGCGGTACTCCTCCCACTCCTGCTTCTTGTTGCGCAGGAAGAAGTCGAACACGTGCTCCCCGAGGGTCTCGGCGACCAGTTCGCTGCGCTCCATCAGCTCGATCGCCTCGCCGAGGTTCTGCGGGAGGGGCTCGATGCCGAGGGCGCGGCGCTCGGAGTCGCGGAGCGCCCACACGTCGTCGTCGGCGCCGGCGGGGAGTTCGTAGCCCTCCTGGATGCCCTTCATGCCGGCGGCGAGGAGGACCGCGTAGGAGAGGTAGGGGTTGGCGCCGGCGTCGAGGGAGCGGACCTCGACCCGGGTGGAGCCGGTCTTCCCGGGCTTGTACATCGGCACGCGGATGAGCGCCGAGCGGTTGTTGTGGCCCCAGCAGATGTACGAGGGGGCCTCGCCGCCGGCGCCCGCGGTGCGCTGCGAGCCGCCCCAGATCCGCTTGTAGGAGTTCACCCACTGGTTGGTGACCGCCGCGGTCTCGGCGGCGTGCCGCAGCAGGCCCGCGATGAAGGACCGGCCGACCTTGGAGAGCTGGAACTCCGCGCCCGACTCGTAGAACGCGTTGCGGTCGCCCTCGAAGAGCGAGAGGTGGGTGTGCATGCCGGAGCCGGGGTACTCCGAGAACGGCTTGGGCATGAAGGTGGCGTGCACGCCCTGCTCCAGGGCCACCTGCTTCATCACCAGCCGGAACGTCATCACG
This sequence comes from Streptomyces sp. SN-593, assembly GCF_016756395.1. Taxonomy (NCBI): domain Bacteria; kingdom Bacillati; phylum Actinomycetota; class Actinomycetes; order Kitasatosporales; family Streptomycetaceae; genus Actinacidiphila; species Actinacidiphila reveromycinica. The sequence goes on from NZ_AP018365.1 coordinate 2,187,786, forward strand.
TTGTCGGCGGTGGACAGCGCGTCGGCGTAGCGCAGGTCGATCTCCTGCTGGCCGGGCGCGCCCTCGTGGTGGGAGAACTCGACGGAGATGCCCATCGACTCCAGCATGGTGATCGCCTGGCGGCGGAAGTCCATGCCGACGTTCTGCGGGGTGTGGTCGAAGTAGCCGGAGTTGTCCGCGGGGGTCGGCCGGGTGCCGTCCAGCGGGCGCTCCTTGAGCAGGAAGAACTCGATCTCGGGGTGGGTGTAGAAGGTGAACCCGAGGTCGGAGGTCTTGGCCAGCGCGCGCTTGAGGACGTAGCGCGGGTCGGCGTACGACGGGGAGCCGTCGGGCATCAGGATGTCGCAGAACATCCGGGCGGTGCCGGGTGCCTCCGCGCGCCAGGGCAGGATCTGGAAGGTGCCCGGGTCCGGCTTCGCGATCATGTCGGACTCGTACACCCGGGCGAAGCCCTCGATCGCGGAGCCGTCGAAGCCCATGCCCTCGTCGAACGCCTGCTCCAGCTCGGCGGGGGCGACGGCGACCGACTTCAGGTAGCCGAGCACGTCGGTGAACCACAGCCGCACGAAACGGATGTCCCGCTCCTCCAGGGTGCGGAGAACGAACTCCTGCTGCTTGTCCATATGCATCCATCCTCGCCGGTCGGGCACCGCTCCCCCGCCGTCGGCATACCGGGGGATCAGGAGCATTGCACCACACCGTTTCGCACGCGTTGCGCGCGCCGCTCCTCCCCATGGTGCACGCCGGAGAGCAGGAGTCGAAGTCCTCAGCCGAAGGTGTCGATGGAGGCGATCTTCCAGCCGCCCCCCTGGCGGACCGCGTCGACCGCGAACATGGCCGCGGAGTAGGCGCTGCCGGCGTTCGCGCCCTTGGCGGTGGAGGTGTTGGCCTGGTCCGCGTAGACCAGCACCCGGGCCCGGTCGCCGTCGATCATCTCCACGCCGGTGTCGGTGACCGTGGTGGTCAGCACCAGTTTCTGCTTCGGGGCCGCGGCCTTCACCTGGGCGATCATCGTGGCGTACTGCTGGACCGCCTTGCCGGTGAGCACCTTCTTCGCGGCGGTGTCGGTGCGGGCGGTGTCGCTGTAGTCGTAGGAGAAGACGGAGTTCACGTCCTGGGCGATCTGGCCCTTGATCTCGGCGGTGCGGGCGTTGTCGGTGAGCGCGGTGTTGGAGGTGGCCGAGCCGTCGTGCAGCGCGGACGCCTTCCCGGCCGCCCACGCCGCGAATCCGCCGAGCAGCACCGTCAGCAGGGCGAGCAGCGCGACGGTGAGGGGGAAGCGGGCGGGCAGGCGCGAGGCGAGGGTGCGGCGCGGGGTGGCCGCGTCCTCGCCGCCGCCCGCTGCCTCGGCGGCGGGCAGGGCGCGGTCGGCCGCGGAGGCGGGGGCGTCGGCGGACGCGGCGCGGCGCGGCCGGACCGCGGTCGCCGCCCGGCCGGCCGCGCCCCCGGCCGTGTCCACGCCCGTACGGCCGCCCATACGGCCGCCGGCGGGGGCGTCGGTACGGTCGTCCGCCTCGGTGGCGTCGTCACGGTCGCGGACCGGTCGTCCCGCGGTGCGCGCGCCCGCCGCGGCGAGTCTGCGCTGCCGGTTGATGAGGTGGCGGGTGGTGGTCGACATGGGCTGCGGTCCTCTCGCGTACGACGTGCGGCGGTACGGCGGTGCGGCGTCGGTGGCCGGGTGCGGCGTCAGCCGCCGGCGGCGGTCGTGGGTGCGGACGAGGGCGCGGTCGTCGCGGGGGCGGTGGCCGTCGGGTCGGTGGCCGCGGCGGCGCTGTCGCCCATGGGCGCGTCGCCGAGCGCGCTCAGCTTCCACCCGGCCGCCGTGCGCGTCATCTCGCCGAGCAGCCGGCTCTCCTTCACCGCGGGCTGCGCCTTGGGCGCCTGCACGGTGATCCGGAGCGCGACCATGACGTCCGCCTTCCCCGTGCGGTCGTCGAGGTCGGTCACCGCGCCGCTGAGCACCTTCGCCGTGCTGACCGTCTGCGCCTGCTGCACCTGCTTCTCGAAGTCGGCGCGGCCCTGGACGAGTTGGTCGTGCAGGTCGCCGGTGGTGCTCTGCTCCCACACGGCGAGGCCCGCCGCGAGGTGGGCGTGGTCGAGCGTGTTCATGTTCTGCACCGCCTGTTCGCCCGCGGCCAGCACGGTGTCCCGGGTACGGGCGAACGCCGCGTCGTCGTCATGGGCGGCGGAGTACCAGGACCAGCCGGTCCACGCCGCGGCGACGGCCGCGGCCGCCACGAGGGCGATCGCCGCGCCCAGCAGGGGCCGCCGCCCGGTCGGCGCGGGACGGCCCCGGCGCGGCCCGCTCCCGCCGTCGCCGGCGGCCGGACGCGGTCGGCCCCCGCGCCCGCCCCGCCCGGACGCGCCCGCCCGGACGCCCCCTCCGCGCCCGGCCCGGACGGTCCCGGCGGACGCCGGCCGGACGGAGCCCCCGGACTTCGCCTCGTCCGCCGCCGCGGGCTCCGGGCCCGACCCGTCGGCGGCCGGTCCGTCGGCGGCCGGTCCGTCGGTGACGTGCCCGTCGGTGGTCTGCCCGTCGGTGACCTGCTCGTCGGCGGCGTCCGCCGTGGCCGGGGTACCGGTGTCCTGCGCGCCGGCGCGGGCGGGCTCGCCGCCCGGTGCCGACCCGTCCTCAGCTCCCTCGGCGCTCTCCGTGTGCTCCGTCTTCTCCGTGCTTTTCACGTTCTCGGCGCTCTCCGTGTTCTCCAAGCTCTCGGTGCTCTCGGTGCTCTCGGTGCTCTCCGTGTCAGCCGGGGCCGCGGGGCTCGCGGGGTGGTCGTCCTTGCGCGGTGGGCGCGAGCCGAAACGCATACGTGGCATCTGCCTCTCCCCTAGCGGGCCTTGAGTGCGGTGATCCGCCAGCGGCCGTTCATCTGCTCGGCGGTGACCGAGAGTTGGGCGGCCGCGCTGGTGGCGGTGGAACCCGCGCGCTGCGCGGTCTGGTCGAGGAAGACCAGCAGGCGGGCGCGGTCGCCGGTGAGGGTGACCACGCCGGCGCGTACGACCCTTGTGGTGAGGGTGAGTTGCTGGGCGGCGACGTTCTGCTTGATCTGCGCGAACAGCGCCTGGTACTGGGTGGCCGCGCCGCCCGCGAGGACGCTGCGCGCGGCCTGCTCGGTGGCGTCGGTGCCGTCGGGCGTGTACGCGAAGATCTCGCTGAGCGCGCTGCTGACGTCACCGATCACCTGATCGGTGGTGGCGCTGTCGGTGAGCGCGCGGTTGCGGGTGGCCGCCGGGTCCTTGAGGTCCTGCGCCGCGTACAGCAGCCCGCCGGACCCCAGCAGCAGCACGGCGACCGCGGCGATCCCGGCCGGCCGCCGCCAGCCGTACGACCGGAACCGCCCCGCCAGCCGCCGGGCCCATCCGTCCCGGCCGCCCGTCCCCGCCTCCGCGTCCGCTTCCGCCTGCTCCGAACCGCCGCCGGGCGCGGCCGCCGCCGCGGGATCGGCGTCCCCTGCGGTCGCCCCGGCTGCCGCGCGGGGCTCCCCGATGTCGTCCGTCGTCGTCATGCCATCCGTCGCCGTCATGTCGGTCGTCACTTCCTGCCCCTCAACTCGCGCCGATCGGGACCGCGGTGAGGGCTGCGAGTTTCCATGTGCCGGCGGTACGCGCCAGGTCGGCCTCGAAGCGCTTGCGATCGGTGGTGGCCGCACCGGACTTGGGGGTGAGGCGGACCTGAACGGTGACGATGAGCTTGGCGGTGCCGGCGCGCGTGTCGAGTTCGGTGACGGCCGCGTCCGTGACGGTGCCGGCGGTGGTGGTACCGGCCGCCTTCATCGTGGCGGTGTCGGACGCGTGGGTCCGGGTGAGCTGTTCGTGCAGCGGTCCGGTGGTCACGCCGAGCCAGCCGTCGAGGTCGCGGTCGACGTGCGCGGCGTCCACGGTGTTGAGCCGCGCGACGCCCCGCTCCCCCGCGCCGAGCGCGGCGTCGCGGGCCTTGCCGTACGACAGGGCGTCGTCGCCCCGGGTGTCGGCGTAGGACCAGGCGGAGTAGCCGGCCAGCAGCAGCGCGACGGCCAGCGCCGCGGCCCAGGCGACCGCGGTGCGCCGGGCCCGCAGCACCCGGACCAGGCCCGCGCCCCGCCGGCCCGGCGCGCGGCCGTCCGACGTGGCGGCGTCGTCGGCAAATGCACCGGCACCGGCACCGGTGTCCAGGTCGGCGTCGGCACCGGGCACGCCGGCCTTCCGCCCGGCCGCCGCGGCCGTGTCCTCCGCTTCCGTGTCCTCCGGTTCCGGCTCCGCGCCCGCGGCCGAGGGCCGCTTCGCCGCCGCCGTCTCCAGGTCGGTCCCCGGGTCCGTCCCCAGGTCCGTCCCCGTCCCTGTATCCGTCTTCGTCCCCGTCTTCGTCCCCGTCTCCGCCGTCCCGCTCATCGTTGGTCCTCCAGTCCGAGCAGGCCCGCCATGGTGGTGGGTCCGGCGGCGGGCAGCGCCGGCAGCGCGAGGGCGCCGGGCAGCGCCGGACCCGCGGCGGTCGTGCCCGCCGTGGCGGAGGTCCCCGCGGGCGAGCCGGCCGTGGCCGCCTGCGTGGTCGTCGGCAGGACCGAACCGGGCTGCGCCGGCGCCGGCACTCCCCCGCCGCCCGGAGCGTGCGCGGAGCCGCGGACGTCGGTCCCGGAGGAGGCGGGCGCGGTGCAGCGGGCCGCGGTGTTGAAGGCGGTGGCCGGCGGACTGGTGTCCAGGCCGTTGCGGTAGGTGGTGCCGCCGTACCCCGAGGTGCACGGCAGCGGCGAGAAGAAGGTGACCGCCATGCCGAAGTCCAGCTTGCCGTCCTTCACCGCCGAGGCGCCCGCGGCGGCCACGGCCGGCATCTTCACCAGGAACTCCTGGATGCCGTTCTGCCGGGTGACGGCGATGTCGGAGGTCGTCAGCAGGTTGGCGAGCACCACGCTGAGGTTGGGGCCGACGTCCCGCAGCAGCGCCGAGACCTGGGTGGCGGCGCCGGGCGCGGCCGCGATCAGCCGGCGCAGGTCGGTGTCGGAGTCGTCGAGCTGCGCGGCGAGCTGGTTCGCGCTGGTGGCGAAGTTCCTGATCGCGTCGGACTCGTCGGCCTGGGTGTGCAGCACCGTGCGGCCGTCGTCGATCAGCGTGGTGTCGGTGGGCAGGTTCTCGTCGGCGGCGGTGAGGAACTCGCTGCTGGTGTCGAGCAGCGACTGGAGGTTGTCGCCCTGGCCGCTGAACGCGAGGCCGAGTTCGTCCACGTCGGTGCGCAGGGCGTCCAGCGGCACGGACTTGGTGAGGTCGTTGACGCTCGTGAGCAGGTTGGTGACCGGCGCGGGGATCTTGGTGCTGGCCTGCGCGATGGTCGAACCGCCGTGCAGGTAGGGCCCGTCGGCGGTGGTCGGCTGGAGGTCGATGTACTGCTCGCCGACCGCGGACAGGCTCGCCACGACCGCGGTGAGCCGGGTGGGGATGTGCGGGGCGGAGTTGTCGATCCGCAGTTCCGCCTCGACGCCGTCGCCGGTGAGCCGGATCGCGCCGACCCGGCCGACCGACACGCCCCGGTAGGTGACGTCCGCGTGCTCGAACAGGCCGCCGGTCTCCGGGAGTTGGACGTCCACGGTGTAGTAGCCGCGCAGCCCGACGTACCGGCCGAGGTCGGCGTAGCGGACTCCGACGAAGCCGATCACGAGGACGGCGACGATCAGGAAGGCGATGTTCTTGGCGACGGTGGCGCGGGTCAGCATCAGTGGCCCCCCGGGGTGGTGGCCGACGAGGAGGTGGACGGCGAGGAGGTGGACGGCGTCGTCGTGGGCGCCGCTGAACCGGAGGACGCGGAGCCTGAGGACGCGGAGGCGGAGGAGGTCGGGGTGGTGACCGAGGGCAGCGGGAGCGGCAGGTCCGTCGCGGACCGGCCGGACTTCCTCGCCGACGGCGTGACCGCCAGGCCCGGGTAGTCGCTGTCGCCCGCCTGGAGTTCGGGGATGAGCTGGGTGCCGGAGGCGGCGGTGAGGTCGAGGTAGACGTTGAGGTAGTCGCCCTTGACCCCGTTGAGCACCTCGTCGGTGAACGGGTAGGTGAGCAGCACCTGGAGGGAGTCGGGCAGGTCGTCGCCGGCGTCGGCGAGCCGCTGGAGGGTGGGGGCCAGCGACTTCAGGTCCGCCACGATGTCGTCCTTGCTCCGGTCGACGGTGTCGGTGGCCACGCCGGAGAGGGTGTCGAGCGAGCGGAGCATGGTGACCAGCGAGCCGCGCTGCTGCTCCAGCACCTTCAGACCCGGGCTGAGGCCGGTGAGCACCGTGCCGATCTTCTGGTCGCGGGTGGCGAGGGTCGCGGAGAGCTTGTTGACGCCGTCGAGGGCGTCGGTGATGTCCTTCTTGTGGGCGTCCAGGTCCGAGACGAGGGTGTTGACCTGGGTGAGCATGTCGCGCACCGCCGGTTTGTTGCCGCTGAGCGCCTTGTTGAGCTGGGTGCTGATGGTGTGGATCTGCTGGATGCCGCCGCCGTTGAGCACCAGGGAGAGCGCCCCGAAGACCTCCTCGACCTCGGGGTTGCGGTTGGTGTGCGAGGTGGGGATGGTGTCGCCGGCCTCCAGTCGCCCGGTGGCGGGTTCGGTGCTGGGCGGGTCGGCGAGCTGGACGTACTTCTCGCCGAGGAGGCTGGACTGCTCCAGGTGGGCGTAGGCGTTCGCCGGGAGCTTCACCTTGCCGTTGAGCTTCATCGTGACGACCGCCGACCAGCCGCCGCGCGCCAGCGCGATCTTGGTGACGCGGCCCACGGCCACGTCGTTGACCCGCACGGACGCCTGCGGCACCAGGTCGAGCACGTCGGCGAACTCGGCCCTGACGGTGTAGGGGTGGCTGCCGAGGTCGGCGCCGCCGGGCAGCGGCACGTTCTGCACGTTGGTGAAGGAGCAGCCGGTGAGGGTCAGGGCGGTCGTGGCGAGCAGGGCCGCGGCGGCCGCGTGGCGTGCGTTCACTGGGCCGCCCCCTTACCGGTGGTGGTGCCGGTGGTGCCGCCGTAGACCGTGCCGACCGGTGGCAGCGGGAGCGGCGGCGTGTCGCCGGCCCCGGAGGCGGCACCGGAGCCGTCCTTGGAGGCGGTCGTGCCGGTGGCCTTGGCCGTGGTCCCCGCGGTCCCCTTCGTGACCGCGGCCGGGCCGGCCGTGTCGGTCGGGTCCACGCTGCCGCCCAGGCTCAGCTCGTTGATGTCGGCGCGGCCGTCGAGGGTGCCGGTCTTCGGGTCGTACGTGTTGAGCAGGTTGTCGGCGGCCAGCGGCGCGTCGTCGAGGAGTTCGGCGAGCGAGGCGCGCTGGTCCACCAGGGTCTGGGTGATCGGCGTGAGCTTGGCGATGCTGGCCTTGAGCCGGCTGCGGTTGTCCTGGATGAAGGTCTTCACCGAGCCGAGCGCGGTGGACAACTGCTGGAGCGCGCCGCCCAGGTCCTCCTTGTCGTCGGCGAGGAAGCCGCTGACCGTGGAGAGCTGGTCGGTGGCGGCCTTCACCTTGCCGTCGTTGTCCTTGAGCATCGTGGTGAAGGACTGGAGGTAGGCGAGGGTGGAGAACAGGTCGTCGCTGTGGCCGTCGAGGGTCTTGGTCGCCTGGCCGAGCTGGTCGATGCTGTCGCCGATGTCCTTGCCGTTGCCCTTGAGGTTCTGCGCGCCGACGTCGAGCAGGTTCGACAGGGCGCCGTTGGTGTTCGCGCCGTCGGGGCCGAGGGCCTTGCTGAGCTGGGTGACGGAGGCGTAGAGCTGGTCGATCTCGACCGGCGTCGCGGTGCGGCTGGCCGGGATGACGCCGTGGTCGGCCAGTTGGGCGCCGCCGGTGTACGCCGGGGTGAGCTGGACGTAGCGGTCGGCGACCACGCTGGGCGCGACCACCACGGCGCCGGCCTTCGCCGGGACCTTGATGCCGTGGTCCAGCCGCAGCGACACCTTGACCTGCTTGCCCTGCGGCTTCACCGACTCCACGGTGCCGACCTTCACCCCGAGGATGCGCAGGTCGGAGCCGGCGTACACGCCGACCGTACGGTCGAAGTACGCGGTGACGTGCTTGCCGGACGGCCCGCCGAAGGCGACGAACCCGGCGGTGACGGCCGCGGCCGCGACGAGCGCGAGCACGACCGCCACAGAGACCGCCCGGCGCGGCACCCGGCGTAGCGGCACCCGGTGCAGCGGCACCCGGCCGAACCGCCGCCGGTGTGCCCGCCGGCCGCCGCGCCCGGCGCCGTCGGGGCCGCCCGCGCCGGTCCCGGGCCCTCCGCCGTCCTCGCCGTCCGCGCCGTCCTCGTCTTCCCAGTGCAGGTCCGGCAGGGTCAGTCGGGTGGTGCGGCGCAGCCGCCGCGGGAAGAGGGTCACGACGCTCCTCCGGTCGCCTTGGGCGGCATGCAGCCGGTGGCCGGCGGGGTGCCGCTGGGCAGGTAGCTCTTGGGCACCAGCCCGCACAGGTAGCTGTCGAACCAGCGGCCGTTGCCGAGGGTGTTGCCGACCACCTGGTAGTAGGGGCCGGCCAGCGCCAGCACCTTGTCCAGGCTGGTCTGGTTGGCCTGGAGCACGCCGGTCACCCGGTCGAGGGCGTCCAGGGTGGGGGCGAGCTGCTTGTCGTTGTCGGCGACCAGGCCGTTGAGCTGGGTGCCCAGGTTCTGGGTGCCGGTGAGCAGGGAGTGGATGGCGGTCCGCCGTTTCTCGACCTCCCCGAGCAGCAGGTTGCCGTCGGAGATGAGCTGCTGGAAGCGGCTGTTCTGGTCGGAGAGGGTCTTGGTGAGCTGCTTGCTGCCGCTGAGCAGCGACGCGAGCTGGGCGTCGCGGCTGGAGATGGTCTTCGACAGCGAGGACAGTCCGGTGGCGGCGGTCCGCACCGAGGCCGGGGTGTCCTTGAAGGTGTCGGAGATCGCCTGGAAGCTCGCGGCGAGCTGGTCGGTGTCGATCACGCCGAAGGTCTGCCCGAGGCCGTTGAACGCCTGCGTGACGTCATAGGGCGACGTGGTGCGGGACTTGGGGATGGTGCGGCCGGGGTCCTGCTCGGCGGCGCCGAGCGGGTCCAGCGCGAGGTACTTCTCCCCGAGCAGCGTCTTGATGCCGATGGCGGCGGTGCTGGCGTCGCCGATCCAGGTGTGCCGGACCCGGAAGGTCACCTTCACCTGCGCGCCGTCCAGCCCGACGTGGGTGACCTTGCCGACCTTCACGCCGGCGACCCGCACCTCGTTGCCGCTCTTCAGGCCGGCCGCCTCGGTGAAGTCGGCCGAGTACGTGGTGCCGCCGCCGATCAGCGGCAGCGCGTCCGCGTTGTACGCGACCAGGCTGAGCAGCACCAGCACCACCAGGCCGACGACGCCGACGGCGACCTGGTTGCGCTCGCGCAGCGGCCGGAAGAGCGGGCCGCGCCGGGCGGGGTCGCGCAGGCGCAGCGCGGGGACCGCCAGCCTCATGACCGGCACCTCGATTCGGTGATCGCTATGCCGGTGGACGGTGCGCTGCCGTCGGAGGTGGTGACGCCGCTCACCGTGGCCTGGCACAGGTAGAGGTTGAGCCAGGAGCCGTAGGAGGCGAGCCGGCCGATGGTCTGGAGCTTGCCCGGCGTGGTGGTGAGGAACTTCTCCAACTGGGGCGTGTTGTCGCCGAGGTTGGTGGAGACCCGGTTGAGCTGGGCGATGGAGTTCTTCAGCGGCTGCCGGCCGTCCTGGAGCAGCCCGGCGGTGCTGGTGGTGAGCTGGGAGATGGCGGTGATGGACCGGCCGATCGGCTCGCGGTCCGCGGAGAAGCCGGTGACGAGTTGCTGGAGCGAGGTGATCAGGTCGTTGAAGCCGGCCTCGCGGGTGTTGACGGTGGTCAGCACCGAGTTGAGGTTGTCGATCACCTGGCCGATCACCTGGTCCTTGGCGGCGAGTGTGGTGGTGAGCGAGCCGACGTTGGTGATCAGGCTGTCCACGGTGCCGCCCTCGCCCTGGAGCACCTGCACGATCTCCCCGGACAACTGGTTGACGTCCTTCGGGGACAGGCCCTCGAAGAGCGGCTGGAAGCCGTTGAAGAGTTCGGTGAGGTCCAGCGCGGGCGTGGTCCGGCCGAGGGGGATGGTGCCGCCCGGGTGCAGGCTGCCGCCGACCGGGCCGCTGCCCTGCTCCAGGTCGATGTAGCGCTGGCCGACGAGGTTGAGGTACTTGATGGTGGCGGTGGCCGAGGCGGGCAGGGTGCGGCCCTTGCGCACCGAGAAGTGCACCTCGGCGATCCGGTGCCGGACCACCTTGATCGACTGGACCTCGCCGACCTTGACGCCGGCGATCCGGACGCTGTCGCCCTTGTTGAGCCCGGTGGTGTCGGTGAACTCGGCGTTGTAGCCGGAGGTGTCGCCGACCCCGGCGCCCGCGATGCTCACCGCGAGCACCGTGGTGGCGAAGGCGGTGACCAGGATGAAGATCAGCGACTTGATGATCGGCCCGGTCAGGCTGCGGCGGTTCACTTCACCGTCACCTCCGCCCCGCGGTAGACCGGTCCGGTCAGCAGGCTGCTCCAGTCCGGCAGGTCCTGCGGCGCGGTGTCCATGCTCGGCGCGAGCAGCTCGTTGACCAGCTCGTTCTCCTGCGGCGAGTTGGCGATCGGAGCGGTGCCGCGGCCGGTGTACGGGACCGGGTAGCACTGCGGGCCGCCGCTCGCGTCGTAGACCGGGGTGTCCTTGCCGGCGACGTACTTCCCGCGGGAGGCGACGGCGGTGACGTTCACGTGCAGCCCGGGCTCGTCGGTGCCCTTGCCGAGCGCCTTGTCCATGGCCGGCACGAAGTCGGCGAGGGTGCGCAGCGTGCAGGGGAAGGACGGGGCGTACTCGGCGAGCAGTTGCAGGGTGCCGCGGCTGTCGGCGGCGAGGTGGATCAGGTTCTGCTGGTTCTGGCGCAGGTAGGTGGTGAGGTCCTGCGCGGTGGCGGTCGCCGAGCCGTACAGCGTGCTGAGGTTGGCCTGCTGCTCGGCGATGGTGCCGCTGGTCTCGGTGAAGTCGGTGAGCGCCTGCACGATGTCGGGCGCGGCCTCGGCGTAGGTGGTGCTGACCGTCACGAGCTGTTTGATGTCGTCGGTGAGCGCGGGCAGTTGGGGGTTCAGCCGGGTGAGGTACTGGTCGAGCCGGACCAGGGTGCTGCCGAGTTCCCCGCCGCGGCCGTCCAGGGCGGTGGAGACCGCGTTGAGGGTGGCGGCGAGCTTCTGCGGCTGCACCGCCGTCAGCAGCGGCATCACGTTGTCCAGGACCTGTTCGAGTTCGACGGCGTCGGCCGAGCGGTCCTGCGGGATGGTGGTGTGCGCGGCGAGCGACGGGCCGCCCGAGGACGTGCCGACCGGCGGCACGAGCGCGACGAACCGCTCGCCGAAGAGCGTGGTCGGCAGCATCTGCGCGGTGACCCCGGCCGGGATCTGGTGCAGCTTGCCCGGGTCGATGGCCAGCGTCAGCCGGGCGCCGGTGCCGTTGGCGTGGATGGCGGTGACCCGGCCGACCACGACCCCGCGCAGCTTCACGTCGGCGCCCTGGTTCATCTCGTTGCCGGCGCTGCCGGTGTCCACCGTGACCGTCGCGGAGTCGGTGAACGACTTGTCGTAGACCGCGACCGCGAGCCAGGCGAGCAGCGCGGGCACCAGCAGGAAGATGATGCCGGCGGTGCGGCGGCGGGCGGCGCCGCTCCCGCGGCCGCGCAGCGGGCGGACCGGCGGGGCGGGCGGGGTCGGCGCCGGGCCGGGGGTACGGGTGTCGGTGGTCGTCATCCCGCCACCCGCACGGTGGTGGTGGCGCCCCACAGCGCCAGCGACAGGAAGAAGTCGGTGAGCGAGATGATCACGATCGCGTTGCGCACCGACCGGCCGACCGCGATGCCGACACCGGCCGGGCCGCCCTTGGCGGTGAAGCCGTAGTAGCAGTGCGCGAGGATCACCACGACGCTGAAGATCAGCACCTTCAGTATGGACAGCAGTACGTCCTCCGGTGCGAGGAAGAGGTTGAAGTAGTGGTCGTAGGTGCCCGACGACTGGCCGTTGAACCACACGGTCACCAGCCGGGAGGCCGCGTAACTGCTGAGCAGGCCGATGCCGTAGAGCGGGATGATGGCGACCACGCCGGCGATGATCCGGGTGGTGACGAGGTACGGCATCGAGCGCACGCCCATGCTCTCCAGCGCGTCGACCTCCTCGTTGATCCGCATCGCGCCGAGCTGGGCGGTGAACCCGGCGCCGACGGTCGCGGACAGCGCGAGTCCGGCGATCAGCGGCGCGATCTCGCGGGTGTTGAAGTAGGCGGAGATGAAGCCGGTGAACGCGGCGGTGCCCAGTTCGTTCATCGCCGCGTAGCCCTGGAGGCCCACGACGGTGCCGGTGGCGAGCGTCATGCCGATCATCACGCCGACGGTGCCGCCGATCACGCTCAGGCCGCCGCTGCCGAAGGCCACCTCGGCGAGCAGCCGCTGCACCTCCCTGAGGTAGCGGCGCAGGGTGCGCGGCACCCACAGCACGGCCCGGATGTGGAAGAGCAGGTGGTCGCCGGTCTCGTCCAGCCAGCGCAGCCAGCGGTCCGGGCGCACGCGGCGGCGGCGCGGCGGCGCGGCGGGCTCGGGCGGCTCGGGCCGCGGGGCGTCCTTGTCGAGCAGGGCCATCGCTCAGGCTCCCTTCTGCGGCACGAGTTGCAGGTAGATCGCGGTGAGGACCACGTTGACCACGAACAGCAGCAGGAAGGTGATGACCACGGACTGGTTCACCGCGTCGCCGACGCCCTTCGGGCCGCCCTTGGGATGCAGCCCGCGGTAGGCGGCGACGATGCCGGCGATGAACCCGAAGATGACCGCCTTGATCTCCGAGATGTACAGGTCCGGCAGTTGGGCGAGCGCGGAGAAGCTGGACAGGTAGGCGCCCGGGGTGCCGTGCTGCACGATCACGTTGAAGAAGTAGCCGCCGGCGGTGCCGACCACCGAGACCAGGCCGTTGAGCAGGAGCGCGACGAGCATGGTGGCCAGCACCCGCGGCACGATCAGCCGCTGCACCGGCGAGACGCCCATCACCTCCATCGCGTCCAGTTCCTCGCGGATCTTGCGCGAGCCGAGGTCCGCGCAGATGGCGCTGCCGCCGGCGCCGGCGATCAGCAGCGCCACGATCAGCGGGCTGGCCTGCTGGATCACCGCGAGCACGCTCGCCCCGCCGGTGAACGACTGCGCGCCCAACTGCTGGGCCAGCGAGCCGACCTGGAGGGCGATCACCGCGCCGAACGGGATGGACACCAGCGCCGCGGGCAGGATCGTCACGCTCGCCACGAACCAGAACTGCTCGATCAGCTCGCGGACCTGGAACGGCCGGCGGAAGGTGTCCCGGACGGTGGTGGCCGCGAGCGTCACCAGTTGCCCGGTCTCGCGCAGCGCGCCGGTGCCGGGGAAGGGTCGGCGGGGCACCGTCGCGGCGCGCGGTGTCGTCTCCGGGGCGGACTCCGGTACCGGCGGCGCGCTCACGCGGCCACCGCCGCGGCGGAGGCGGTCATGCGTGCTCCTCCTGTACGGGGGCGGCCACCGGGGCGAGCCCGGCCTTCATGGCCGTGCGCGCGGCCGCGGGCAGGTCGTCCCACATCGCCAGCACCCGCGCCCGGCGGCGCTGCACCGCGGCGCGCGGCGGCAGACCGGGGCTGGGTTCGAGCTGGGGGGCGATCCGGAGCGGCCGCTCGTCGCTGAGGGTGAGCTGCTCGCGGGCGAGGGTCGCCTCGTCCTTCTCCTCGGCCATCCCGATCGGGCCCTCCTTGCGGCCGCCCAGGAACTGCCGCACCACCGGTTCGTCGCTGGTGAGCAGCAGTTCGCGGGGCCCGAAGGTGACCAGCCGGCGGCGGAAGAGCATGCCCATGTTGTCCGGCACGGTCGCGGCGATGTCGAGGTTGTGGGTGACGATCAGCATGGTGGCGTCGATCTGCGCGTTGAGGTCGATCAACTGCTGCGAGATGTAGGAGGTGCGCACCGGGTCGAGCCCGGAGTCCGGCTCGTCGCACAGGATGATCTGCGGGTCGAGCACCAGCGCGCGGGCCAGCCCGGCGCGTTTGCGCATGCCGCCGGAGATCTCGCCGGGCAGTTTCCGCTCGGAGCCGAGCAGGCCGACCATGTCCATCCGCTCCATGACGATGCGGCGGATCTCCGACTCCTTCTTGCGGGTGTGCTCGCGCAGCGGGAAGGCGATGTTGTCGAAGAGGTTCATCGAGCCGAACAGCGCGCCGTCCTGGAACATCAGGCCGAAGAGCTTGCGGGTCTCGTAGATGTCCCGTTCCTTGCCGCCGACCATGTCGACGCCGTTCACCATCACCCGCCCCCGCTCCGGTTTGAGCAGGCCGATCACGGACTTCAGGAAGACGGTCTTGCCGGTGCCGGAGGGACCGAGCATCACGCTGACCTCGCCGGGGGGCAGCGTGAGCGTCACGTCCTCCCAGACGGTCTGTTTGCCGAAGGACTTCGTCAGGCCCTCGACGATCACTTCGATTCCCATGGCACCTCCCGGGGGTGGGTGGGGTGGACGGACGGGTGGGGGGCGGTCGTGCGGTGGACGGGACGGCGCGGTACGCGGCTGCGGGGTGCGGGGAGGCGGGGTACGGCACCGCGGGGTGCGGCCGTCACCTGGTGGACCCGGCGCGGACCGGAAGCTGCGGGATCGGGATGTCGGGCTCCTCGCAGTTCTCCGGGGTGGTGCCGTCGTCCGGCGAACACAGGGGCGCCTGGACGAAGTTGAGCGTGTTCTTCGATCCGGACAGGGACGCCGTGAAGAGCGGGTCCAGGTCGTCGCCGTCGGGCGTGACGCAGCCGGTGAACGGTGGGATGACCAGGTTGTCGTCCATGAGCGGGCCCCCGGTCCGGATGTCGTAGTCCGGCCTTCCGTCGTCGTCGGGCAGGCCCTCGTCCTGGCGTCCGGTGAGGACGACGTCCAGCGGCTTGGAGGTGTGGCAGCCCGACCCGACGTTCATGGCGACGCCGTTGACCTTCACGTTGCTGATCCGCAGGTCCTGGTAGCCGCCGACCGTGGTGATCTGGGGGATTCCCAGCGCGGGGTAGCCGGTGCTGACGATGGTCATGGGGCCGTCCGTGACGAAGTCCACGTCCGCGGTGATGGGCACGAACCCGAAGGAGAGGAAGGTCGAGTGCGACGCGGGCAGTTGGATCCCCAGGAGGGAGTCCTGCTCGTAGTAGTTGATGCTGGGGACGACGGCCAGCCGGCGGTCGGAGTTGATGGTGGCCAGGCCCGGTGTGCCATGGGGGTCGTTGACGATCATCGCGCCGTTGAGCTTGTTGACGTTGGAGAAGCCGGTGAAGTACCCGCACAGGCGGGCGTCCGGATAGACCACGCCGGCCGGGGGCAGGATGATGGCGCCGTCCGGTGGGGTGGGCAGCCGTTTCGGGTCCAGGTCGCCCTTCGGCACGGGGTCGCAGTCGGTCCGTCCCGAGTGCGGTGGGGAGTCGTCGAGCGGGACGATGGTGCTGCGGGTGCCGTCGGACGAGCCGCCCGCCGACGCGGAGGATGACGCGGAGCCGGACGGTGTCCCGCCCGATCCCGTGGGGCCGCTCGGGGCGCCCGTGCCGGTCGTCGGATCGCCGCCGGGCACGGCGACCGTCGCGAGCGTGATGTCCTGCCCGGCCTTGGCCGCGCACAGCCCGGTGATGTCGGCGAGTGCCTGCGCGGTGCCGCCGTCGGCGGAGGCGCCGACGCCGGTGGGCTTGCCGCCGGCCGCGTCGGCCGGGCTGTCGGCGGCACCGCCCGTCGAACCGCCCGTGTCCGCGGCAGAGTCGGCCGGGGCGGAGGGCGCGCCGGGTGTGCCGGGGTCGCTCGGCGTGCCGGGGTCGGTGGGTGTACCGGGGTCGGTGGGTGTGCCGGCCGCGGCCTGCGGACGTAGCGTCAGGTCCAGGTCGCCGGCCGCGAAGACCAGGTCTCCCCCGGCGGTCACCGACACCCCGGGCACCTTGCCGGTGAAGACCAGGTCCAGGTCCCCGCTGCCGGCCACCGCGGCGGGCTCGGCGGTCAGGTCCGGCCAGACCACCACGGTGCGCGAGGTGCCCTGGGTGACGTTCGTCTTCATGTCGGCGCCGCCGGCGAGGGTGTCGGCCTCGGCCGGGACCAGCGCGGTGACCGCGGCCCGCGGGATGCCGACGGTCAGCGTCAGGTCGCCCGGCTGGATCGGCTTGCCGACGGTTCCGTCGGCGGGGTACGCCTGCTTGATGCCGACGCTGATGTCCTGCGGGTCCTGGCCGGCGCCGAACTGGCAGGTGTAGGCCAGCGACACTCCGTCGGCCCCGCCGCTCGCCGCGGAGTCCGTGCCCGGCAGCAGCCCCGCCAGGAGGGCGGCGGCCCCGACGCCCGCGAGCTGCACCACCCGACGCGGACGCGGTCGGCTCACGCGCACGGCACCCCTCATTTCCGAACTCCTCTTCCAGCCCTGGCGGCAGGACATTACGTGTGGGTAATAAGGGCGGACAAGTGATCGAACAGCCGAAGATCCGGCGAATTTCCGGAGCCGGGAATTCTTGTCATCCGGTGACAAACACCAACCGGAATCTTGTCCTCCAGTGAGTCCCCGGGCGCCCCTCCCGCCTGGCACAGGGACCCCGGCCTCAGACCGCGGGCCGGGGTCCCTGCTGGTGCGGTGGTACAGCGGTGCGGCGGTGCAGCGATCCGACCGCTAGGAGCCGTACTCGGTCACGGCGAGGTGATCGCGAGGGTGGCGGGGCTGAGGCCGTAGTCACCGCTGTACGTGGTCGCGTCACCGGTGTTGATCAGGCCGAGGCAGGTGCCCGACACGTTGTACGCGTGCAGGTTGCCGGTGCCCAGCACCTTCAGGTCGTGGGTGGAGTTGGTGTAGCTCACGTTCAGCGTGGCCGCCGTGGTGGAGGTGGCGCCGGCGAAGGTGGCGGTGCAGCCGAGGCCGCTGATGTGCGCCTTGACGCCGGTGAGGGTGCCGGTGGTGACGCCGCCGCTGTAGCTGACCGCGTTCAGGGCCCACGGCAGGCCGTCGGCCGTGACGGTGAAGGTGATGCCCAGCGGCCCGGAGCAGCTGCTCCACGACACGGTGGCGATCGACCCGATGCCGGTGCCGCTGGCGCCGGTCGTGTTCGCCGCGCTGCCGGTCGCGGTGGACGTCTTGCAGGTGAGGGTGGTGCCGGTGACGGTGTCCTTCAGCACGGTGTTGGTCGAGGTGCCGGTGAACGAGCCGCCACCGGTGACCGTCCACGTGCCGGCCGCGGAGGCGGGGCTGATGGCGAGGCCGATGGCCGCGGCGAACGCGGCGCCGGTGACGACACCGCCCTTGACGAGAGGCGAGATCTTACGCACGGGCTGTTCCTTCCTGGGAGTTGGCGTGCCTGATAAAACCGATGTCTGCGCTGCTCGGGCGCAATTCGGTTGCGACTCACTACCTGGAACGTGGGGTACCGATTCCAGTCGGTTGCCCTTGCGGGGGAGGACGTTACGCACGGGTAACAGGACGGCGCAACAATCGGAACGAAGAATCTCCACCGGCCGCTACCGGCCGGTATTTTTCTGTCACCGGGGCAACATCGCCACCCGCCGCTTTGTAAGAGAGTGAGCACTTGCAGACGCCCGGGCCGCCCCGCGCCCCGCATCACGGCCCGACGCGCGGCACGGCACGGCGCCCCTGCGGTACGGTCTCCCCGCCGCGTCCGCGAGGGAGCCGCGCAGCCTGGGCCGACAACGTTTCCGTGTCCGCGGGGCTGCGCTCCGTAGACGTTTGGTCTATCTTGCAGCGAGGTCACCGACGCGCGATGGGGCGCACGGGAGGGGGCGGGTATGACCGTAATGCGGCAGACCCCGGATCATGCGGAGTCGCCGGGACCGATTCCGCGGGAGTTCGCCGCCATCATGCGCCCTGAACTACCCAGCTTATTAAAAGAGATGGCCGCTGAAATCGTCACCGCGATCCCCGAATACGGGCACCTCCTGGAGGGCCCCAACAGCCGGGTGATCAAAATCGGGATCGAGCAGAGCATCGCCACGTTCGTGGACCGGGTCGCCGCCCCCACCGCCACCACCTCGCTGCGCGACGACCTGTGCCGCCGGTTCGGCCGGTTCGAGGCGTACGAGGGCCGCAGCCTGGACAACCTCCAGGCCGCGTACCGGATCGGCTGCCAGGTGGCCCTGCGCCGGGTGCGCACGGTGGGGCGCCGCTACAACCTGTCGGCGTCCTTCATGCTGACCTTCGCCGACGCGCTCTTCGCCTACATGGGCGACCTGGCCGAACTCTCCCGCGAGGGATACGTGCAGGCGCTCGCCGAGTTGGGCGAGGAGCCGGACAACCGGCGGCGCCGGCTGCTGCGGCGCATCCTGGGCGGCACCGCGGTGGCGCGCAGCGCGCTGGCCGAACTCGCCGAGCACGCGGCGTGGCCGCTGCCGGAGGAGATCACGATGGTGGCCGTCGCCCCCGGCACCCGGCCGGCCCGCAGCGCGCTCGACCGCGACGTGCTCCAGGACTTCGCCGATCCCGAGCCGCATCTGCTGGTGCCGGGGCCGTTCACCGAGGAGCGGCGCGCCTCGCTGTCCGGCGCGCTCGGCGGCTGCCGGGCCGCGGTCGGACTGACCACGAAGCTCGGCGAGGCGGCGGACTCCCTGCGATGGGCCCGGCACACGCTGGCGCTCGCCGGTTCCGGGGTGGTCGGCTCGGGCGGGCCCGACGACGACTCCCTGATCCTCAGCGAGGACCACCTGCTGCCGCTGTGGCTGCTGGGCGACCCGGCGCTGGCTGACCAGATGGCCCGCAAGTACCTGGCGCCGCTCGTCGGGTTGACCCCGGCGCAGCGCGCCCGGCTGATCGACACCCTGCGGATCTGGCTGACCACCCGCGGCACCGCGGGCCAGGTCGCCGACCAGTTGGGGGTCCACCCGCAGACGGTCCGCTACCGCCTGCGCATTCTCGACCGCGCCTTCGGCGACCAGCTCGCCCATCCCGACGACCGCTTCGCCACGGAGATCGCCCTGCGCGCGCTGCACCTGCGCCGGCACGGTGAGGGCGGCGGCACGTCGCTCTCCTGAGCGCGCGGACATCGGAGCCCCGGCGGGGGACGGGGAGTTCCCGTCCCCCGCCGGGGCGTTTGTGCGCCCGGGGTCACCGACGGAACACCGGGGCCCCGGGATGGCCGACAGGACGCGGAAAGATGTCGATCAGATGACGCAAGAATTGGATGACTTGCAGAGATTCCGCAAATAGACTGCAAGAAACTTGCGATAGCTGTACTAGAATCGACGCCATGACACGACGACTTGCCGAGGTGGCAAAGAAGGTCGGGGTGAGCGAGGCCACCGTCAGCCGCGTGCTGAACGGAAAGCCGGGCGTCTCCGACGCGACCCGGGCCGCGGTCCTCACCGCCCTTGACGTGCTCGGATACGAACGGCCCACCCAGCTGCGCGGGGAACGCGCCCGGCTGGTCGGCATGGTCATGCCCGAGCTGCAGAACCCCATCTTCCCCGCTTTCGCGGAGGTCGTCGGCGGCGCGCTGGCGCAGCAGGGATTCACCCCCGTGCTGTGCACGCAGACCGCCGGCGGCGTATCGGAGGCCGACTACGTGGAGTTGCTGCTCCAGCAGCACGTCTCCGGTGTGGTCTTCTTCGGCGGGCTCTACGCCCAGGCCGAGTCACCCCACGACCACTACGCCCGCCTCGCCGAACGCAACCTGCCCACCGTGCTGATGAACGCGGCGATCGACCACCTCGACTTCCCCCGCGTCTCGTGCGACGACGCGGTCGCGGTCGAGCAGGCGATGAACCACCTCATCTCCCTCGGCCACCAGCGGATCGCGCTGGTGCTCGGCCCGCCGGACCACGTGCCCTCCCGCCGCAAGCTCGCCGCCGCCCGCCGGGTCGACCCGTCGGTCACCGTGGAGCACGCGCTGTTCACGCTGGAGGGCGGGCAGGCCGCGGCCAGCCGGCTGCTGGCCCGCGGGATCACGGCGTTCATCTGCGCGTCCGACCTGCTGGCCCTCGGCACGATCAGGGCCGCCCGCCGCCGCCGGCTGTCCGTGCCCGAGGACGTCTCGGTGATCGGCTACGACGACTCCTCGCTGATGAACTGCACCGAGCCGCCGCTGACCACCGTCCGGCAGCCGATCGAGGCGATGGGGCGGGCCGCGGTGGACCTGCTCGCCGGAGAGATCAGCGGGGCCTCGGTCGACCACGACGAGCTGTTCTTCGAGCCGGAGCTGGTGGTCCGCGGTTCCACGGGGCCGGCCCGCGACACGGCCCGCATCCCCCACCCGGACTCGCGCGCCAACGCGTAGACCTCCGGCGGTGGTGCCGCTCCCCCGGGCCTCCCGGTGGCTCCCGCGGCGACGTTCACCTCTCAGGGGCGCTGGGACACCTCCCAGCGCCCCTGCCTGCTCTCCTCGCCCGTCGGGGCGTCCACCCTCCGTCGTGACCGAGTCGTGTCTTTGCGAAATTCGCGCGACATCTTGCGGACATCTATCGGGTTAAGTACGTTGAGCCAACCCGGGACGGCGGCGCACTCTCGCGCCGGACAGCATGTGCCTCACGTGCCACGGGGGTCCCAGATCGCAGTCCAACGACGCGCAGTGGTTCAGGGGAAGGGCAGAACATGAGCAGAATCGGCTACCGCAGACTGGTGGCAGTCGCGCTGGTCGCGGGGATCGGGTTGACCGGTGCCGCGTGTTCCAGCAGCAAGAACGACGACTCCGGGAGCAAGACCAGCAGCGCCAGCGCCGGAACCCCCTTGGACCCGAAGACCAAGGTGACCATCAGCGTCGACTGCGAGCCGCCGACCACGAAGAAGGCCGAGCGCAAGGAGTGGATCGACGACGTAGCCGCGTTCAACAAGATCTACCCGAACGTCACGGTCAAGAGCAAGGACGCGTTCCCCTGCGAGGACCCGGCCAAGTTCACCGCCCAACTGCAGGCCGGCACCCAGACGGACACGTTCTACACGTACTACACCGACCTCGAGCAGGTGCTCGACGCCGGCCAGGCCGCCGACATCTCGGACTACGTCAACGCCAAGACGATCCCGAACCTGGCGGGCATCGACCCGAGCGTGCTCGACGTCCTCAAGGACGGCGGGAAGCTGTACGGCCTGCCCACCGCGAACTACAAGATGGGCCTGATCTACAACCGCAAGATCTTCCAGGAGGCGGGGCTCGACCCGAACAGCCCGCCCACCACCTGGGACGAGGTCCGCCAGGACGCCAAGGTGATCTCCGACAAGCTCGGCAGCAAGGGCATCACCGGCTACATGGACAACTCCGGCGGCAACCAGGGCGGCTGGCACCTGGTCTCGGAGATGAACGGCGTGGGCGTCCACGCGGTGAGCGACGACGGCACCAAGGCCACCTTCGACACCCCCGAGACCAAGCAGGTCCTCCAGACCCTGCACGACATGCGCTGGACCGACAAGTCCATGCCGGCCAACCCCGGCGTGCAGTGGGGCGACGTCCAGAAGGCGATGGGCACCGGCAAGATCGGCATGTACGTCGGCGCGCCCGACGACGTGACGCTGGAGGTCCAGCAGTACCACGCCGACTACAAGGACCTGGGCATGGGCCCGATCCCGGGCGGCAAGATCGCGCTCATGGGCGGCAACGACTACATGTTCAAGAAGTCGGACAGCCCCGACCAGATCAAGGCCGGCATCGCCTGGATCAACTTCAAGTACCTGACGCTCGGCAAGGGCCAGTTCAACTACCCGCGCACCAAGGCGGACGGCCTGCCGGTCGGCCTGCCCGAGCCGTTCTTCTTCACCGGCGCGGCCAAGGACCAGGACAACACGCTCAAGGCCGCCAGCGCGACCATCCCGGTGGACAACTTCAAGGCCTACACCGGGGTCGACACCCCCGTGCTCGCCGAGCCGCCGAACGCCCAGAAGGTCTACACCGTGCTCGACACCGTGATGTCAGGCGTGCTCACCAACAAGGGCGCCGACATCGACAAGCTGCTGAAAACCGCGACCGACCAGGTGAACCAGCTCCTGGCCGCCAGTAGCTGACCGCACAGCCCCGCGGGGGCCGGTCCGGCGACCGGCCCCCGCTTCGCGGGCACCTGACATCACCGCACCACCTTCAGCCGAGGAGCCCTCATGGCGGCGACGACCGTCCCCGAGAACACGACCAAGCGCCACGCCGGGCGCCCGGCCGGACCAGACCGGCGCGGCGAGAGACGCGGGCTGAGCCGCAAGGTATCGGCGAACCTCCAGGCATACGGTTTCCTCGTCGGCGCGGTCATCTGCTTCCTGGCCTTCTCGTGGTACCCGATGGTCCGCGAGTTCATCATGAGCTTCCAGGACAAGAAGCGGGGCGTGACCTCCTGGGTCGGGATGAAGAACCTCGACCGCGTCTACCACGACCCGTTCTTCTGGACCGCGTGGAAGAACACGGCCGAGTACACCGGCTACGCGCTGGTCATCGGGTTCGCGCTGCCGTTCTTCGTGGCGATCATCCTCAACGAGCTGCGGCACGCACAGGCGTACCTGCGCATCCTCGTCTACCTGCCGGTGATGCTCCCGCCGGTGGCCGGCGGCCTGCTCTTCAAGTACTTCTACGACCCGGACTACGGGCTCTTCGACCACATCCTGAAGACGCTCCACCTGCCGACGTCGCAGTGGCTCGACTCGTCCCACACCGCGATGATCTCGGTGGTGATCGCGGCCACCTGGATGAGCATGGGCAGCGCCACCCTGATCTACCTGGCCGCGCTCCAGAACATCCCCGGCGAGCTGTACGAGGCCGCCGACCTGGACGGCGCCGGCCTGTGGAGCAAGATCTGGCACGTCACGATCCCGCAGACCCGCATGGTGCTGTCGCTGATGCTGCTGATGCAGATCGTGGCCACCATGCAGGAGTTCACCAACGTCTTCGTGCTGGCCGGCGGCAACGGCCCGGAGAACTCCACCATGACGGTCGTCTACATGATCTACCAGTACGGATTCCGCTACAACAACCTCGGAAGCGCCGCCGCGCTGGGCCTGTTCCTGCTGCTGGTGCTGGTCGTCTTCTCGGGCGTCTACACGCGGCTCAGCCGGACCAGCGAGCAGGACGGATAACGGACATGGCAGCCCTCTCCTCACCGCAGAACCGCACCCTGATCTCGTCGGCGACGCTCAGCCGCCGCAAGGGCAGGATCGTCTACCGGATCGTGCTGACCGTGGTGCTCGTGGTGTTCACCCTGGTCTTCATCGGCCCGCTGTACTGGATGGTCACCGGCGGCCTGAAGTCCGCGAGCGAGGTCGTCGCGAACCCGCCGTCGTACTTCCCCAAGCACCCGAAGCCCGGCACCTACCACACCGCCTGGACCCAGCTCAAGCTCGCCCGGCTTCTGTTCAACACGCTGTACTACGCCTTCGGCGCGCTGCTCTTCCAACTGGTCTTCGACGTCGCCGCCGCGTACGCGGTCTCCAAACTGCGGCCGGTGTTCGGCAACGTCATCCTGGCCGGCATGCTGGCCACCCTGATGATCCCGTCGGCGGTGCTGATCGTCCCGCAGTACGTCACGGTGCTCGACCTGCCGCTGCTGCACTTCAACCTGATCGGCACGCCGTGGGCGATCTGGCTGCCGACGGTGGCCAACGGCTTCAACATCTTCCTGCTGAAGCGGTTCTTCGACTCGATCCCGAACGACCTGATGCACGCCGCCTCGATCGACGGCGCCGGCCCGCTGCGCACCCTGTGGTCGATCATCCTGCCGATGTCCCGGCCGATCCTGGGCGTGGTGTCGATCTTCGCGGTGGTCAACGTCTGGAAGGACTTCCTCTGGCCGATGCTGGTGGAGCCCGACCCGGACAAGCAGCCGATCAACCTCGGCATCAACTCGCTCTCGCAGGGCGTCCCGGAGAACGTCATCATCGCCGCGCTGGCCATCTCCGCGGTGCCGACGCTGCTGATCTTCCTGCTCTTCCAGCGCAACATCATGTCCGGTCTGACCGCGGGCAGCCTCAAGGGCTGACGTCCCGCGACCGCCCCACCCGGGCCCCGCGGGCCGCACGACCCACGCGCCCGCGGACCCCATCCGCAGCACCCCTCAGCACTCCGCCGCCGGCCCTCCTGCCAGCATCCCCGCGACCGGGGCCGGCGGCGGGGTCCCACCTGCCCGAAAGGACGTTGACGTGGCAGACACCCCTCAGCCCGAGGCCGACGAGAACTGGTGGCGCGGCGCGGTCATCTACCAGGTCTACCCGCGGAGCTTCGCCGACAGCAACGGTGACGGGACCGGTGATCTCGCCGGTGTGCGCTCCCGGCTGCCGTACCTGGCCGAGCTGGGCGTCAACGCTCTGTGGTTCAGCCCCTGGTACCCCTCGCCGATGGCCGACGGCGGCTACGACGTCGCCGACTACCGGGACGTCGAGCCGGTCTTCGGCTCGCTCGCCGAGGCCGAGAAGCTGATCTCCGAGGCCCTCGCGCTGGGCATCAGGACCATCATCGACATCGTGCCGAACCACGTCTCCGCGGCGCACCCGTGGTTCCGGGAGGCGCTGGCGGCCGGCCCCGGCTCGCCGGCCCGCGAGCGCTTCTGGTTCCGCCCCGGCCGCGGCGAACACGGCGAGCTGCCCCCGAACAACTGGCCCTCGCAGTTCGGCGGCCCGGCCTGGACCCGGACCACCGACCCGGACGGCACGCCCGGCGACTGGTTCCTGAACCTCTTCGACTCCGAGCAGCCGGACCTGAACTGGAACCACCCGGACGTGCTCGCCGAGCACGAGGACATCCTGCGGTTCTGGTTCGACCGCGGCGCCGGCGGGGTGCGCATCGACTCCGCGGCGATGGTCTCCAAGGACCCCGCCCTGCCCGACCTGCCCGACCCGTCCGCGGGCGCCGACGCGGTGCTGCCCGCGCACCCGTACGTCGACCGGGACGACCTGCACGACATCTACCGCGGCTGGCGGCGGATCGCCGACTCCTACCCCGGCGCCCGCATCCTGGTCGGCGAGGTGTGGCTGCCGGACGCCGAGCGGTTCGCCCGCTACCTGCGCCCGGACGAGATGCACACCGCGTTCAACTTCGACTTCCTGGCCTGCCCGTGGGAGCCCGCCCGGCTGCGCACGTCGATCGCGACCACGCTGGCCGCGCACGCGCCGGTCAGCGCCGTCGCCACCTGGGTGCTGTGCAACCACGACGTGACCCGCACGGTGACCCGCTACGGCCGCGCGGACACCGGGTTCGACTTCGCCACCAAGGCGTTCGGCATACCCACCGACCTGGAGCTGGGCACCCGCCGGGCCCGGGCGGCCGCGCTGCTGACCCTGGCGCTGCCGGGCTCGGTCTACCTCTACCAGGGCGAGGAGCTGGGGCTGCCGGAGGTCGAGGACATCCCGACCGGCAAGTTGCAGGACCCGATGTACCTGCGCTCGGCCGGCACCAACCCCGGCCGCGACGGCTGCCGGGTGCCGCTGCCGTGGTCCGGCGACGTCCCGCCGTTCGGCTTCGGCCCGGCCGGCTCGGCCGAGTCGTGGCTGCCGCAGCCGGACCAGTGGGCGGCCCGCACCGCCGAGATCCAGTCGGCCGACCCGGCCTCGATGCTCTCGCTGTACCGCGCCGCGATCCGGCTGCGCGCGGACACGCCCGAACTGGTGGGCGACGGCGCCTTCGCGTGGCTGGACAGCCGTCCCGACGTGCTCGCCTTCCGCCGCTCCGACCGGTTCGTCTGCCTGGTGAACCTCGGCCCGGCCGCCGCCGAACTGCCCGCGCACCAGGAGCTGCTGCTCACCTCCGGGCCGCTCGCCGAGGACGGCCGGGTGCCGCAGGACACCGCGGTGTGGCTGCGCGCCTGACCGCGCGGGCGCACCACGGTCACGCGGGGGCCGGCTCGCCCTGACCGGGCCGGCCCCCGCGTACGCCTGCCCGGCACAGGGTTCGGGGCCGGGTGTGGGCAGGGCGACAGCGACATCGCGTCGGGTTGACGATTAGACTGGGCGGCGTGCCTCAACTACGTCTCGCACTGAACCAGATCGACTCCCGCGTCGGCGACATCGCCGGGAACCGCGCGGAGGTGCTGCGCCGGACCCGGTACGCGGCCGAGCAGGGCGCCCACCTGGTCGCCTTCCCCGAGATGATGCTGACCGGCTATCCCGTCGAGGACCTCGCCCTGCGGTCGTCGTTCGTGGAGGCCAGTCGGGCCGCGCTGGAGGAGCTGGCGCGGGACCTGGCCGCGGAGGGGCTGGGCGGGCTGCCGGTGGTCGTCGGCTACCTCGGCCGCAGCGAGAACGCCCAGCCGAAGTACGGCCAGCCCGCCGGCGCCCCGCAGAACTGCGCGGCGGTGCTGCACGACGGCCGGGTCGCGCTGCGCTTCGCCAAGCACCACCTCCCCAACTACGGGGTGTTCGACGAGTTCCGCTACTTCGTGCCCGGCGACACCATGCCGGTGATCCGGGTCGGCGGCGTCGACGTGGCGCTGGCGATCTGCGAGGACCTGTGGCAGGACGGCGGCCGGGTGCCGGGCGCCCGCCAGGCCGGCGCGGGCCTGCTGCTGTCGGTCAACGCCTCGCCCTACGAGCGGGACAAGGACGACACCCGGCTGGAGCTGGTCCGCCGGCGCGCCCGGGAGGCCGGCTGCACCCTGGCGTACCTGGCGATGGTCGGCGGGCAGGACGAGCTGGTCTTCGACGGCGACTCGATCGTGGTCGGCCCGGACGGCGAGGTGGTCGCCCGGGCGCCGCAGTTCACCGAGGAGTGCGTGCTGCTCGACCTGGAACTGCCGGCGGCGGCCGCCGAGGTGCCCGCCGGGCGGGTCGCGGACGGCCTGGAGCTGCGGCACGTGGTGCTCTCCGCCGAGCCGGTCGCCGCGTACCCGCCGGAGTTCCCCGGCACCGAGGCCGAGCCGCTCGGCGACGAGGCGGAGATCTACGGCGCGCTGGTCACCGGCCTGCGCGCGTACGTCGAGAAGAACGGCTTCCGCTCGGTGCTGATCGGCCTGTCCGGCGGCATCGACTCCGCGCTGGTCGCCGCGCTGGCCTGCGACGCGATCGGAGCGGCGAACGTGTACGGCGTCTCGATGCCGTCGGCGTACTCCTCGGACCACTCCCGGGGCGACGCGGCCGAGCTGGCCCGCCGCACCGGGCTCAACTTCCGTACGGTGCCGATCGCCCCGATGTTCGACGCGTACATGGGGTCGCTGAAGTTGACCGGGCTCGCCGAGGAGAACCTCCAGTCGCGGCTGCGCGGGGTGACGCTGATGGCGATCTCCAACCAGGAGGGCCAGATCGTGCTGGCCCCGGGCAACAAGAGCGAGCTGGCCGTGGGGTACTCCACGCTCTACGGCGACTCGGTGGGGGCGTACGGCCCGATCAAGGACGTGTACAAGACCACCGTCTTCCGCCTCGCCCGCTGGCGCAACGCCGACGCGCAGGCCCGCGGCGAGACCCCGCCGATCCCGGAGAACTCGATCAGCAAGCCGCCGAGCGCCGAGCTGCGGCCCGGCCAGGTGGACACGGACTCGCTGCCGGACTACGACGTGCTGGACCGGGTGCTGGAGCTGTACGTCGACCGGGACCGGGGCCGCGAGGAGATCGTCGCCGCCGGGTACGACGAGGAGCTGGTCACGCGGGTGCTGAAGCTCACCGACACCGCCGAGTACAAGCGGCGCCAGTACCCGCCGGGTACCAAGATCTCGGCGAAGGGCTTCGGCAAGGACCGCCGGCTGCCGATCACCAACCGCTGGCGCGAGGGCGGCTGAGCGCCCCCGCCCCACCCTGGGCCCACCCCCGGCCCACCCCCGGCCCGCCCCCGCCGCCACGGCGCGCCGCGGGGGCGGCTACGGTGTCGGCGATCACTCGCCGACCCTCGGAGGAACAGCGATGCCCCAACAGGCCCTGCTGGTCATGGACGTGCAGCGGACCATCGTCGAACGGTACGCCGACGCGTCCTACGTCACCGCGCTCGCCGACACCGTACGGGCGGCCCGGGCCGCCGGGGTCCCCGTCGTCTACGTGGTCGTGGACTTCCGCCCCGGGTACCCGGAGATCAGCCCGCGCAACAAGATGTTCGGCGGCCTGCCCGCGCGGTCGGCCGGAGCCCGGCCCGACAACGGCGTCCACCCCGGCGTCGCGCCCCAGGAGGGCGACCCCGTCGTGGTCAAGCGCCGGGTCAGCGCGTTCGCCGGCAGCGACCTCGAACTGCTGCTGCGCGCGATGGAGGTGGACCACCTGGTGCTGTCCGGCATCGCGACCTCCGGCGTGGTGCTCTCCACGCTGCGCCAGGCCGCCGACCTCGACTACCGCGTCACCGTCCTGTCGGACCGCTGCGTGGACGCCGACCCCCTGGTCCACGACGTGCTGCTCACCCGCGTGTTCCCCACCCAGGCCGAGGTGACCCCCGCCGATTCCTGGCAGCGAACCCTCTGACCGGCCGCGCCCGTCGGCACGGGTGGAGCGGGGTGGGGCTTTGCCGGGGCTTTGCGATACGAGACGGGGTCGTATCGTAAAAGAGGTACCCTCGGGGAATGGCCGCTGACGCGATACCCACCCACGTGCCCGAGGCGATCCATCGCCGCCGCTGGGCGATCCTCACCGTTCTGCTGTTCAGCCTGCTCGTCGTGGTGCTGGACAACTCGATCCTGAACGTGGCGATGAAGACCATCGCCCAGCCCTCCCCGACCGGCCTGGGCGCCAGCCAGAGCCAGCTCGAATGGGCGATCAACTCCTACACCCTGGTCTTCGCCGGGCTGCTGTTCACCGCGGGCCTGCTCGGTGACCGGCTGGGCCGCAAGAAGGTGCTGCTCTTCGGCATGGTCGTGTTCGGCGGCGGCTCCGCGCTGTCCGCGTTCGCCGGCTCCGCCGACCAACTGATCGCGTGGCGCGGGGTGATGGGCCTGGGCGGCGCACTCATCATGCCCGCCACCCTCGCCATCATCATGAACGTCTTCGAGCGCGAGGAGCAGCCGCGCGCCATCGGCATCTGGGCCGGTGTGGTGGGCCTGGCCATCGCGGTCGGCCCGATCACCGGCGGCCTGCTGCTCCAGCACTTCTGGTGGGGCTCGGTCTTCCTGGTCAACGTGCCCATCGTGGTGGCCGCGCTGATCGCGATGTTCCTGATCGTGCCCGACTCCAGGGACCCGCGGCCCGGCCGGCTCGACCCGGTCGGCGTGCTGCTGTCCATCGCCGGCCTGGTGCTGCTCATCTACGGCATCATCAAGGGCGGCCAGTACGGCGACTTCACCCGCACCGAGGTGTGGGCCACCTCCCTGGCCGGCCTGGTGATCCTCGGCGCCTTCGTCGGGTACGAGGCGCGCAGCGACCACCCCGCGCTCGACGTGAGCTACTTCAGGAAGCGCCAGTTCTCCGCCTCCGTCACCGCGATCGGCCTGGTCTTCTTCGCGCTGATGGGCGTGACCTTCTTCATCGTCTTCTACAACCAGTCGGTGCGCGGCTACAGCGCCCTGCGGTCCGGCCTGCTGCTGATCCCGCTCGCCGCCTCGCAGATGATCTTCGCGCCGCGGGCCCGCCTGCTGGTCGACCGGCTCGGCGCCCGGGTGGTGTGCGCCGGCGGGATGGTGCTGGTCGGGCTGGCCTTCCTCGGCTTCCTGCTGCTCGGCAGGTCCACCCCGATCTGGGAGTTGGAGGTGCTGTTCTTCGTGATGGGGACGGCGATGGCGCACATCATGCCGCCGGCCACCGTGATGATCATGTCGTCGCTGCCGCGCGAGAAGGCCGGTTCGGGCTCCGCGGTCAACAACACCTTCCGCCAGGTCGGCGGCGCGCTCGGGGTCGCCGTGCTCGGCTCGGTGATGTCCACCGTCTACCGCAACGGCGTCAGCTCCCACCTCGGCAGCCTGCCCGCGGGGCAGCGGCACGCGGCCGGCGAGTCGATCGAGGCGACCCTCGGCGTCGCGGAGAAGCTCGGCCCGCGCGGCGCGGTGCTGGTGCGGCCCGCCGACGACGCGTTCATCCACGCCATGCACGTCACCGCGGCCGCCTCCGCGGGCGTCGCCATCCTCGGCGGCGTGATCGCCTTCCTCTTCCTGCCGCCGAAGTCCGCGCCCTCGCCCGCGCCCGGCGGCGGCTCGGAGGACCGGGAGATGGTGGGTGCGGAGCAGTGACGGACGGAAACACGGCGAGCGGCGCAAGGGCCGGCGGCGCGACGACCGGCGGCGCGACGGCCGGCGGCGCGACGTCGGACGGCGGGGCCCCGGGCGTGCCCGGCGGCCGGGGCAGCGCCCCCGCGGTGGGCACCGCCCCGCGCGGACGCCCGCGCAGCGCCGCCGTGGACCGCAGCGTCATCGACGCCGTGATGCGGCTGATCTCCGAGGGCACGTCGATCGGCGACCTCACCATGGAGGGCATCGCCCGCCGGGCGGGCGTCGGCAAGGCGACGCTCTACCGGCGCTGGCCCGGCAAGGAACCCCTGCTGCTCGACGTGCTCGCCACCCTCGACGGACCGCCGCCGGCCGGCACCGAGACCGGCGACCTGCGCGCGGACCTGGTCCGCGCGGTCGAGTTCATCCGCCGGCGCAGCCTCGCCAAGCGCGAGTCGGCGCTGCTGCGCACCATGGTGACGCAGATGCAGAGCAACCCGGAACTGTGGAGGCGCTACCACGACACCGTCATCGCCGGCCGCCGCCGGATGCTCGTCGGGCTGCTCGAACGCGGCATCGCCAGCGGTGAGATCCGGCCCGAGCTCGGCGCGGACCTCGAACTGCTCTGCGACATGGTGGCCGGCCCGGTCCTCGCCCGCGCCACGCTCCACCCGGACGCGCCGCTGCCCCCGGACCTCGCCGACCGGGTGGTGGACACCCTGCTCGACGGCATGCGTCCGCGGCGCCGGAGCGGTGACCGGGAGGGTCCGCCGGACCGGCCTTAGGACCGGCCCTGACCGCGCACGGCCGGCGGCCCGCCGGGGCGGGACACCCGGCTGGCTGCCGGCCGCCTTTGTGCGCGTCTTGTCACAGTCCCCGCGATCCGCGCCGGAGCGGGAACCCCCCACCCCCACCCGCCCGTCGATTCACATGCGAATCCCGTAGAGTCGGTCGCTCGGAGTCGGCGACCGGTGACGGTCCGCCCGGTGCGTGCCGGCGGCGGTACGACGGACGTGCGTGCCGGCGGCGGTCCGGCCGGTGCTCGCGCCGACGGCGGTACGACGGACGTGCGTGCCGGCGGCGCGACGTCGCGGCGATCACGGCGGCAGGCCCTAGGGTTCGAAAGCAGCGGCAAGTGGCAGGCAGGCAAGGACTTCTATGACCCAGGCGCAGAACGGTACGGACACCAGCACGGACGGCGGGGACCCGGTGGGTCCGGGGACCGTGCCGGGGGCCCGGGACCGGCTGCGCGCCCGCTTCCTGCGATGGTGGCGGCCGGCGGGGATGTGGCGGCGGGGCATCGCCACGGCGGCGGTCGCCGTGGTGCTGACCGGCCTGCTGGTCTTCCACGCCAGGGTGCCGAACCGGGTGGGCAACCTCGGCAGCCTGCTGGAGACGTTCCTGCCCTGGCTCGGACTGGCCGTGCCGGTGCTGCTGGTGGTCGCGGTGCTGCGCCGCTCGGTCACCGCGCTGATCGCGGTACTGCTGCCGGCCGCGGTGTGGTTCAACCTCTTCGGCGGGCTGCTCACGGACAAGGCCGGGTCCGGCGGCGACCTGACGGTGCTCACGCACAACGTCAACGCCGAGAACCCCGACCCCGACGGCACCGCCAAGGACGTGATCGCCGCGCACGCGGACCTGGTCGCCCTGGAGGAGCTGGCGACCGACCAGGTGGCGCGCTACAGCCGCGACCTGGCCGCCGCCTACCCGTACCACTCGGTGCAGGGCACGGTCGGCCTGTGGAGCAAGTACCCGCTCAGCGCGGTCCGTCCGGTGGACATCCGGCTGGGCTGGACCCGGGCGATGCGCGCCACCGCCACCACCCCGCACGGCGAGGTCGCGGTGTACGTCGCCCATCTGCCGTCCGTGCGGGTCAAGTTCGACGCCGGGTTCACGGCCGGGCAGCGGGACCGGGCCGCCGACGCGCTCGGCGAGGCGATCGCCGCGGAGAGCGTGCCGGACGTGGTGCTGCTCGGCGACCTCAACGGCACCATGAACGACCGCGCGCTCGCCTCCGTCACCTCCCAGATGCGCTCCACCCAGGGCGCCGCCGGCGACGGCATGGGCTTCAGCTGGCCGGCGTCCTTCCCGATGGCGCGGATCGACCAGATCATGGTCAAGGGCATCGAGCCGGTCTCGTCCTGGACCCTGCCGAAGACGGGCAGCGACCACCTCCCGGTGGCGGCCAGGCTCGAACTGCCCTGACGGGTCCGGCCGGTACGTCCGGCCGACCGGCCCGGTCACGGCCCCGGGCCGTCCGCCCTGTCCTCGCGGCTCTCCTCGTACGGCTCGCGGCTCTCGCCCTCCTCGTACGGTTCGCTCTCCTCGTACAGCTCGCGGTCCTCGTTCTCCTCGTACAGCTCGCGGGTACGGCGCAGCAGCGCCTCCCGCACGTCGTCCGGCGCCAGCACCCGCAGCGGGGTGGCGAGGCCCAGCAGGTACCGCGCCAGCCCGTCCGCGTCGGGACCGCCGACGTCCACGACGGTGGCCCCGGCGCCCTCCGCGCGGTGGGCGCCGACCGTCGGCGGGATCAGCCGGAGCGCCTGCTCCAGGGGCAGCGGCAGGCGGACCGTCACGTACACCGGGTAGGCGCCGGCCGCGATGGAGCGGGAGACCAGCAGCGCGGGGTCGGGCGGGTCGACGAGTTCGACCGGGTGCCCGGTGGGCCGTATCCGCTCGACCCGGTCCGCCCGGAAGGTGCGCCACGCGTCCCGCGCCACGTCCCGCGCGACGAAGTACCAGCGGCGTCCGGTGTGCACCAGGCGGTAGGGGTCGACCTCCCGGACGGTGGCCCTGCCCTCCCGGTCCCGGTACGACAGGCGGCTGCGCTCGGCCCGCAGGCACGCGACGGCCAGTTCGCGCAGCGTGCCGGGCGCGACCTGCGGCGCGTCCGGCCGGGTGGTGTGGACGAAGGCGGTGTCCATCGCGCCCAGCCGGTCCGCGATCCGGCCCGGCAGCACCTGACGCAGCTTCAGCAGGGCGGACAGCGCGGCCTGGTCGCCGCCGAGGACGCCGCTGAGCGCGGCCTCGCGCAGCCCGACGGCCACCGCGAGCGCCTCCTCGTCGTCGAGGACCAGCGGCGGGACGCGGGCCCCGGGGCGCAGCCGGTAGCCGCCCCACGGCCCGGGTTCGGACTCGACCTGGTAGCCCAGTTCGCGGAGCCTGGCGATGTCCCGCCGCACCGTGCGGGCGGTCACCGCCATCCGCTCGGCCAGCTCGCCACAGGTCCACGACGGCCGCGCGGTCAGCAGCGAGACGAGGCGCAGCAGGCGGGCCGAGGTGCTGATCACGTCCTGAAGTGTGCCGCACGACCAGGACCGGGACTGTCCGGGTCCCGTCGTAGCGTCGTCCCCATGAGCACCTCAGCCGCGACCGCGCCCGCCATCCGCTACGCCGCCGTCACGTTCGACTGCGCCGACCCCGCCGAACTGGCCCGCTTCTACGCCGACGCCCTCGGCCTGCCCGTCGCCTACGCCGGGGACGACTTCGTCCTGCTCGGCGAGGAGGGCGCGGCCGGGCTGGGGTTCAACCGGCTGGCCGACTACCGGCGGCCCACCTGGCCGGACCCGTCCCGGGAGAAGCAGGCCCACCTGGAACTGGGCGTGGACGACCTGGACGCCGCCCAGGCCCACCTGCTGGAGCTGGGCGCCACCGAGCCCCCGACGCAGCCCCGGCCCGACCGGTGGCGGGTGCTGCTCGACCCCGCCGGCCACCCCTTCTGCATCACCACGCTGGTCTGAGCGTGATCGGCAGGCTGATGACCATGACCGCGCACCCGGGCAGGGGCGGTGAGCTGGCCGGGCTGCTGCTGCGGGTGGCGGAGGGCCTGCGCGGCTTCCCGGGCTGCGAGGTCTACCTGGTCGGCCGGGAGGCCGGCGCTCCGGACGTGGTGCACGTCACGGAGGTCTGGCGGGACGAGGGCGCCGCGCAGGCGGCCCTGTCCGCGCCACCGACCGCGGACGGCCCGCGGCCCGCGGACGTCCTCGCGCTGCTGTCGGCTCCGCCGCGGCGCACGGACCTGGCCGTCCTGGGCGGGGTGGGC
This sequence comes from Streptomyces sp. SN-593, assembly GCF_016756395.1. Lineage (NCBI taxonomy): Bacteria > Bacillati > Actinomycetota > Actinomycetes > Kitasatosporales > Streptomycetaceae > Actinacidiphila > Actinacidiphila reveromycinica. The sequence goes on from NZ_AP018365.1 coordinate 2,221,747, forward strand.
CTTCCCGCGGCCGGCTGACGGACCCGGACCTCGGGCCGTGCCCGGGCCCGCCCCGGACTCCAGGGCTTTTCCGGGTCGGGCCCGGACCTCGGGGCTTTCCGGACGGGGCGCGGCGTGCCAGCATGGGAGGTGGTCCGGGGACGCCGTCAGGGCGCCTCGAGATGACAGAAGAAGGAGCCGTCACCATGACGCAGCTTCCGGCTGCCCAGACGTCCGCAGCCGACCACCCGAAGGCCCTCTACGGCGGGTCCGGCACCCGCCGGGTGACCGTACGGGACCTCGGCGCCGCCAAGGAGCGCGGCGAGAAGTGGCCCATGCTCACCGCCTACGACGCGATGACCGCGTCCGTCTTCGACGAGGCCGGCATCCCGGTGCTGCTCGTCGGGGACTCGATGGGCAACTGCCACCTCGGCTACGACACCACCGTGCCGGTCACGCTCGACCACATGGCGATGCTCTCCGCCGCCGTGGTGCGCGGCACCCGGCGGGCGCTGATCGTCGCCGACCTGACCTTCGGGTCGTACCAGGAGGGTCCGGTGCAGGCCCTGCGCAGCGCGACCCGGCTGGTGAAGGAGGCCGGCGTCGGCGCGGTCAAGCTGGAGGGCGGCAAGCGCTCGCTCGCGCAGACCGAGGCGCTGGTCGAGGCCGGCATCCCGGTCATGGCGCACATGGGCCTGACCCCGCAGTCCGTGCACACCCTGGGCTACCGCGTCCAGGGCCGGGGCGACGAGGCGGCGCACCGCCTGGTCCAGGACGCCAAGGCCGCGCAGGACGCGGGCGCCTTCGCGCTGGTGCTCGAACTGGTGCCCTCGGAGGTCGCCGCCGAGATCACCCGGGCGCTGGAGATCCCGGTGATCGGGATCGGTGCCGGCCCCGACACCGACGCGCAGGTGCTGGTGTGGACCGACATGGCCGGCATGACCGGCGGGAAGGTGCCGCGCTTCACCAAGCAGTACGCCGACCTGCGCCGCACCCTGGGCGACGCGGCGAAGGCGTACGCGCAGGACGTGGTGGGCGGGGAGTTCCCGGCGGAGGAGCACACCTTCCACTGAGCCCGCCGGGTCCCCCGGCCCACCCCGGCCCGCCCGATGTGACGAGGTCCACCGGACCCCGCGCTCGGGTGCGGGCCGGTGGGAACGGAGCGGCCGCCGGGACGGGAGCGGCCGGTGGGACCCGGGTGGGCCGGTGCGGCCGGTGCGGCCGGTGAGTGCGATGTCACAGGAGGGGCGGGTCCGGCACGCCGGGCCCGCCCCTCCCGCGCGTTCTCCGGCCTTTTCCGCGCGTGACCTGAGACGTTCCGGCCGCGGCTGCGTACAGGAGGGGTGAGCGCCGCGGCCGCGGCGACCCGCCGCCGTCAGGGGTGCCCCGCTGATGTCTCGATCCGCGATACGCGAACTCGACCGGGAGCCGCCGGTGCGGCAGGATGCGCCCGTGGACGGACCCCCTCCGGAGATCCCGGAACAGGCGGGCGCGGCGCGGCCGCCCGGCCTCGACCGCGCGGCCCGGTCCGGGCCCGCGCCCGGGACCGACGGCCCGGTGCCGGAGGAAGACCTCATGCGGGCGCTGTACCACGAGCACGCGGGCGCCCTGTTCGCCTACGTGCTCAAGCTCGTCGCGGGCGACCGCCACCTCGCCGAGGACGTGGTGCAGGAGACGCTGCTGCGGGCCTGGAAGAACGCCTCGCGGCTGGACCCGGCGGCCAGGTCCCTGCGGCCCTGGCTGGTCACCGTGGCCCGGCGGATCGTGATCGACGGCCACCGCAGCCGCCTGTCCCGCCCGCCGGAGACCTCGCCCGCCGTCCTCGACCAGTTGCCCGCGCGCGACGAGTTGGAGCGCTCGCTGCGCCTGATGACGATCTCGGACGCCCTCCAGGACCTGTCCGCCGCCCACCGCGAGGCACTCGTCGAGACGTACTTCAGGGGCCGGACCGTCAACGAGGCCGCCGAGGAGCTGGGGCTGCCGCCCGGGACCGTGCGGTCGCGGGTCTTCTACGCGCTGCGCGCCGCGCGGAACGCACTGGAGGAGAGAGGGGTGACCACCTCGTGACCCCCATGCCGCCCCATGCGGACGTGGGCGCCTACCTGCTCGGGGCACTCGACGACGCGGAGATGTCCGCGTTCGAGGAGCACCTCGCCGGGTGCGACGCCTGCGGGCGGGAACTGGACGAGCTGAGCGGGGTGGTGCCGGTCCTCGCCGAGCTGCGCGAGGACGGTGTCGGCCTGCCCGAGCCGCCCGGTGACGCGCTGCTCGACCGGCTGCTGCGGCGGGTCGCCGACGAGCGGCGGGCGCGCCGCAGGCGCCGGCTGACGGCGGTCGCGGTGGCCGCGGTGCTGGTCGTCGGCGGTCCCACGATCGCGGTCGTGGCCACCCACGGCGACGGCGGCGGCTCCTCGACCGCCGACGCCCGGCCCGGCGCGCGCGACACGGCGAGGAACCCGGCGACCGGGGTGTCCGCGGTGGTGGCGCTGACCGACAAGGCGTGGGGCACCGCCGTGAACCTGCGGCTGACCGGGGTGTACGGCCCGGACCACTGCCACCTGGACGCCGTGGGCCGCGACGACTCCCGGGAGACCGTCGCGACCTGGGCGGTGCCGCGGTCCGGCTACGGCACGGGCCGGCACCCCAAGCCGCTGAGCGTCAGCGGCGCCACCGGGATGCACCCGGCGTCGATCAGCCGGTTCGAGGTGCGGGCCTCCGACGGCACCCTGCTGCTGAGCATCCCGCAGTCCGGCGCGCAGCCCACGGACCGCCCGCGCGGCGCCGCCGGCTGACCACCGCGCACCCGCGCCGGCCGGCCGCACCGCGGCCGCCTCCGCCGGTCGCCCGCCCCGCGCCGCCGTCACCGCGCCGGCCTGGGAGGTTCGCCGCCGATACCGCACCGACATATCGCTGTCGGTGGGATATCGGCGCCGTGTCGGTGGACCGGTGCATCGTGGTGGCCATGACGACGCGACGGACAGACAACGGTGGGACCGCCGCCGTCGAGGTGCGCGGTCTGGTCAAGCACTACGGACCGACCAAGGCGCTCGACGGGGTGGATCTGGAAGTGCGCCAGGGCACGGTGCTCGGCGTCCTCGGCCCGAACGGGGCCGGCAAGACCACGCTGGTGCGGGTGCTGTCCACCCTGGTGCAGCCGGACGCCGGCACCGCGCGGGTGGCGGGCTACGACGTGCTCAAGCAGCCCCGGCAGCTTCGCCGGGTGATCGGGCTGACCGGGCAGTACGCCTCGGTCGACGAGAAGCTCTCCGGCCGGGAGAACCTGTACATGATCGGGCGGCTGCTCGACCTGCCCCGCAAGGACGCCAGGGCCCGCGCCGACGAGCTGCTGGAGCGCTTCTCGCTCACGGAGGCCGCCAGGCGGCCGGCGATGCAGTACTCCGGCGGGATGCGCCGCCGCCTGGACCTGGCGGCCAGCATGATCGGCCGCCCGGCGGTGCTCTACCTGGACGAGCCGACCACGGGCCTGGACCCGCGCACCCGCAACGAGGTGTGGGACGAGGTGCAGCGGATGGTCGCCGACGGCGCGACGGTGCTGCTCACCACCCAGTACATGGAGGAGGCCGAGCAGCTCGCGAACGAGCTGACGGTCATCGACCGCGGCCGGATCATCGCCGGCGGCAGGGTGGCCGAGCTGAAGGCGAAGGTCGGCGGCCGGACCCTGCGGATACGGCCGAGCCGGCCCGACGCGGCCGCCGGGATGGCCGCGGCGATCGTCGAGGCCGGGCTCGACGGCGTGGCCGGCGCCCGTACCGACGAGGACGGCCTGGTCAGCGTGCCGATCCTCAGCGACGACCAGCTCACCGCCGTGGTCGGCCTGCTGGGCGCGCGCGGCTACGGCATCGCGCACATCGACACCCATCTGCCCAGCCTGGACGAGGTGTTCCTCGCCATCACCGGCCAGAAGTCGTCGGCGGACCCGGACGAGCGGGACCCGGCGGACCCCGAAGGCGCCGCGGACGGCGCACCGCACCCGAAGAAGAACGTGGAGGTCTCGGTATGAGCGCCGTGACGGCGACGGCGCCCGCCCCGACGCGGGTCGCCTCGGACGAGGGCAGGATCGGCCTGCGGGCCAACCTGCGGCACATCGGCGCGCTCGCGCGCCGCAACATGCTCCAGATCAAGCAGGACCCCGAGTCGATGTTCGACGCGGTGCTGATGCCGGTGATCTTCACGCTGCTGTTCGTGTACGTCTTCGGCGGCGCGATCTCCGGCAAGGGGCACCAGCACGAGTACGTGAACTACGTGGTGCCCGGCCTGATGGCCATGATGGGGATGAACCTGTCCATGGCGGTCGGCAGCGGCATCAACGACGACTTCCGGAAGGGGGTCATGGACCGGTTCCGCACCATGCCGATCGCCCGGTCCACCGTGCTGATCGCGAAGATCGTGGTCGAGGTCGGCCGGCTGCTGATCGCCATCGCGATCCTGCTGGGCATGGGCTTCGCGCTCGGCATGTCCATCGAGACGAACGTGCTGCACCTGGCGGCGGCGATCGTGCTGTCCGTCGTCTTCGGTGCCTCGCTGATGTGGATCTTCATCCTGCTGGGCCTGACCATGAAGACGGCCCAGGCGGTCCAGGGGGTGGGCATGCTGGTGCTGATGCCGTTGCAGTTCGGCAGTTCGATCTTCGCCAGCCCGACCACGATGCCCGGCTGGCTGCACAACTTCACCAAGGTCAACCCGCTCTCCAACCTCGCGGACGCCTCACGGGCGCTCATCAACGGCGGCGCGGTGGCGCACTCGGTGTGGATGACGCTCGGGTGGGCCGTCGGCATCACCGTGGTGACCGCGCCGCTGGCGGTCGCGCGGTTCCGGAAGAAGACCTGAGCGGCTGTCCCCGCCCTCCCGCCGGCACCGCGCGGGTGCCCGGAGCCGGAGCCGTCAGTCCACGTCGCGCATCAGGGCGACGGTCTCGCCGACACCGAGGCCGTCGCCTCCGGCGTACGCGGCGGCGTAGCCGTCCTCGCCGAGCAGCGCGCGCAGCCGGTCCCGGGTCCGCTCGATGTCCCGGGCCTCCAGCGGCGGGACCGCCACCGGCCGCAGCCGGTCGTGCGCCGACAGCAGCACGGCCGCCCGCTCCAGCCGTTCCGGCTTCACCCCGGGCTCGGCCTCGGCGAGCAGCACCAGCAGTTCGGCGACACCGGGCGCCATCACGATCGCCACCCGGGGGGCGATCACCCGGGCCAGCGGGTGGCCGTTCATCTCGCCGACGCCCTCGGCGAGCCGGGTGAGGCCGCCGGCCGGGTCACCGGACCGGCCCAGCAGGTAGCCCTTCATGCCGCCGAGCATCCCGCTGACGAAGCCGGGCACCGGGGAGTCGTGCTCCTTGCTCTCCTCCACGGTCCTCTCGATCAGTTCCAGCGCCTCGGGCAGCCGCCCGGTGCGGGAGAGCAGGCCCGCGAGCTGCACCCTGCCGTAGAAGGCGGCGCCGTAGCTGGCCGAGCCGAACCGCTCGGCGTCCGTGATGCCCTCGCGCATCACCCGCTCGCCCTCGACCGGGTCGCCGGTGCTCGTCAGCGCCTCGCCGAGCCGCACCGCCAGCACCGGCACGTGCTGGTGGGCGCCCACCTTGCGGGCCAGCGCGATGCCCTCGCGGCAGCAGAGCACAGCCCGGTGCCAGTCGCCCATGTTGCCCGCGGCCTCGGCCTCCCCCGACAGCGTCTCGGCGGTCCCCCACTCGTCGCCGATCTGCTCGAACAGCCGCCGGCTCTCGCCGATGTCGGCCAGCGAGGCGTCGAGCCGCTCGCTGATGTCGTTGTTCACCTTCGCCCGCAGTTGCAGGACGTAGGCCAGCTCCCAGGTGCGGCCGAAGCGGCGGCAGCACGCGACGGTCTCGTCCAGCAACTCGTGCACCCGGTCGAAGTCGCCGGAGAAGAACGCCCCGAAGGCGCGGGCGATGCCGGGTTGCCGCGCGGACTGCGGCAGGTGCGGCGGGTAGGTGTCGATCAGGGCCAGGCCGACCCGTACGGTGCGCTCGTCGGACCACCAGTCGTGCTCGTCGTCACGGGCGGACATCTCGATCACGTGGACCTGCCGACGGGCCTCGATCAGCCGCTCGCCCTCCAGCGGCGGCGGGTCGTCCAGGGTGCCGCGCTCGACCGGCACCAGGGCCGGCGGCTCGGTGAACGGGTCGGGGCCGAGCGCGGCGACCGCCGCCGGCCAGTGGGTGCGCTCCGAGACGTAGTTGCGCACCTCCCAGAACCAGGCGCAGCCGATCACGAGCAGCAGGGCCTCCTGCTCGTCGCCGCCGTCCACCGCCCGGCGCAGCGCCGCCCGCAGGTTGTCGTGCTCGCGCTCCAGCCGGTCGAACCAGACCAGTTGGCCGCGCTCGCGCAGCTTCGGGTCGGCGGCGCGGACGTACTCGCGGAAGTAGACGACGTGGTGGCGCTCGATCCGGGCGCGCTCGCCGGACGCGTCGAGCCGCTCGCCGGCGTACTCGGAGATGGTCTCCAGCATCCGGTAGCGGGTGCCGTCGTCGCCCTGGTCGGCCAGGACCAGGGACTTGTCGACGAGGGAGGCGAGCAGGGCGGCCGCGTCCGGCGGCGCTATCCGGTCGTCGGGTGCCGCGGCCGCCTCCCGGTCGGCGGGGCCGGGGTGGGCGGGAGCGGCGTGCGCGGTCACCGAGGGGGCGGGGCCGGCGTGCGCGGTCACCGGGTGGGCGGGGCCGGCCGCCGCGGAAGTCGCGGGGTCCGGGTCCGCGCAGACCGCCTCGACGGCGTCGAGCGTCCAGCCGCCGCGGAAGACGGCGAGCCGGCGCAGCAGGACCCGCTCGGCCGGGTCGAGCAGGTCCCAGGACCAGTCGACGACGGCGCGCAGCGTCTGCTGGCGCGGCAGCAGGGTACGGCTGCCGCCGGTCAGCAGCCGGAAGCGGTCGTCGAGCCGGTCGGCGAGCTGGCGCGGCGAGAGGCTCCGCAACCGGGCCGCGGCCAGCTCGATCGCCAGCGGCAGGCCGTCCAGCCGCCGGCACAGCTCCGCGCACGCCACCGGGTCGTCCTCGACGGAGAAGCCCGGGCGGGCCGCGGCGCCGCGGTCGGCGAGCAGGCGCAGCGCGGTCGGGTCCGGCAGCGGGTCCAGTGGCCGCACCAACTCGCCCGGCACACCCAGCGGTTCGCGGCTGGTGGCCAGGACCGACAGGCGCGGGCAGGACGCGAGCAGCGACTCCGCGAGGGTGGCGGCCGCGTCGACGACGTGCTCGCAGTTGTCCAGCACGATCAGCAGTTCGCGGCCGGTGCAGTAGTCGATGAGCTGCCGGGCCGCGTCGCGCGGGCCGGCCTCCGCCGCGAGCGCGGCGCCGGCGGCGCTGCCGTGGTGCAGCAGCGTCTCGCGCAGGCCGAGCGAGCTGATCACCGCCTCCGGCAGGGTGCGCGGGTCGCTGACCGGGGCCAGTTCGGCGTACCAGACGCCGTCCGCCCAGCGGCCGGAGACCAGGTCCCCGGCTTCCTGCGAGAGCCGGGTCTTGCCGGTGCCGCCCGGCCCGGTGATCGTCACCAGCCGGCCCTGCGCGAGGTCCTGCCGCACCGCCGCGAGGTCGCGCTCCCGGCCGACGAAGCTGGTCAGCCGGGCCCGGGCGTTGCCGAGCCCGGCCTTCGGCGGCAGGCCGCCGGCCCCGGCGGCGGCGTGCTGCGGGTCGGCGGCGGGCGCGGCGCCGGCGCGGGTGCGGTCGTACGTCCAGCCCTGCGGCACCTCCGCGGTCCGGTCCGGGTACGGGCCGGCGGGGCCCCGTACGGCGGCGGCTTCGGGAACGGGCGCGGGCCCCGCGCCGGACGGGGCCGCGGCGGAGGAGGTCCCGGAGGCGGGCGGGGAGGCGGAGGGCGCGGGCTGCGCCGGTCGCAGCAGTTCCGCGTGCAGGCGGCGCAGCTCGTCGCCGGGGTCGGCGCCGAGCCGGTCGGCGAGGTCGCGGCGGACCGCCTCGTAGGCGGTGAGCGCCTCCGCGGTCCGGCCGGCCGCGCGCAGGGCGCGGATGTGCAGGGCGCGCAGCGGCTCGTCCAGCGGGTGCGCGGCGGCCAGCTCGGCGAGTTCCGGCAGCACCTGCCCGGCCCGGCCGAGCGCGAGTTCGGCGGTGAGCCGCTGCCGCCGGGTGTCCAGCCGCAGGGCCTCGCTGCGTACGGCGGCGGTGCCGCGGTCGGGCAGGTCCGCCAGCGCCGGGCCGCGCCACAGGGCGAGCGCGTCGCCGAGCAGTCCGGCCGCCTTCACCGGGTCGCCGTCGGCCAGGGCCCGGGCGCCCTCCTCGGCGAGCCGCTCGAAGCGGTACAGGTCCACGTCGTCGCGAGCGGCCTGGAGCCGGTAGCCGCCGCCGACGGAGGCGACCGCCTCGTGGCCCAGCACCCGCCGCAGCCGGCCGACCAGGGCCTGGAGCGCCCCGACCGCCCCGGCGGGCGGCTCCCCGTCCCACACCTCGTCGATCAGCGCGTCCGCGCCGACCACCCGGCCGGGCCGCAGCGCCAGCGCGGTGAGCAGCGCGCGCAGGCGCCCGCCCGCGAGGGCGACGGGGTCGCCGTCGTCCCGCAGGGCCTGGGTCGGGCCGAGGATCGTGTATCGCACGGCCCCATTCTTGCGGAGTCGGCCCGGCCGGTGTCACGAAGTGCGCGGCCCGGGGTCCCGGCGCCTTTAGGAACCGGGGTCCGCCGCCGACCGTTCTGCGGACGTGGCACGTGTCCGGGGCCGCCCGGGATGGCATGATCGGGCGGCACCGCACCTCACAGCACCGCACACCGCACCTCACAGCACCGCGCCACCCGCACCGCCACAGCACCCGCACCACGCCGCACCGCCCGCACAGCACCGCCGCCCCGCGAGGAGCCCGTAGATGACCGTCACCCCGCTGCGTATGACCAGGCGAGGCGAGAACCGCCGGATCAGCCCGGTGTTCCTCGGCATCACCGCGGTGATGGTGGTCTCCGGCTGGGCCGTGTGGTCGCACTACGCGTCCGACTCCGGCTTCGCGGTGTTCCTGTTCGTGCTGTCCGGCTGGCTGTTCTCCCTGTGCCTGCACGAGTACGCGCACGCCCGCACCGCCCTGCACAGCGGCGACAGCAGCGTCGAGGCCAAGGGCTACCTGACCCTCAACCCGCTGAAGTACGCGAACGCGGCGCTGTCGATCCTGCTGCCGGTGATCTTCGTCATCCTCGGCGGCATCGGCCTGCCCGGCGGCGCGGTGCTCATCGAGCGCGCCCGCATCCGCGGTCGGCTGCGGCACAGCCTGGTCTCCGCGGCGGGCCCGCTGGTCAACGTGGCCTTCGCGGTGCTGCTGATGCTGCCCTTCACCCTGGGCCTGGCCGACTCCTGGCCGCAGGACTTCCGGGCCGCCCTCGGGTTCCTCGCGCTGCTCCAGGTGACCGCGGCGATCATGAACTTCCTGCCGGTCCCCGGCCTGGACGGGTACGGCGTGATCGAGCCGTGGCTGTCGTACGAGGTACGCCGCCAGGTGCAGCCGTTCGCGCCGTTCGGGATGCTCGCCGTCTTCGGGGTGCTCTACATCCACTCGGTGAACGTGAGGTTCTTCGACGCGATGTACCGGGTGATGACCTGGTTCGGCGTGCCGGACTGGATGGCGTCCTACGGCTACTACCTCTTCCAGTTCTGGAAGAGGTGAGCCGGGCGGGCTACGCGCGGGGTCACCCGGCGGCGCGCTGCCGGCCCGCGGCGGCCGCCAGCTTGGCGCGGCGGTGGTAGTACCAGCACATGTTGCTGGTCACCCCCGCGAGCAGCACCCAGATCACCCCGATCCACTGGCCGTGGACGAAGGAGACCACCGCTGCCGCCACGGCCAGCAGGCACACGATCAGGGAGTAGAGGGCGAGGCGGGGCATGGTGGTCGGGCTCCTGTGCGGTGCGGCCGGTGTCGGCGGGCTCGGTCGGGGGGTGCCGGTCCTCCCGGCGGTGTGGGGTAGGCCGGCGGTGTCGGACAGGCAACCAGCGGTGTCGGGTGGGCCGGTCCTGCCGACGGTGCCGGTCCTGCTCACACCGTCGGCGGGACCGGTCGACCCGGTCACACGTCGGTGACGCGCAGGCCGGCGTGGGCCTTGTAGCGGCGGTTGACGGAGATCAGGTTGGCCACCAGGGACTCGACCTGGTGGGCGTTGCGCAGCCGGCCGGCGAAGACGCCGCGCATGCCGGGGATGCGGCCGGCGAGCGCCTGCACCAGGTCGGTGTCCGCGCGGGAGTCGCCGAGCACCATCACGTCGGTGTCGATCGTCTCGACCGCGGGGTCCTGGAGGAGCACCGCGGACAGGTGGTGGAAGGCGGCGGTGACCCGGGAGTCCGGCAGCAGCGCGGCGGCCTGCTGGGCGGCGCTCCCCTCGTCGGGGACGAGCGCGTAGGCGCCCTGCTTGTCGAAGCCGAGCGGGTTGACGCAGTCGACCACGAGCTTGCCGGCGAGCGGTTCGCGCAGCGCTTCGAGGGTCTTCGCGTGACCCTCCCAGGGGACGGCGACGATCACGATGTCGCTGCGGCGGGCGCACTCCGCGTTCTCCGCGCCCTGCACGCCGGTGACGCCCCGCTCGCCCGCGGCCAGCCCGTCCGCGGCCGCCTGCGCGCGGGCGGCGTCCCGCGAGCCGATCACCACGGACTGACCGGCCCGCGCCAGGCGGTAGGCCAGGCCCCGGCCCTGGTCCCCGGTCCCGCCCAGCACCCCCACGGTCAGGGCGGACACGTCCGGCAGCGCCCAGGGGTCCTTCGCGGCGGGCTTCTTCACGTCGTCAGCGGTCATGGGCCCATCCTCCCACCGACCGCCCCGCGCCCCGCTCCCGGGCGGCCCGGGAGCGCGCCGCACGCCCCCGCCCGCACGCCCCCGCCAGCGCGCCGCCCGTCGACCGCGCCGTTCCGTGCCGGGCCCCGGCGCGATCCGCCGGACCGGGCCCTACGCCATGGCCGGCTCGTCGGCGCCGGCCGCGGGCTCCACCGGGGCCGCGTCGCGCGAGTCGTAGGCCATCAGGGCGGGCAGGAACAGCGCCAGCAGGCCCACCGAGGCGACGCAGGCCACCCCGCCGGACCAGACCGAGGTCCGCGCGGTGCTGAGCGCGGCGACCCCGCCGGAGCGGACCTGGCCGAGCTGCGGCCCGGTGGAGTACGACAGCAGCTCGATCCCGGCCAGCCGGCCGCGCAGGGTGTCCGGGATGGTCTCGTTCCACATGGTGGAGCGGCCGATGCCGCTGATCATGTCGCAGGCGCCGGCCGCCGCGAGGAAGGCCAGCACCACCCAGATCCGCCCCGACCAGCCCGCGCAGGCCATCGCCAGCCCCCAGCCCGCGGCCGCCGCGACCACCATCCGGCCGTGCCGGCGCACCCGCGAGGACCAGCCGCTGGTGAGGCTGACCAGCAGCGAGCCGACCGACCCGGCGGCGTACATCAGGCCGAGCGACCAGCGGGCGTGCAGGTCGTCCGCGAGGAAGGGGAAGATCGCCGCCGGGTAGGCGAAGAACATCGCGGCCATGTCGATCAGGTAGGTGCCCAGCAGTTCCTTGCGGCTCCAGGCGTAGCGGGCGCCCTCGGCGATGCCGCGCAGCGACGGCGGCCGGGCGTCGTGGGCGGCCGGCGAGCGGCGCAGGCCGAGGCAGAGCAGCACGGAGACCGCGAAGGTCGCCGCGTCGATGCCGTAGGACCAGCCGACACCCGCGTAGGCGATCACCACGCCGGCGGCGGAGGGGCCGGCGATCGCGCCGATCTGCCAGCGCAGGGCGTTCAGGGACGCGGCCGCCGCGAGCTGGTCGCGGGCCACGATGCGCGGGACGATCGCGTCCAGCGCGGGCCGTTGCAGGCCGGTGAGCGCGCTGGACAGGGCCGCGCCGGCGTACAGCGGCCAGACCGCGGGGTGCGGGGTCACGGTGTTGAGCAGCAGGCCGAGCACCAGCAGTCCCTGGGCCGCCTCGGCGGCGAGGATCAGCGTCTTGCGGTCCACGGCGTCGGCCAGCGCGCCGCCGTAGAGGCCGAAGACGATCAGCGGCACCAGCTCCACCGCGCCCACGGCGCCGACCGCGACCGCCGAGCCGGTGAGGTCCTTGATCTGCACGGGCAGCGCGACCATGGTCAGGAAGCTGCCGAAGACCGTCACCACCCCCGAGGACCACATCAGGCGGAAGTCGCGGGAACTGCGCCAGGGCGCGAGGTCGGGCAGGAGACGCTTCAGTTTCACCCATGGGAATCTGCCCGGCGCCGGCGGTCCGGGCAACGTGTTTTCCCGCACGTGCGCCGCGGGACCGGCAGGTCGGGCCGCCGGTCGGGCCCGGGGGCGAGCCCGGCGGAACCCGCCGGAGGGGGCCCGGGGCCGGTGCCGGTCAGTCCCGGGCGTCCCAGTCGTCGTTGCGCTCGGCCACCCGCTCCATCGCATGCTCGGCCTCGGAGCGCGTGGCGTAGGGCCCGAAGCGGTTCTTCGCGGGGCAGTCCGGCCCCTCCTCCACCCGCTGGTGCTTGAGGCAGTAGAACCACTCACCTGGCTTGCCCGCGGGCTTGTTCGCCTTGTGGAACGCCATGTCGCTCTCCCTCGCTCGCGGCCGGACCGGGCGCCGGCGCCGCCGAGGCCGCCGCGCCCGCTTCTGTGCCTGGTCCGTGCCTGTCCACGTGCCGGTTGCCGTGCCGCTCCGACCCGGCCCGGACCTCCTGATCGTGCCCGGTCTCCCGCGGATACACTCCTCGCATGTCTGGTCAGTCGCCGCTCGTGCCCGGCACCCTCTCCCCCACCCGCCAGGTGCCCGCATCGATCCCGCGCCCCGAGTACGTCGGCAAGCCGGGCCCCTCCCCGTACACCGGCCCCGAGGTGCAGGACGAGGAGACCGTCGAGCGGATGCGGATCGCCTCGCGGATCGCCGCGCAGGCGATGGAGGCGGCCGCCAAGGCGGTGGCGCCGGGGGTGACCACGGACGAGCTGGACCGGATCGCCCACACCTACATGGTCGACCACCGGGCCTACCCGTCGGACCTCGGCTACCGCGGCTTCCCCAAGTCGCTGTGCACGTCCGTCAACGAGGTGATCTGCCACGGCATCCCGGACTCGACGGTGCTGCGGGACGGCGACATCGTCAACCTGGACGTCACGGCGTTCATCCACGGCGTGCACGGCGACTGCAACGCGACCTACCTCGTGGGCGAGGTGGACGAGGAGTCGCGGCTGCTGGTGGAGCGGACCGAGGAGGCGCTCAGCCGCGCGATCAAGGCGGTCCGCCCGGGCCGGCGGATCAACGTGATCGGCCGGGTGATCGAGTCGTACGCCAAGCGCTTCGGCTACGGCGTGGTGCGCGACTTCACCGGCCACGGCATCCACACCGCCTTCCACTCCGGCCTGATCATCCCGCACTACGACGACCCGCGCGCGACCACGGTGATGCAGCCCGGGATGACCTTCACCATCGAGCCGATGCTGACGCTGGGCACGCACACGTACGACGTGTGGGAGGACGGCTGGACGGTCGTCACCAAGGACCGCCGGCGGACCGCCCAGTTCGAGCACACGCTGGTCGTGACGGCCGACGGCGCCGAGGTCCTCACGCTCCCGTGACGGGCGGCGCCCGGTAGGGTTTGCGGCGATCCCACCGGGTACGAAGGAGAGCCGACGCGCCATGATCCGCCGCAGGTTGTGCCTCGGGGCCGCCGCCATCGCGCTGACCGTGCCGCTGGCCGGCTGCGTGACCGTGCACGGCGAGCGCGCACTCATCCCGTCGATACGGCCCGCCGAGGCGGCCAAGGTGCTGGCGGACTTCGCCGCGCAGAACAACAAGGCGACCAGGTCCTACGACCAGCAGGCGATCGACGCCGTGGAGGCCGGTCCGCTGGGCGCGATCGACCAGGCCGGGGTGCGCGCCAAGCACGCCAACAACCCGGACGGGAACAAGGGATACTCGGCGCTGGAGTTCTCCGACGCGAGGTACTTCGTCCCCGAGCAGCGCGGCTGGCCGAAGTTCTTCGTGGCCGAGGCGAGGACCAACCGCAACGGCGACGCGCGCTGGCTGCTGGCGTTCCGCCGCAGCGGGCCCGGCCGGCCGTGGATGGCGGACTTCCTCGGGGTGGCGGCGTCCGACGCGCTGCCGGACTTCGCGCTGGACAAGGACGGCCACGCCGAGGCGGTGCCGCTGGCCGGCACCGATCTGCTGGTCCAGCCGGGGCAGTTGAGCGCGCAGTACGCCTCCTACCTGGACGGCGGCACCGGCGGCGGCAAGGACGACGGGAAGAACGGGGCCGCCGCGGCCGGGGTGTTCGCGGACGGGCCGGCCACCTCCGGCCTCAAAGACAGCCGCGCGAAGTCCGCCCGGACCGCCAGCACCGTCACGCAGTACGCCGACCAGCCCGACGTCTCGGGCGACTTCGCACCGGTCGCGCTGCGCACCACCGACGGTGGCGCGGTCGTCTTCTTCGGCTCGCGCCACCAGTCCCGCGCGACCTTCCGCGCGGACCACCCGCTCACCCTGGACGCCGACACCAAGGCGCTCACCACCGGCACGCCCAGGACGTCGATCACCCTCTCCCGCGTGGCCCAGTCCATGGTCGAGGTGCCCCCGAGGAAGGCGGGCACGAAGGTGGTCTTCGTGAGCTACCTGACCGGCCTGGTCTCCGCGAAGGGCGAGTGACGCCGAGGAGGGGTCAGCGACCCCAGCCGACGGGGGCGGGCTCGAACTCGTAGCCGAACTGGGCGCAGGCGTCGGTGAGGATGGCGAGCACCGGCAGCGGGTCGGGCAGCGGCAGGTCGGGGCCGTGGCCGTCGAGCCACTGGACGAAGTGGCCGGAGGGCAACTGCGCGGGCGGCAGGAGCACGTAGCTGCCGCGGCAGTGCCAGCGGATTCCCGGGTGCTCGTCGGCGGTCTCGGGGTGGCTGTCCAGCGCGCAGGGCCACCACTCGTCCTCGTCGGCGGGCGTGCCGCGGGTCGCGGTGAAGAACAGCAGCCGGTCCTCGCCGAGTGCGGCGACCGGCCCGAGCGTCGCGGCGTCCACCGTCAGCCGCTCCAGGGCGAGCCGTCCGGCGTCCGCGGGGACGTCGAGCACGTCGTGGCCGATGCCGGTCGCGGTGACGAAGTTCGCCAGCGGGTGGGCGCGCAGCCAGTCCTCGACGCGCTGCGGCTCGGTGGACGCCTGGGTCTGCCAGGCGAGCGAGACCGGGTGCAGGCCGGGGAGGGGACAGCCGATCCGTTCGCAGGAACAGCCGAAGCCCTCGGGGTGGGCGGCGGGGGCCAGCCGGAAGCCGGCGGTGGCGGCGGCCCGGGTCAGCTCGTCGCGCCGGGGGTCGGGGCCGGGCGGACCGGTGCGGGAGCCGCGCGCGTTGCGCGGTGCCCGGGCGGGGCGGGGGGCGGTCGAGGAGGACGACCCGTTGTCCGCGCCTCGGCGCAACCAGCCGGACAACCTGTTCCTGCCTGCCATCGAGCTCCTTCCCTCGCCCCGGGCCCGTGTCGGGTACCGACACGGTACGCCGACGGTGGAGGCAATCCTGCCTCCTGGCCGGATTGAACAGCCACTCGGGGTGGAAGTGTTCCCGTACGGCCTTTGCCGACGAGATGTCGGCAAGAGCTTGACTAATCGAGTTAGGCAAGCCTTACTTAGGTAAACCTCACTTGTTGACGCCCGGGAGACCACCTTGTCGCCGCTGCCTGTCGCCACCCCCTTCTCCACCGTCATCCGCACCGCCAGCCAGGACCTGCACACCGAGGTCAACAACACGTCGTTCATGAGCGACATGCTCGGCGGCCGGCTCGGCATCGAGGCGTACGCGCGCTACACCGAGCAACTGTGGTTCGTGTACCGGGCGCTGGAGGACGGCGCGGCGGCGCTCGCCGGCGACCCCGTGGCCGGCCCCTTCCTCTTCCCGGAACTCTCGCGGGTGCCGTCGCTGGAGCGGGACCTGGAGCATCTGCGCGGGCCCGGGTGGCAAAAGCGGGCACGCCCCGCGCGGGCGACCGCCGCGTACACCGCGCGCATCTCGGAGGTGGCGGCCTCCTGGCCGGCCGGATACGTCGCGCACCACTACACCCGCTACCTCGGCGACCTGTCCGGCGGGCAGGTGGTCCGCGACACCGCGCAGAAGACCTGGGGGTTCGACCACAAGGGCGACGGGGTCCGCTTCTACGTCTTCGAGGGCATCCCCAACCCGGCGGCCTTCAAGCGGGAGTACCGCGCGCTGCTGGACGCCCTCCCGGTCGACGGGCCCGAGCGGGACCGCGTGATCGGCGAGTCCCGCCAGGCGTTCGCCTTCAACGGGGCCCTGCTCGCGGAACTCGCCCGCGACTGACCCGGGAGGGCCGCCGGGCCCGCGGGACCGCCTCCGCCAGGGGGCGGTCCCGCGGTGCGTGCGGGGGCGGCCGGTGCGGGCGGGGGACGGCCGACGCGAGCGGGGCACGACGGACCGGCGGCGTGAGCGGGGGCGGGCGCGAAGGGCCGGCGTTCAGGCACCGCTCAGGGCGTCGCCCAGCGCCTTCTCCACGGCCTCGGCCACCTTGCGCCGACCGCGCCGCCGCAGCAGGACGCCCGCGTACACCAGCAGGGCGAGCACGGCGGCGGCGAGCAGCGCCGCCCACGGCCAGGCCCACAGCGTGTCCGAGGCGGACGCCGCCACGGGCGCCGTCGCCGGCTGCTGCCCGGCCGCGCCGTCGGCGCCCACGGGCTTCGGATCGAGGGAGACGGTCACGCGCAGCGGGCCGGCCGGCGGCACGCCGTGGACGACGGCGGTGCGGGTCAGCGAGTCGCCCGGCAGGAGTTCGGGCAGCGCGGGCAGCGCCGTGGTTCCGGTGAGCGCGCCGAACAGCGCCCGCACCCGGACCTTCTGACCGGCGGTCACGCGGACGTTGCCCGAGTTGGTGACGGTGTAGGTGATCCGCGCGGAGCCGGAGCCGACCGGGTTCGCGGTCCCGTCGTAGCCGGTGTGCAGCGCGGAGACCTTCAGGGCCGGGGTGAGGACCCCGGGCACCCTCAGGTAGATGCGGGCGCCGAGCCGCCGGTCGAGACCGACCTTGCCCGCGCCGTCCTTCGTGACCAGCGAGGTGACGAGGCCGCCGGTGTGGTCGCCGGGGGCCGCGTCGGAGGGCACGGTGACGGTGAAGGGCACCGTGCGCTGCTGCTGCGGGGCCAGCGTGACGGTGCCGGCCCGGGGCACCGTCCAGGCGCCGACGTCGGTCGGCTCCTCACCGGCCGGCAGCAGGTCGAGGGCGCCGGAGGCCGTGGTGAAGGCGTCGCTGGCGTAGATCCGCAAGGTGATCGGGGCGTCGCCGCGGTTGGCGACCGTGATCGCGTCGGTGACCCGCGTGCCCTGCGGCAGGGTGTAGGTGAAGTGGGGGCGGCCGACGCCGATCCTGTTGTCGGCGGGCGCCACGCTCCAGGTCGCCGCGGTGTCCGCGGCGGCGGGCGCGACCGCGGGCGCCGCCGCGCCGTTGCCCGCCGCCGGGCCCGTACGGACCGGCGCGGACACGGTGGTCGTCGAGCCCTGGACGGGGGCGGGGACGGCGGCGGTCGCCGGGGACGCGCCGGTCGCGGACGCCGCGAGCGCCAGGGCGGCGACGGCCAGCGCCGCGGCACCCCGGCCGGGCGCGGGCAGGGGGAGGACGTGCATGGCCGGGACCTGTTCCTTCGGTGTCGGTGGGCTTACGTGGTGTTCCGTGGTGTTCCGTGGTGTTCCGTGGGGCGCCGCGCGGGCCGTCCCGGTGGACCGGGCGGGCGCGAGGGAGCGGGGGAACGCGAACGGGCCGGGCGGGAGGCGCGGACGCGGTGGCCGGGACCGGTACGGGACCGGTCCCGGCCACCGCCTTGGGGCCGCGAGCGGGGTGACATCGAGATATCCGCTCGGCCCGGTCGGTGCGGCCGCGCCAGGGCCGGTCCGGCAGATCCGCCGGACCGGCGACAGGCGCTAGCTCAGCGCGGTGAGCGTGAGCGTGGCCGTGTAGGTGCCGCCCGGCGTTCCGGCCGGGACCTGGATGTCCAGACCCGCGCCGACCGTCGCGCTGCCCGCGGCGTGGCCGCCGTCCGCCGAGGCGAGCGTGGCGGCGGCGGTCAGCCCGTCGCCCGCGGTCAGGCCGGGGGCGACGGACGCCCCGGGCACGGCGCCGGCGCCGGCCGCGGCCACCCCAGGCGTCCAGCCCAGGTACCTGCCGGACAGGCCGCCGGTGAAGTCGCCGATCTGGCCGGAGACGGACCACGCGGGCCCGCCGGTACGGGTGTCGGTGACGACGACCGGCAGGAGGTCACCGGTGGACTCCAGGTAGGCGCCCTTGTCCGCCGCGTCGCCGAGGGTCACGGCGTGGTCGGTGGCGTCGATGGTCCAGCTGAACGACCCGCTGTCGGCGGGCAGCGAGGCGGTCACGGTCTCCTGGTCGTCGCCGGGGGCCGTGGCGGCGCCGTCGTCGAGGGTGATCGGCGCGGCCGCCTCGACACCGGCGTTGACGGTGCCGCCCGCGCCGACGGTGAAGACCGCAAGGGTGCCGCCGTCGAGCTTCTTGGCGTCGAGGGCGGCCTTGTCGACGGTCAGGTCCACCTGGAAGCTGCCGTCGTCGCCGAGTTGTGCCTCGTTCGCGGCGCCGGCGGTCGGTGTGCTGTGCACCCAGACCGCCGAGACGTTGGAGCGGGTGCTCGACGGGTAGCCCTGGGACGGCTGCCAGCCGGAGTCCTGGATCCAGCCCAGTTCCACGTAGGCGCCCGCGTTGCCGGTGCCGTGCGGGTTCGCGGTGGCGGTGTCGTAGCCGGTACCGGAGACGGTGAGGGTGTCACCGTCCTTGGCGCCGGTGGCCGGGGACACGCTCAGGTGCGGGTCCGGGGCCGGTGTGGTGGCCGGTGTCGACCAGTCGACGGTGAGGGGTGCGGCGACCTTGTCCGCGTCCGCCAGGTTCGAGCTGTACCAGTACGAACTCTCCCCCGTCAGCTGCTGGAAGTCCACGAACGACTGCGGCCACGACCCCCAGTCCGCACCCGACCGGTACTGCCCCGCACCACCACCCGGAACCGACACCTCCACACCCCGGTACGACGGCGCCACCGTGAACCCGCTATCCGTCACCTCCGCACCCGACAACTCCGCCAACGTCACCACCGTCGCCGGCAACGCCGCCCACTTCGACGCATCATTCATATCCGCGCCATAACCACCCAGCGTGGCCGTCACCTCACCCGAACCATCCGCATTAACCGTCAACTTCGGGTCCGTCGCCGTCCAATACACCATCCCCCCGTAGAACGCCGACGTGAACGAACCCTCCCACTGGATACTCGCCGTGTTCGCCGACGGATCCACCGTCCCCGAACCCCCCACGATCCGCACCCGCGAACCCGTGTTCGTCGACGTCGACACCGCACCCCCGTCCGGCCCCTGACACCTCGTCGCCCACGTCGGCTCCGCATACGTCCCCGCCGTGTCCGGCTTCTCCACCGACACGTTCCCCACCCGCGCCGCATACCCCGGCGACGGACTCGACTGCGTCCACACCACACTCGAACCCGTATCCCCCGCCGCACCCGCCGACAGGAAATTGCACCCCCCGAAATACGCCCCCGCACTCGCCGTAGCATCCAGACCCCACACGAACGACGCATCCGACACCGCCACGGCGTCGGAGGAGTCGGCCGCGGCGGTCCGGGCCAGTCCGAGGCCGGAGCCGGCCGCCAGGGCGGCGACGGTCAGGCCGGCCAGCGCCCGCCGTACGGCGCCGCGGGGTCTGGCCTCCCCGCTGTCCCGCCTGCGGCGGGTGGTGATTCCATACATCTGTGGTTCTTTCCTTCCGAGGGAACCCTGCGGTGGCGCCGGCGGCGCCACCGGGGTGGGGGCCGGGCAGGCAGGCCCGGCCCCCACCGTCTTCCGGTGGCGGCCCCTGTCGGGGAGCCGCACACCGGTCCGTGGCGGCGGCGGTCAGCCGCGCCGCCGACGGACGCGTAGCCGGACGGACCCGACGAGCGCGGCGCCGACCGCGAGTGCGGCCAGCGAGGCCGCCAGCGGCAGCCCGATCGCGGCGCCGGTCGAGGCGAGCGCGCCCGGGCGGTACTGCACGGTCGGGATCACGCCGCCGTCGGTGTCGGACCCGGTGGGCGAACCGCCGGACGCCGAGCCGCCGGACGCACCGCCGGCGGAGGCGCCGCCGGTCCGCGTGCCGGTGCAGCCGGACAGCAGCACGGTGGCGTCGTCGAGCGCCTGGCCCTTCTGGTAGAAGGCGGAGCCGTCGAAGGTGAAGGCGTCGGTGTCCTGGATCGCGGTGTGGGCGACCAGCGTGATGCCGTCCGCGCTCTCGGCCGGGCCGCTGTCGCCCAGGTCGAGCGAGGCCAGCGCCACGTGGTCGCGGGCGTCGGTGTCGGCCTTGCCGTTCTCCGTCACCGTCAGCGAGACGTCCGCGTAGAGCGTGCCGGAGGTGCCCTTCACCACCACCTCGGGGTCCTCGATCACGATGTCGAAGAGGTGCGCCGGGTAGCTGAACTCGACCTTCCCGCCGTACTGCACGGTGAAGCCGGCCGGACCGGTGTACGACGAACTCGACGCGTACGGCCACAGGAAGGTCCCGCTGGCCGCCTTGCCCGCCACCGCGAGGTCCTGGTCGAGGACGCGGGCCCCGTCGCCGGCGGTGATCGAGTTGGCGCTGCCGCCGGAGACGACGTACGACCGGAAGCTCTCCTTGAAGCCCCAGACCAGGCTGCCGCCCTTGACGCCGTCGGAGAGCGTGCAGCCCTGGGCCGAGGGGGAGCCGCCCGCCGGGGTGCCGCTCGGGCCGCCCGACGCCGGGGCGGTCGGGGAACCGCTCGCCGTCGGTGTGCCGCCGGCCGTCGGTGTGCCGCTCGCGGTCGGCGGACCCGCGTCGGTGGGCGTGCCCGGGGAGGCGGGGGTCCCGGTGGGGTCGCCCGGGGACCCGGACGGCAGGGCCGGCCAGCCGACGGTGAGGGGTGCGGCGACCTTGTCCGCGTCCGCCAGGTTCGAGCTGTACCAGTACGAACTCTCCCCCGTCAGCTGCTGGAAGTCCACGAACGACTGCGGCCACGACCCCCAGTCCGCACCCGACCGGTACTGCCCCGCACCACCACCCGGAACCGACACCTCCACACCCCGGTACGACGGCGCCACCGTGAACCCGCTATCCGTCACCTCCACACCCGACAACTCCGCCAACGTCACCACCGTCGCCGGCAACGCCGCCCACTTCGACGCATCATTCATATCCGCGCCATAACCACCCAGCGTGGCCGTCACCTCACCCGAACCATCCGCATTAACCGTCAACTTCGGGTCCGTCGCCGTCCAATACACCATCCCCCCGTAGAACGCCGACGTGAACGAACCCTCCCACTGCACACTCGCCGTGTTCGCCGACGGATCCACCGTCCCCGAACCCCCCACGATCCGCACCCGCGAACCCGTGTTCGTCGACGTCGACACCGCACCACCGTCCGGCCCCTGACACCTCGTCGCCCACGACGCCAACCCATACGTCCCCGCCGTGTCCGGCTTCTCCACCGACACGTTCCCCACCCGCGCCGCATACCCCGGCGACGGACTCGACTGCGTCCACACCACGCTCGAACCCGTATCCCCCGCCGCACCCGCCGACAGGAAATTGCACCCCCCGAAATACGCCCCCGCACTCGCCGTCGCGTCCAGACCCCACACGAACGACGCATCCGACACCGCGACGGTGGAGGCGAAGGCGCTCTGGGCGCGCACGAGGAAGGCGGCCGCGAGGGCCAGGACGAGGGCGAGGACGGACACCGCGGCGGTGACCGGTCTGGGCAGCGACGGCCGATGGGCCGCGGTGGTCGCCGGACGTGCCGACATGGTGGGCTCCTTAGGGCTTCCTGGGGGTGCGTGCTGGGGTTGACGGGGTCGCGGCGCGTGCGGCGGCGCACGTGCCGGGGACCCGCGGCGGGTGCGCTGACCCGCCGGACCGGCGGGTCAGCGGGCGGCCCCGCCGCGCCCGCGCAGCCGCCGGGCGGCCAGGACCCCGCCGACCACGAGCGCGGCGGCGGCCAGGGCGATCGCGCCGATCTTCACGCCGCTCGCCGACGAGGTGGTCAGCGAGGCGGCGACCGGCGTGGTCGGGGGCGCCGTGGCCGGTGCGGCCGGCGCGCTCGGCGCGGCGCCCGCGGTGGACGGGGACGCCGCCGTGGCCGGGGGCGTCGTGGCGGTGGCGGTCGGCCGGGCCGACGGGGTGGCGGAGGTGCCGCCGCCCGAGGCCGGGGTCTTCCCCGCGCTCCCGTCCGCCGTCGCCCCCGCCGCCTTCCCCGCGGTCCCCGGCGCCGCGAACGCGACCGGTGTGAAGGTCTCGTTCTGCGGGTTCACCACGCCGTGGGCGCCGATGGTGATCACGCCGCACCGCTCGACGGTGCAGTCCACCGCGCGCGAGGTGCCGCCGGTGCCGCCCGCGGTGAACTTCGCGCCGGGCACCACGAGGGTGGTGTGCCAACTGCCGTCAGCGGCGATCACTCCGCCGTTGGCCTCCGACAGCGTGCTGCCGCCGGGGAAGGACACGAACCTCTCGAAGCCGTGGTTGTCCTTCGTCTGGGAGTCCGGGACATAGGCGTAGTCGGTCCCGCTGGTGCCGCCCTGGCTGGGCCGCCACGTGCCGCCGACGGTCCCGAAGAGCACGTAGATGCCGCCGAAGCCGCCCTTGACCGACTGGAATCCGGTGCCGGAGACGGTGAGGGTGGTGGCGTAGTCGGGGTCGGCGGTGGCCGGTCCGACCACCACCCGGGCGGAGGCCGCGGCGGCGGGGTCCGCCGCCGCGAGGCCGCCGGCGCAGGCCGCCGCCGCCAGCGCGCCGACGACGGCCGCGAGCCGGGTCCGGTTGCGGTGCGGGGTGCGGTTCATGGGGCTTCCTCACTTCTGGTGGCGCCGGTGGCGGACTGGGTGCCCGGTGCCGGGCGGCTCCCGGAGGCGGTCCGGGGCGCGCCGGCCGGGCCGGCCGCCTCGGCGGTGGACGGGTCTGCGGGCGGGGCCGTGTCCGCCTCGGGGACCGGTGCGCCCGGGGCGGCGCCCGGGGCGCCGGACGCCCGGCCGGCGCGGCGCGGGACGACGAGCAGGGCGCCGTGGCCGGGGTGCCGGAGCACCTCCACGGGCAGGCCGTAGACGTCTTCCAGCAGGGCTTCGGTGAGCACGGCCCCGGGGCTGCCGCGGGCGACCAGCCGGCCGCCGGCCAGCACCGCGATCTCGTCGGCGTAGGCCGCGGCCAGTTGGATGTCGTGCAGCACGACCAGGACCGCCTGCCCGGCGGCGGCGCACTCCGCCGCCAGCCGCATCAACTGCTCCTGGTGGCGCAGGTCGAGGGCCGCGGTGGGCTCGTCGAGCAGCAGCACTCCCGCGCGCTGGGCGAGCACCCGCGCGAACGAGGTGGCCGCCTGCTCCCCGCCGGACAGGCCGGGATACGCGCGGTCGGCCAGCGGTCGGAGCCCGGTGGCCGACACCGCCGCCTCGACGGCGGCCTCGTCGTCGTCCTCCCGCTCGGTGCCCGCCCACGGGGCACGGCCCATGGCCACCACCTCGACGGCGGTGAACGGGAAGGAGAGCAGCGGCTGTTGGGGCAGGACCGCCCGGCGCCTGGCGAGTTCGGCCGGGTGCGCCCGGCGCGCGTCGAGGCCGCCGACGCGCACCGCGCCAGCGCTGGGCGGGGTGTCTCCGGCCAGCAGGGACAGCAGGGTCGACTTGCCGGCTCCGTTGGGGCCGATGACGGCGAGCACCCGGCCGGCCACCAGTTCCAGGTCGACGTCGCGCACCAGCCACCGCGGGCCGGCCCGGTAGCCGAGACCGGACGCCGTGAGCGCCACCTCGCCGGGCGCGAGGCCGGGAGGCGTCCCGGTGCGGCGGCGCAGCAGCCGCGCCAGCGGCCCGCCGGCGGGCCCGCGGCCGGGTCCTGCGCCGGCCTCCGTGCCGTTCCCGCCGGCGGCCGGGTCCGCCCGGCCGGGCACCGGGTCCGTCGCGCCCGCCGTCGTACCGGTCCCGGCCGGTGCGGTGCCGCTCATGCCCAGCCTCCCGCACGGGTCCGGGTGCGGCGCAGCAGCCAGAAGAAGAAGGGGCCGCCGACGGCCGCGGTGAGCATGCCGATCGGCAGGTCCGCGTAGCGGACCGCGGTCCGGGCCACCAGGTCGGCCGCGGCCAGCAGCACCGCTCCGCCCAGCACGCAGGCGGGGACGAGCACCCGGTGCGCGGGGCCGACCGCCATCCGCACCAGGTGCGGCACCACGAGACCGACGAAGCCGATCACCCCGCTGAAGGCGACTCCGGCCGCGACCATCACCGCGACCAGCACGATGGCGGTCAGCCGCAGGCGTTCCACGTCCACGCCGACGTGGCGGGCCGCCCGGTCGCCGAGGGCGAGCAGGTCGAGCCGCCGGGCGAGCCACAGCGCGCCGGCCGTGCCCACGGCGACGAACGGCGCCACGGTGCCGACGTAGACCCAGCGGCTGCCGTTGAGGCTGCCCAACTGCCAGAAGACGATCTGGTCGCGGGCGGTCTGGTCGCCGAAGTAGGTGCAGAACGCCAGCCCCGCGCCGGTGACGGCGTTGACCGCGATCCCGGTGAGCACCAGCGTGACGACCTCGGTGCGTCCGCCGGAACGGGACAGCGCGTACACCAGCAGGGTGGCCGCGAGGCCGGTGCAGAAGGCGGCCGCCGGCACGGTGAACGCGCCGAACGCGGAGAACCCGGTGACGATGACCACCGCCGCGCCGATCGCGGCCCCTGACGACACCCCGATGACGCCGGGATCGGCGAGCGGGTTGCCGAAGACGCCCTGCATCAGCGCCCCCGCGCACGCCAGTCCGGCGCCGACCAGCAGGGACATCACCACCCTGGGCATCC
The DNA here is from genome assembly GCF_016756395.1 of Streptomyces sp. SN-593. Classification (NCBI taxonomy): domain Bacteria; kingdom Bacillati; phylum Actinomycetota; class Actinomycetes; order Kitasatosporales; family Streptomycetaceae; genus Actinacidiphila; species Actinacidiphila reveromycinica. The sequence continues at coordinate 2,246,471 of NZ_AP018365.1, forward strand.
GCACCTGCCACAGCGTCTCCTCGGCGAAGTGGTCGGGCACCGGGTGCCCGAGGTGCAGCGGGCCCGAGGCACGGTGCAGCACGGACGCGGCCACGTCACCGAAGCCGATGCCGTACTGCCCGAGGGCGGCGGAGGCCAGCGAGACCGCCACCAGCGCGAGCGCCAGGCCCGCGAAGAGCACGGTGACGCGGGTGCGGCGGTGTCCGGTCACGGGCAGGGGGGCGGGGGCGCGGCCGGTGCCGCCGGTCCCGGCGGGGTGGACGGTGCCGCCGCGGTCGCCCTCCCACCGCCCGGCGTCCTCGGCGGGCCGCACCTGCCGGGTGGTCCCGCTCACCGCGCGCCGCCCGTGGCGGTTGCGGGGGCGGGGGCGGAGGCCGTGGCGGTGGCGGTGGGGGTGGGGGTGGCCGACGCCGCTCCGGTGGCCGTCTTCGCGGCGTCGTCCTGGCCGGGCGCGTACAACGCGCGGGCCAGGCCGTCGAGCACGGGCGCGGTGAGCGGCCCGAACGACAGCACCTGGTAGTCGCTCATGTCCACGATCCGCCGGTGCTTGCCGGCCTCGGTCTCGGCGACGCCCGGCAGTCGGAGCGCGCCGTCGACACCGCCCACGGACTTCAGGCCGAGCGTCATCATGAGGATCACGTCGGGCTCGGCCTTCGCGAGCGCCTCGGCGTTGAGCGGGCTGAATCCCTTGATCCCGGCCTCGGTCGCCACGTCCACGCCGCCGACCGCGTCGATCAGCGAGTCCGCGCCGGAGCCCTTTCCGAAGACGTAGTAGACGCCCGCCTGTCCCCGGGCGTACAGGAACACGATCCGCGGCCGCCGGGAGGGGTCCGCGGGGACCACCTTCGCGATCTGCGCGCGTTCCGCGGCGATCTGACGGTCCAGCCGCTGCGCGAGCAGCCGTCCCTCCGGCTCGACGCCGAGCGCCGCGGCGACCTCGCCGACCAGCGACCCGACGGTGCCGATACCGCGCTCGGCGCTGACGACGACCACGGGGATGCCGGCCGACCGCATCTGGAGCACCACGTCCCAGGGGCCCAGGGTGGTGTCGGTGACGAGGACGGTCGGGTGCAGCTTGAGGATCGCCTCGGCGTTGAGCTGGTGGGTGCTCCCGGTGACCACGGGCAGCTTCGCCGCCTCGGGGAAGCCGGTGGACTGGTCGCGGCCGACCAGGTGGGGGCCGAGTCCCAGCCCGTAGACGGTCGCCGACAGCGTGCCGTAGAGGTCGAGCGCGAGGATGCGGTCGGTGCTGCGGACGGTGACCTTCGTGCCCTGGTGGTCCACGACCTCGGCCGGCAGCACCGGGTGCGGGGTCGTGGTGACCGGGCTGATGTCGGCGTCGGACACCTTCGCGGTGGTGGGCCCCTGGTACGCGCGCGGGTCGGCCAGCGGCGTGAGCCGGGACCAGGGCCGCACGGCGTTGTGGGCGGCGGCGACCGAACCGCCCTCGGCGGTCGGCGCGGCCGCCCCGCCGCTTCCGCCGCAGGCGGCGGCCGCGGTGGCCAGGGCGACGGCGAGCGCGGCGGAGCCGGCCCGGCGGCCCAGGACCGACCTCCCCCGGACGCGCGGGACTTCACCACCTCGTCGGACCGTGCGCATACCCCTCCCCTTCTCTTCTTCCGGACACCCGGCACACCGCTCCCCCAGGGGAAGCGGACCCCCAGCGACTTAGGTAAGGCTAACCTTAGTTTGACCGGAAGAAAACCGTCCCCCGGGGTGGGCCGGCCGCGCGACCTCGGCGGACGAGGGTCCCCAAGTCCTCGCCCGCGGGCCGGGGAAGGGGCGTCGCGGCGGTCAAAAGATCACGGACGCGCGGTATCGGAACCTTGTGGCGGTGTCTCACAATCACTCCAGGACCGCGCGTCCCCGTCCCCGGGCCGATCGTCCGGATCGCGGGCGCGCCGTGCAGGCCAGGCACTCACCCACCCCCCGAGGAGCCCCCATTGCGCACCGCGACGCCCCGCCGGTACCTGATGTGCCCACCGGCGCACTTCCGCGTGACGTACAGCATCAATCCCTGGATGGACCCCCGGAAACCGGTGGACCCGGCGCTCGCCCTGTTCCAGTGGGAGGACCTGCGCGACCGCTACCGCGGGCTCGGCCACACCGTGGAGGTGCTGGACGCGCTGCCCGACCTGCCCGACATGGTCTTCGCGGCGAACGGCGCCACGGTCGTGGACGGCCGCGTGCTCGGCGCGCGGTTCGCCAACCCCGAGCGCACCGCGGAGGCTCCGGCGCACCTCGCCTGGTTCCGCGCCCGCGGCTACCCGGACGTCCGCGAACCGGACCACGTCAACGAGGGCGAGGGGGACTTCGCGGTGACCTCCTCCTGGCTGCTGGCCGGGCAGGGCTTCCGCAGCAGCCCGCTGGCCCACGACGAGGCACAGGAGTTCTTCCGCCGGCCGGTGATCAGCCTCGAACTCACCGACCCCCGCTACTACCACCTCGACACCGCGCTCGCGGTGCTCGACGACACCGCCGACGAGATCATGTACTACCCGGGCGCCTTCACCCCCGGCAGCCGCGCGGTCCTCGAACGCCTCTTCCCCGACGCCCTGCTGGCCACCGCGGCCGACGCCGCCGTCCTCGGGCTCAACGCCGTCAGCGACGGCCGCAACGTGCTGCTGCCGCGGGCCGCGCGGGGACTGCGCGCACCGCTGCGCCGCCGCGGGTTCGTGCCGGTCGCCGTCGACATGTCCGAGTTCCACAAGGCCGGCGGCAGCGTCAAGTGCTGCACCCTGGAGCTGCGGCCCTAACGCTCCGCGGCGGGGCGCCGGGACCGCCGCCCGGCGCCCCAGAAGAACGGCCCGCCGGTCGCCCTGACGGCGACCGCCCAGCCGAGCGCGCGCAGCCGCCCCTCCAACTCCGCCGGTTCGTAGGGGACTTTCACGATCCGGTAGGCCGTGCCGTCCGGGGTGCGCCGCCGGACGGTCGACGAGGCCGGGCCCTCGACCAGTTCCTCCGGCGTCCGGTGGCCGTCGTCCACGAAGAACACCCGGCCCTGCGGGGTGAGGGCGGCGGCCACCAGGGACCAGAAGGACGCGAACCGCTCCTCCGGTACGTGGGAGAGCCAGAACCCCATGAAGACGGCGTCGTAGCGGCGGTCGGGCGCCCAGTCGAACAGGTCGGCCTCGACGAAGCGCACCGGGGCGCCGTCCGGGACGCGGCCCGCGGCGATGGCCAGCATCTCGCGGGACGCGTCGACGGCGGTCACCTCGTCGGCGTGCCGCAGCAGGTGGGCGGTCCAGGTGCCCGGGCCGCACGCCAATTCCAGCACCCGGCCCACCGGGCGGAACGCGTCGAGGGCGGCCGCGAGTTCACCGCCGCCCGGGAGGTCGAGGCGCTGGTCGAGGTAGTCGGGCGCGAGGGCGCGGTAGTAGGCGCGCTGCTCGGACAGGAGTCGTTGCCGGGCCGGTCGGTTCGTCATCGGTCCACGGTGGGGCCTGTCCCGGGGGCAAGGTCCAGGTCCCCGGGGGAAGACGTCCGCCGGGGGAGGTGTCCGCCGGGGGAGGTGTCCGCCGCCGGGGTGAGCGGCGGGGTGCACGGGGGCGGCGGCGCAAGTGGCGGGGTGGCGCGGCGGCTCGGTGGCGGGGTGGCGCACCTCGCCGGGTGGGGGCCCGGGCGGGGCGGGGCCCCGTACAGTGCGGGGATGGACCTACCACGCGATGCGCAGCACGACGCCGTGATCGTGGGCGGCGGTCACAACGGCCTGGTCGCCGCGGCCTACCTCGCCCGGGCCGGACGCAGCGTCCTGCTGCTGGAGCGCCTGCCGGCGACCGGGGGCGCCGCGGTCTCGACCCGGGCGTTCACCGGGGTGGACGCCCGCCTGTCCCGGTACTCGTACCTGGTCAGCCTGCTCCCCCGGAAGATCGTCGACGACCTCGGGCTGCGCTTCGCGGTGCGCCGCCGCGGCATCTCGTCCTACACCCCGCACCGGGACACCGGGCTGCTGGTCGACGCGCGGGACACCGCGCGCACCCGGGAGCAGTTCGCGCGACTGACGGGCTCCGAGCGGGACTTCGAGGCGTGGCAGCGGTTCTACGCGATGACCGCCCACGTCGCCCGGCGGGTCTTCCCCACGCTGACCGAGCCGCTGCCGACCCGGGCGGAGCTGGAACGGAAGGTGGCCGACCCGGCCGCCTGGGAGGCGCTGTTCGAGCGGCCGCTCGGCGAGACGGTGGAAGCGGCGTTCGCCGACGACACGGTGCGCGGCGTGGTCCTCACCGACGCGCTGATCGGCACCTTCACCCACGCCCACGACCCGTCGCTGCGCCAGAACCGCTGCTTCCTCTACCACGTCATCGGCGGCGGCACCGGCGACTGGGACGTGCCGATCGGCGGGATGGGCGCCTTCACGGACGCGCTCGCGGACGCCGCCCGGTCCGCGGGCGCGCGGATCGTGACCGGCGCCGAGGTGACCTCGATCGCGACGGACGGCCGGGTCGCGGAGGTGGCCTACGAGGACGCCGCGACCGGCCGGACGCACACGGTCGCGGCCCGCGACGTGCTGGTCAACGCCTCCCCGCACGCCCTGGCCGGCCTGCTGGGCGCACCGCGCCCGCCCCGTCCGGAGGGCGCTCAGCTCAAGGTGAACATGCTGCTGCGCCGCCTGCCGCGGCTGCGGGACCGCGCGGTGGACCCCGCGGACGCCTTCGCCGGCACCTTCCACGTCGCGGAGGGCTACCGCCAGTTGCAGACGGCGTACGAGCAGGCGGCCGCGGGGCGGGTGCCGGACGCGCCGCCGTCGGAGATCTACTGCCACTCCCTCACCGACCCGTCGATCCTCTCCCCCGAACTCGCCGCGACCGGAGCGCACACCCTCACCCTGTTCGGGCTGCACGCGCCCGCCCGGCTCTTCGCCGCCGACCCCGAGGGCACCAAGCGGGAGCTGCTGGCGGCGACGCTGGCCCAGCTCGACGCGGTGCTCGACGAACCGCTGGCGGACTGCCTGGCCACCGACGCGGACGGGCGGCCGTGCCTGGAGGCGAAGTCGCCGCTCGACCTGGAGCGGGAGGTGGGGCTGCCGGGCGGCCACATCTTCCACCGCGACCTGTCCTGGCCGTACGCGCAGGCTCCGGACGCGGCGGACGCGGCCGACGAGGCGGGCGGCCCGGGCACCGATGTGACCCAGGCCACAGGCCGTTGGGGGGTCGGCACCGGTTGTGGGAACGTCTTCCTCTGCGGCGCGGGCGCGGTCCGCGGCGGCGGGGTCAGCGGCGTCCCCGGCCACAACGCGGCGAGAGCGGTACTGGAGAAGGCACGATGACGTACAGGCCCGCGGTGATCCACCGCAAGGACGGTTCCCGGCGCGGCTTCGGGCGCCAGTGGCGGCGCGCGGGCCGGTGGCACTCCCTCGACGCCGGCGGGGGCGAACTGCCCGAGCAGCGCCGCTGCACCGCCGACGTGGTGGTGGACTGCGCGGTCTACGACGAGGGCTGCCGGGCCGCGTCGCTGCCGCCGCAGGAGGCGCTGGACGAGGCGCGCAGGCGGGGCGGCTTCGCCTGGATCGGCCTGCACGAGCCGGACGCGGAGCACCTGGAGGAGATCGCGCGGGTCTTCGGACTGCACCCGCTCGCGGTCGAGGACGCGGTCCACGCGCACCAGCGGCCGAAGCTGGAGCGGTACGGCGACACCCTCTTCCTGGTGCTGAAGACGATCGTCTTCGTGGAGCACGAGAAGCTCACCGCGACCAGCGAGGTGGTGGACACCGGCGAGGTGATGATCTTCCTCGGCCCGGACTTCGTGGTGGTGGTCAGGCACGGCAGCGCCCCCGGGCTCGCCCGGGTCCGGCGGGCCCTGGAAAGCCGCCCGGAGATGCTCGTGCACGGCCCGTCGGCGGTGCTGCACGCCATCACCGACCAGGTGGTGGACGACTACCTCGACGTCGCCGACGCGGTCGAACTCGACGTGGACACCCTGGAGTCCGACGTCTTCTCCCCCGAGCACGGCGACGACGCCAGCCGCATCTACCAGCTCAAGCGCGAGCTGATCGAGTTCAAGCGCGCCGTCCTCCCGATGGCCCGGCCGCTCGAACGCCTCACCGAGGGCGCCGACGGCCTGATCGACGCCGAGATGGGCCGCTACTTCCGCGACGTCGCCGACCACCTCTCGCACGTCCGCGAACACCTCGTCGGCTACGGCGAGTTGGTGGACGGCCTGCTGTCGGCCAACCTCAGCCAGCTCGCCGTGCAGCAGAACGTCGACATGCGCCGGATCAGCGCGGGCGCCGCGATCCTCGCCATCCCGACGATGATCGCCGGCTTCTACGGCATGAACTTCCGCCACATGCCCGAACTCGGCTGGACCTACGGCTACCCGATCATGCTCGGCGTCACCGCCGTGCTCTCGGGCGTGTGCTACCGCGCCTTCCGCCGGGTCGGCTGGCTGTAGGCCCGGGAGGCCGGCGCCCCGCTGCCCGGGTCCGGTTCCGGCTCCGGGTTCCGGGTTCCGGGTCCGGTCCGGTTCGGGTCCGGTCCGGTTCGGGTTCCGCACCCGCACCCGCACCCGCACCCGGCCGGTCCCTACTCCGACGGCTCGGGCCGTTCCCGCTCCGTACCGTCCGGCGGCCACGGGTCGCCCCAGCGGGCGTCGCGGGCGGCGCGGTAGAGGGGGCCCAGGCGCTTGCTGACCGTGGTGCGGGTGAGGTCGCCGGACGCCGCGCACAGGTCGAGCAGGACCTGCCCCTTGCGGGTCTGGGGGTGGCGGACCACACGGTGGGCGGCCGGCGCCGCGTCGGCCCCGGCACCCGCCGGACGGAGCGCGGCGACGTAGCTGAACTTCTCGTCCTCGTACGGCAGGGTGCCGCCCTTGACCTGGCGGTGCAGGGCGGAGCGCGGGACACGCGCGGCGAAGTGGCACCAGTCGGTGCCCGTGACCGGGCAGGGGCCGCTGTGCGGGCAGGGCGCGAGCACCGTGAACCCGGCGGCGGTGAGGCGGTCGCGGGCGGCGATGACCCGGGCGTAGCCATCGGGCGTGCCGGGTTCGGCGACCAGCACCACCCCGCCGGCGCGGGCGGCGCCGGCGGCGGCGTCCACCAGGGCGGCGCGGTCGCCGGGGGTGAGCTCGCCGAGCACGTAGGAGACCGTGACGAGGTCGGCCGGCGGCAGGTCGGGCGCGCCGGACAGCGGGGCGCGGGTCCAGGTGGTGGCACGGACCGAGGGCGTCGCGGAGCCGGCGGCGAGCGCCCGGCCGAGGTCGAGCGCGGCCGCCGACCAGTCGAGCACGGTGCCGGCCGGGCCGGCGTCCCCGGGCCACGCGTCGGCGACCGCCCACCGCGCGGCGCCGGTGCCGCCGCCGAGGTCCAGGTGGACCGCCGGCGTCCAGCCGGCGGTCCGGGCGCGCAGCGCCGCGAGCGCCGAGCGCGCGGCGGCGTAGGTGGCGGGCATCCGGTACGCGGCGTACGCGGCCGCGTCGGCGGCGTCCCGCAGCACCGGCGCGGCGGTGGGGGTCGCGCCGCGGTAGTTCTCGATCAGCCGGTCCACCTGGGCGGACGCCTGGGTCGGGACGGTGGCGGCGAGCCGGCGGGTGAGCGCCGCGGCGAGGTCGTCGGGCAGGTGCACGGTGGGAACGAGGGACACGAGAGCCAACTTTAGAGGGCTTTCGCGCCGGCCCTCGCCGCCCTGACCAGGCCCGGGGTGCGCCCGCGCGGGTCCGCGGCCCGCGCGGCGCGGGCAGGCCCTCTTGCGCGCGGGCGCGCTGTCGTCCACCGTCGAACCGACCCTGTACGACACGCAGGTTAACTCTGTCATGACATCGACTCGAATATGCGCAATCGGCAGCGGAACGGACCTCAGGTGGCTTAACGTTCGCTGGTGTCACGGAGCGCCAGCACTTGGGGAAGTGCTGGGGCTCCTCGTCGGTCGCGATGTGCCAGGGGGGTCCATGCGGCGTATCGAAACAACCCCGGCAACACCTGCCCTGCCCGCAGTGTCCGTGGACGGCGAACCACGACCACGCTCCGCCCGGGCCGGCGCCCGGCAGCACGCGGTCGGCGCCATGACCCAGGGCGGCGACGCCCGCGCCCCGCGGCCGATACCGGCGGCGGCCCCGCCGCCGACCCTGCCCCCGCCACCCGTCATACCCGCGCCACCGGTCATACCCGCGCCGCCCGTGGCACCCGGACTGTCCCGGCCCGCGGCGGCGCCCCCGGACACGTACCGGGCCCGCGCCGCCCACGCCCTGCACGGCTGGCAGGGCGTCCACCGCGCCCACAGCAGCTACGGCGACAAGGCGCCCTGGTACCTGCCGTCGACCCTGGCCGCTGACACCCTGGGCGCCGCCCTTCCGCTGACCGCGGTACTGGACCGCACCGGGCAGCCGCACGCCGCCGCCTGCGGCGCGGCCGCGGCCGCCGCCTGGCTGGCGGTGCGCGCCTTCCGCCGCCGCTACACCTCCGACGCGCTCGGCGAGAGCAGCGGCCTGACCGCCGTGCTGGGCGACTGGCTGGTGCTGCTCGGCGTGCTGGCCGTGCTGCGCACCGCGTTCGACGAGCGGGCCGACGCGTCACTGGCCCTGGCCGGCATCGCCCTCGCCCCGCTGGTCGCGGCGGCCACGCGTACCGCCACCCACCGCCACCTGGCCACCGCCCGGCGCAGCGCGCACGCGGTGCGGCGGGTGCTGGTGGTCGGCGAACCGAGTGCGGCCGACGACGTGGTCGGCCACCTCGCGGCCCGCACCGACCACGCCTACGTGGTGGTCGGAGCGGTCCCGGTCGGCGGCGCGAAGCTGGCGTGCGGCGCACCCGTCACCACCCGGCTCGGCGCGGTCGCGCCCACCGGGCCGGCCGAGGACGCGGGCATCGTGCTGGGCGCGGTGCGCGAGCACCGGGCCGAACTCGTCCTGCTGCTGCCGGGGCCGCGGCTGGACGCCGAGCGGCTGCGCCGCCTGTCCTGGGCGCTGCACGACGCGGACGTGCCGCTCGCGGTGGTGCCCGGCCTGGTGGACGTGGGGGTCCAGCGCGTCCAGCTCGACGCTCCCGCGGGCCTGACCCTGCTGCACATCGCCCCGCCGATCCGGGACGGCGCCCCGGTGGTGCTGAAGGCGGCGCTGGACCGGACCGGCGCGGCGCTCGGACTGCTGCTGCTCGCGCCGCTGTTCGCGGTGCTGGCCGCCGCGATCCGGATCGGCTCGCGCGGCCCGGTCTTCCACCGGCAGGTCCGGTACGGGCGGGCGTGCGTGCCGTTCACCATGTGGAAGTTCCGCACCATGGTGGCCGACGCGGAGGCCCGCCGGGCCGAGCTGGAGCGGTCCGGCGGCAACGAGAACGACGGCCTGATGTTCAAGATGCGCCGCGACCCGCGGATCACCCCGGTCGGCCGGCTGCTGAGGCGCTGGTCGCTGGACGAGCTGCCGCAGTTGCTGAACGTGCTGCGCGGCGAGATGTCGCTGGTCGGCCCGCGCCCGCCGCTGCCCGACGAGGTCGCCCGGTACGACGAGGTGGCGCGCCGCCGGCTCGCGGTGCGCCCGGGCATCACCGGGTTGTGGCAGGTGAGCGGGCGCAGCGAACTGTCCTGGGACGAGACGCTGGCGATCGACCTGCGGTACGTCGACAACTGGTCGCCGGCCGGCGACGTGGACGTGATGGCCCGCACGCTGCGGGCGGTCGTCGACGGACGCGGGGCGTACTGATGGGGCGGTCAGGAACCGGGCACAGACCGGGACCCGGCCCCGGCACGCCAGTCGGCGTACACCGCGGCGACACCGTTGCGCAGCGCGATCCGCGGCCGCCAGCCCAGCGCGCGCAGCCGGGAGACGTCCAGCAGCTTGCGCGGCGTGCCGTCGGGCTTACTCCTGTCCCAACCGACGGCGCCGCGGTAGCCGACCACGTCCGCGACCGTCTCGGCGAGTTCGCGGATCGTCAGGTCCTCGCCACAGCCGACGTTGACCGGTTCGTCGGCGTCGTAGACCCGCAGCAGCAGCGCGCAGGCCGACGCGAGGTCGTCCACGTGCAGGAACTCCCGGCGCGGGGTGCCGCTGCCCCACAGCACCAGTTCGGGCAGCCCGTCGCGTTCGGCCTCGTGGAAGCGGCGGATCAGCGCGGGCAGCACGTGCGAGGTGGCGAGGTCGAAGTTGTCGCCGGGCCCGTAGAGGTTGGTCGGCATCGCGGAGACGAACCCGGCGCCGTACTGCCGCCGGTAGGAGCGGACCTGCACGATGCCGGCGATCTTGGCGAGCGCGTACGCCTCGTTGGTGGGCTCCAACGGACCGGTGAGCAGGGCCTCTTCGCGGATGGGCTGCTCGGCCAGCCGCGGGTAGATGCAACTGGAGCCGAGGAACAGCAGGCGGCGCACACCCGCCTGGTGGGCGCCGGCGATCACGCTCAGCTGGATGGCGAGGTTGTCCTCCAGGAACTGCACCGGGTGGGTCGAGTTGGCCATGATCCCCCCGACCCGGGCGGCCGCGAGCACCACCGCGTCGGGCCGGGTGTCGCGCAGGTAGGCGGCGGTCCCGGCGGCGTCGCGCAGGTCGAGTTCCGCGCGGGTCCGGGTCAGCACCCGGTGGCCGTCGGCGGTCAGCCGGCGGGCGATCGCGGAGCCGACCAGCCCGCGGTGGCCGGCGACGAATATCCGGGCGGCGGGCGGCAGCAGTTCGGTCATGGCGGCGATTGTGCCAGCCGATCGGGGCAGCACGGCGCTGATCCCCTCATTCCGCCAATTCCCTGAATCCGGCCGAGTTGCCCTGGCACCCTGTCCCGGGTGTCCGCCCGACCAGCGGCACGTCCGACGGCGGTGCCGGCGGCCCGAACCGGCCCCGGGCACCGGCCCGACCACTCCATCCTTGGGGGAACACGTGGGCAAGACCGCCCTCATCACCGGCGTCACCGGGCAGGACGGCTCGTACCTGGCCGAACTGCTGCTGTCGAAGGACTACACGGTGCACGGCATCGTGCGCCGCTCCTCGTCGTTCAACACCGAGCGGATCGACCACATCTACCAGGACCCGCAGGAGGCGCACCGGTCGCTGGTGCTGCACCACGCGGACCTGGCCGACGGGGTGGCACTGGTGAACCTGCTGCGCGAGGTGCGGCCGGACGAGATCTACAACCTCGGCGCCCAGTCGCACGTGCGGGTCTCCTTCGACGCGCCGATGTACACCGGCGACGTCACCGGCCTGGGCGCGCTGCGCCTGCTGGAGGCGGTGCGCGCCAGTGGCATCGGCGCCCGCGTCTACCAGGCGTCCTCCTCCGAGATGTTCGGCGCCACCCCGCCCCCGCAGCACGAGGGCACGCCCTTCCACCCGCGCAGCCCCTACGCCTGCGCGAAGGTCTTCGGTTACTGGGCGACGGTCAACTACCGTGAGGCGTACGGGATGTACGCGGTCAACGGCATCCTGTTCAACCACGAGTCGCCGCGCCGCGGCGAGACCTTCGTGACCCGGAAGATCACCCGCGCGGTGGCCCGGATCAAGGCGGGGCTGCAACAGCGCCTCTACCTCGGCAACCTGGACGCGGTCCGGGACTGGGGCTACGCGCCGGAGTACGTGGACGCGATGTGGCGGATGCTCCAGCGGGACGAGCCCGAGGACTACGTGGTGGCCACCGGACGGGCCGCCACCGTACGGCAGTTCCTCGACACGGCGTTCGCGCACGCCGACCTCGACCCGGCCGAGCACGTGCGCTACGACCCCAAGTACGAGCGGCCCAGCGAGGTGGACGCGCTCATCGGCGACGCCTCCAAGGCGCACGACCTGCTCGGCTGGCAACCACGGGTCAGGGTCGAGGAGTTGGCCCGGCTGATGGTGGACGCCGACATGCAGCAGGTGGCGGACCAGCTCGCGGGCGCGGCCGTCCGCATCGACCGCTAGACCCGGTGCCGGGCCCTGGCCCGGCACCGCGACAGCACCACGGCACCACGGCACCACGGCACCACCGCACAGCACGGCACCATCGCACCACCGCACGGCACCACTTCCGTTCCAGAGGAGAACAACGCATGCGCAGATGGCCGGTGTTGACGGCCGCCCTCGCTTTGGCGGCCGCAGCTTTGGGGATGGTGGGGCCGCCCCCGGCGACCGCACTGCAACCACCCGTCGGCATCACCGCCGGGAACCTGCCCACCTACCAGACGAACGGCATCGTCTGGGCGATGGCGCAGGCCGGCGGCGACGTGTTCGCCGGCGGCACCTTCTCCACGATCCGCCCGCCGGGCGCCGCCGCCGGCACCGGCGAGACGGCCGCCGCGAACTTCGCGTCGTTCGACGCGGCCACCGGCCAGCCGGCCGGCTGCCAGCCGACGTTCACCGTCGGCTCGAACGACGCCACGGTCCGGGCGCTGGCCGTCTCCCCCGACGGCCGGACGCTCTACGCGGGCGGCTTCTTCGGCTCGGTCAGCGGCACCGGCGTCAGCAGCCTGGCCGCGATCGACCTGGCCACCTGCAAGGTGAGCACCACCTTCCGCCCCGCGGTCTCCGGCACCGTGCGCACCATCGTGGCCACCGACGACGCGGTCTACTTCGGCGGCGACGTGACCTCGGTCGGCGGCACCACCCGGCACCGCTACGCGGCGGTCAGCGCCGCCGACGGCTCGCTGCTGCCGTGGGCGCCGAACGTCGACAACCCCGGCCGGGCCCTCGCGCTGACCCCCAACGGCAAGGACGCCATCCTCGGCGGCGACTTCAACACCGTCGACGGCGTGGACTCGCACTCCCTGGCGGTGGTCGACGCCACCGGCGGTGCGCTGGTGAAGGCGTACCCGACCGGCTTCTTCGACGCCACCTCGGTCACCAAGACCATCTACGTCGATCCGGCGAGCAACAGCTTCTACACCGGCAACGAGGGCACCGGCGGCGGTGTCTTCGACGGGCGGGCGCGCTTCAGCCTCACCGACTTCAGCCAGGTCTGGCGGGACGACTGCCTGGGCGCCACCCAGACCGTCGCGGTCTACGACAGCGTGCTGTACAGCGGCAGCCACGCCCATGACTGCTCCAGCATGGGCGAGTACCCCAACGGGGTGCGCAAGCACCTGCTCGCCGAGCCGGTCGGCGACCCGCACCTGGTGTCCTGGTTCCCCGACACCAACGACGGCATAGGTGAGCAGATCGGCCCGCGGGTGATGTCCTTCGCGTCGGTCGGCTCCACCGAGTACCTGTGGGTCGGCGGGGAGTTCACCACCGTCAACGGCACCGCGCAGCAGGGCCTGACCCGCTTCCCGAGCGGACCCGACACCACCGCCCCGAGCCTGCCGCAGACCTCGGTGACGAGCATCAAACCCGGTGCGGTGCAGGTCAGTTGGCAGTCGAGCCTGGACAACGACGACAGTCTGCTGACCTACCGGGTGTACCGGAACGGCGCGACCACGCCGATCTACACCACCACCGGCAGCTCACTGCCGTGGGTGCGCCCGCAGATCACCTTCACCGACACCGACGTGACCCCGGGCGTGAAGTACACCTACCGGGTCACGGCGAGCGACGGCACCAACACCACCGCGCTGACCCCGAACGCGTCCGCGACGGTGCCGGCCTCGGCCGAGGCGTACCCGACCCAAGTGCTCGCCGACGGCGCGACGCTGTACTGGCGGTACGACGCGGCGTCCGGCTCCTACACCGCGGACTCCTCGCCGTCGAACGACAGCGGGGTCAGCGTCGGCGGACCGGTGCACGGCGTGACGCCGGGCGCGGTGCCGGGATCGAAGGCGTACACCTTCAACGGCACCTCGCAGTGGACGTACAGCGACCGCGCGCACCCGCAGCCGACGCAGTACAGCGTCGAGGCGTGGTTCAAGACCACCACCACCTCCGGCGGCAAGATCATCGGCTTCGGCAACGACCCCACGCAGACCAGCACCCACTACGACAAGCACATCTACATGCTCAACAGCGGGCAGGTGGTCTTCGGGATCAACCCGGGCACGGTGAAGACGCTCACCACCCCGGCGAAGTACAACGACGGCGCCTGGCACCAGGTGGTCGCCACCGAGGGCAGCGGCGGCTCCAAGCTCTACGTCGACGGCGTGCTCAAGGCGTCGAGCACCACCATGACCGGCAGCGAGGCGTACACGGGCTACTGGCGGGTCGGCGGGGACAACCTCAACGGCTGGCCGACCCGGCCCACCAGCGACGACCTCGCCGGCTCGATCGACGAGGCCGCGGTCTACCCGAGCGTGCTGACGGCCGCCCAGATCGCGAAGCACTACACGCTGGGAACCGCCGGGTGAGCGCCCGGCCACGCCGTGGCGCCACCGCCGCCGTCCTCGTGACGGCGGCGGTGGCGCTGCTCGCCGCCTGCGGCAGCGGCGGCGGACACCACGCGTCCGCGGCTCCCGCCCCCTCCGCCGCCGGCCCCGACGCCGCCGGCCCATCCGCGACCGGCACCGCCACCACCACCGACGGCGGCCCGGCCGAGGCGGACGGCTCCGCCGCCGGCGGTCCGAAGATCCCCGACAGCCGGCTCACGCCGCCCGGCGGCGGCTCCTTCTCCCCGCAGCAGAAGCAGTACCTGTCCGGGCGGGTGCCGCAGGGCGACGACCCGGTGGCCGTGCTCGAAGGCGGCCAGGAGGTGTGCGAGCGGCTGGCCCGCACCTCCGCGATCGATCCGGCGGCGGCGGCCAGCGCCATCGTCACCGGTGACATCAGCAGGTCCGGAGCCGCCGCGGCGGCGCGCTCGTTGTGCCCGGACCAGGAGTACGTCGTGGCCGCGGCCGCGCACGGCTTCGCCGACGGCAGCCACACCGTGGCCGCCCGCGCCGTCGCCGGCACCTCCGTGGCCCCCGGCCGCTACCGGGCGCCGAACGTCTCCTCCGGCTGCACCTGGCGGGTGGCCGCCGCGGACGGCCGGACGCTGGTGTCCGGCTCGGCCACGACCCCGGCGCGGGCCGTGCTGACGGTGCCCAACGACGCGCACACGGTCACCTCCAGCGGCTGCTACGCCTGGCTGCCCCCGATCACCGCGCCCGCGGCGTCCGGCACGCCGACCGCGTCCGCCGGGACGGGCCGGCCCGCCCCCGCGTCCCCCACCCCTTCCGGAAGGACCTCGTGAGCACGCTCCCGCTGGTCGTGGTCATCCCGACCAAGAACGAGGCCGAGAACATCGCCCGTACGGTCTCCTCCGTCATCGGCCACGTCGAGGCGGTGGTCGTGGTGGACTCGCACAGCACCGACGACACCTGCAAGATCGCCGCGCGGCTGGGGGCGCAGGTGGTCGAGTACACCTGGGACGGCGGCTACCCCAAGAAGAAGCAGTGGTGCCTGGACCGGGTCCGCCCCGAGATACCGTGGCTGCTCTTCCTCGACGGCGACGAGACGCCGAGCCCCGCGCTGCTCGACGAGTTGCGGAGCGTCTTCGCGGCCGGGCCGCCGTCGGTCGCCGCGTTCGACATCCCGCTCGGCTACTGGTTCGCCGGGCGGCGGCTGCGGCACGGCCACACCATCGTCAAGCGCGCCCTGCTCGACCGCACCCGCTGCCACTTCCCGGAACCCGGCGACCTCGACGCCCCCGGGATGGGCGAGCAGGAGGGGCACTACCAGCCGGTCGCGCCGTCCGCGGCCCGGCTGCGCTCCCCGATCGAGCACGAGGACCTCGACCCGGTGCGGACCTGGTTCGACCGGCACAACCGCTACTCGGACTGGGAGGCGTGGCTGGAGGTCAACCCGTCGGTGAAGGAGGAGATCCGCCGGGTCAAGACCCGCCAGGGGCAGCTTTTCCACAAGGCGCCGCTCAAGCCGCTGATGTCCTTCGCGTACGCCTACGTCTACCGGCGGGGCTTCCTCGACGGCCGCGCGGGTCTGGACTACGCCCTGGCGATGAGCTTCTACCGCTGGCAGATCGGCCTCAAGGCCCGGGAGTACCAGCGGCGTTGAGACGTCCGTGCACGGCAGCGGGGCCGCCCGGGAACCGGGTCGCGGCCCCGCCGGCCGGCGCGTGCGGGGCGTGCGGCGTGTGCGGCCCGTGCGGGACGGCGGCCCGTCGACGGTGGACCTTGCCGCGCCAAAAAGTAAACGGTACGGTAGAGTTTACTTGATGGCAGAGCAGGAGGACGCATCATGATCGTTGTCACCGCGCCGACGGGACACATCGGCAGCCGGGTCCTGGCGGACCTGCTGGAGCACGGCGAGCAGGTACGGGTGGTGGCGCGCGACCCGGAGCGGCTGCCCGCGCGGGTGCGCGAACGGGTGGAGGTGGTGACCGGCTCGCACCGGGACGGGGACGTGGTGGAGCGCGCGCTGGACGGGGCCGAGGCCGTGTTCTGGCTGGTCCCGGCGGACGTGCGCGCGCCGAGCGTCTACGACGCCTACGTCACCTTCAGCATCCCGTTCGCCGACGCCGTCGTGCGGCACGGCGTGCGGCACGTGGTCACCGTCTCCGCGCTCGGCCGCGGCAGCGGGCTCTACGCGGGCCACGTGTCGGGCTCGCTGGCCATGGAGGACCTGATCCGCAGCACCGGCGTGCACTTCAGGGCGCTGGCCATCCCGTCCTTCATGGACAACCTGGCCCGGCAGGTGGAGGGCATCCGGCAGCACGGCGTCATCGGGGGCACCATCCCCGGCGACGTGCGGCTCCCCTTCACCGCCACCCGCGACATCGCCGACCTCGCCGCCGGGCTGCTGCGGGACCGCGGCTGGACCGGGCAGGACACGCTCGACCTCCTCGGGCCGGAGGACCTGACCTTCGAGGAGGTCGCCGCCCTCGCCTCCGAGGTGCTCGGCGTCCCGGTCCGCTACGAGAGGGGCGACCGCGAGCAGGACCGGCGGCGCTTCGTCGACCGTGGCTTCTCCGAGGCGATGGCCCGCAGCCTGATCGCCATGGACGTCGCCAAGGAGCACGGTCTGGACAACGCGGTGGCACGCACCCCGCGGAACACCGCGCCCACCAGCTACCGCCAGTGGATGCGGGACGTGCTCAAGCCCGCGGTCGAGGCAGGCTGACCGGCCGGCGCGCGCACCGGTGGACGGGTCGGCCGGCGGCGGGTTCCCGGGGGCTCCCCTTGCCCGCCGCCGATCGCGGGTGCCCCCGTGCCCGCCGCCGACCGCGGGTGCCCGCGGGGAGTCAGGCGTTCATGAAGCTGCTCGGCGGCAGCGCGCGGTCCACGATGCGCACGTCGCCGATCGCACCGTGGAAGACCTGGCTGACCGCGCCGGCCCACTCGTAACCGCCCAGCAGGAAGGGCAGGTCGAGGGCGGTGAGGCCGACGGACGCGCTGCCCGGGTTGCGGCCCTCCTCGCAGCCGTTGACGTACAGCTTGGTGATCCGGCCGTCGTTGACGATCGCGACGTGCCACCACTCCTCCTGCTGGAGCAGGTGGCTCCAGTTGGTGGCGGCGCCGGTCTGGTTGAGCGGGTAGACGTTCCACTGGAGTTCGATCGAGCTGGACAGGCTCAGCGTCAGGATCGGCTCGTCGGCGGTCGCGGTGGGGCCGTCCTTGCCCGCCTTGGCGGCGCTGCCGCTGCGGCTGAGCATCGCCGACCAGCCGTTGCGGCCGCCGTCCCAGTCGGAGGGCAGCTTGAAGAACGCCTCGACGGTGTAACCGCCCTTGAAGGTCTGCGCGTTGATCGGCGCGCCGTCCACCGTCCGGAAGTACGCCCCGGTGACGGGGTTGCCCTGGCCGGCGAAGACGAGGCTGCCGTGGCCGGGCTGGTCGGGGTGGTGGTCGCCGGTCCAGGTGAGCGCGTCGGCGGCCGAGCCCGGAACGCTCGCCAGGGCCAGGTCGTTGCCGTGCCCGGCCTGGTCCTTGACGACGGTGCCCGCGGCCACGTTCGCGCCGGCCTTCCCGCCCTCGTCGAACCGCCAGTACGCCAGCGTGCCCGGCACCAGCATCCGCCGCGCCGGACGGGCGGCGCGCTCCGGGACCGGCGCGAAGCCCGCGAACCGCTTCCCGAAGTCGATCGCCGTCGAGAAGCGGTCGACCGACGACGTCAGCTCGATCTCCTTCGCGGCGAGGTCGTTCAGCTCGTCGGCGGCGGCGAGTTCGCGGATCCACGGCGAGAAGGTCGCGACGTCGATCACCCCGCGGGTCAGGTCGAAGCGGTAGGAGCGGATCATGCCCGCCCCACCGTAGTACCGGTCCTGGTAGTTGGTGATGTGCAGGTGCACGTCGTTGCCGGCGCTGTTCTTCATCACGGTGCTGCCGGGCGGCCAGTAGTGGCCGTTGAGGGTGAGGAAGATCTGGTCGTTGTCCTTGATCAGGCCGTCCCACATCTGCTGCCCGTAGTCCGACAGGCCCGCCGTGCCGTCGTCGTAGGAGCCGACGATCTCGTGGGTGGTGACGATCACCGGGAGCGTCGGGTTCGCCTTGATGACCGCGTTGGCCCAGGCGAAGCCCTGGTCCGACAGCCGCCAGTCGAGCGAGAGCAGCATCCAGGACCGGCCGCCCGCCTGGAAGACGTGGCTGGTGTTGTAGCCGTCGGGGCTGGAGGAGTGGTAGCCCGGGCTGCGCCGGGCCCGCGCCGGGGTGAAGGTCTCCAGGTACGGCGTGGAGCCGCGCTGGTCGTCGCCGGTGACGTCGTGGTTGCCGGCGAGCACGCCGTACGCCGCGCCGGCCCGGTCCAGCATGTCGAAGACCTTGGTGGCCGCGGTGTACTCCTCGGCCAGGCCGTTGTTGGTGACGTCGCCGAGATGGGCCAGGAAGACGATGTTCTCGTCGTCGCCGCCCGCGCGGCCGACCGGGTCGAGCACGTAGCGGAACGACGCCTCGACCGGTACCGGGTGGATGCGGTCCTGGTCGAACAGGTACTGCGTGTCGGGCATCACCACGACGGTGAAGCGCGGGTCGTCCGGGTCCGGGCTCCACTCCCCGCACGGCGCGGGCGTCATGGACGTCCGGCCGTAGGGGTCGTCGTCCCTGCCGCCGCTGCTCTTGCCGTCGGTGCTGCCCGCGCGGCCCGCGCTGCCCTTGCTGCCCTTGCTGTCGGCGGCGGCGTACGCGGGGGCCGTGCCGAGCAGACCCGCCGCTGCCGCGCCCGCGCTCAGCACGCCGGCGCCGCGCAGGAAGGTGCGGCGGCTGGAGGCGGCGATGCCCTCGCCGTCCAGGTCCGCGGTGCGCGGGCAGGCGCACGGGCCGCCCTCGCCGCCGCTGGTCTCGTGCGCCTCGTGGGACCCGGGCGCGCTGTCGGGTGAGCCGTGCATGTCCACTCCAAAGGTGGGGATTCGAACGGCGTCACGCTAGGGATCGCCCGCCTACGGCGGCACGGCACTTCGCGGTCCGGCTGCCGAACTCTCCCCCAACTCCGGGCCGCGGGTCACCCGGTGCGGTAGCCGGGTGACCCGCGGTCGCGCTCAGTGGGCGGACTCCAGTGCGGCCGCCCACTCCTTGGTGGTGGCCACGTCCACCCGGCGGTTGAGCAGCTTGGTGAGGAGCATCTCGTGCACCTCGGGGTCGGAGTCGGCACAGGCGTCGGAGAGGACCGTGACCTGGTAGTCCAGGTCGGCGGCCTCAAGGGCGGTGGACAGCACGATGCCGCTGGTGGCGATCCCGGCCAGGGCGAGGTGGTCGATGCCCTGAGCGGCGAGGATCTGCCGGAGGTTGTTGCCCGCGAAGGCGCTGACGCGGTTCTTGTGGACCACGATCTCGTCGCCGACCGGGGCGAGGTCGGGGTGGAAGGCGGCTCCGGGGTCGTCGGCGGTGAACAGGTGCTTCGGCAGGGCGCCGAAGACCTTGTTGCGCGGGTGCGCGTCCACGTGCCCGGCGCGCAGCCGCAGCGCGACGTGGAGGACGGGGACGCCGGCGGCGCGGGCGGTCGCCAGGGCGGCCGCGGCGGCCGGCAGGTAGTCCGGGGACACATGGGTGAGGGTGGTCTGCTGGAGGTCCATGGCGAGCAGGGCGGTACGGGACACGGTTCGGCCTTTCGTGAGGGTGGTTCGTCGTACGGAGACGCGGAGGTGCGGAGGTGCGGAGGTGCGGAGGTGCGGAGGCGGTGGGGGGCGGGCTGGGTGGCCGCGGGCGCCGAACGGGCGGGCGCGGCACGGGCGTTGGTCGTCAATCGTTGGCGGGTCGGCGGTCGGCGGTCGGCTGATGGGCCGGTCGGCGGGTGGCTGCTCGCTGCTCCTTGCCTACGCGGCGGATCGTTTCCCCGGCCCGTCCCCGGTCGGCAGGCGCCGTAGCGTGCGGTCGAAGGCGGTGGCCAGCAGGTACAGGGCCCCGGCGCCGAGCATGAACCACGCCAGGTGGTGCATCCCGCCGGTGCTCGCGCGGTCGCCGAAGGACACGGCGGTGGCGGAGGAGGCGATCATCGACCCGAGGTAGCCGAAGGTCCGCAGCAGCCCCGCCGAGGACCCGGTGCGCTCCGGATCGGACTGGAAGTACACGGAGTTCTGCAACGCGAGGCTGTTCGCGCCCTGCGGCACACCGAAGACGACGGCCAGCAGGAGCAGCATCCACAGCGGGCTGCCCGCGGTCAGGCCCAGCATCAGTACGCAGGCCGCGATCTGCCCGACCGCGCCGAGCAGCAGCTTCCCGACCACGCCGCGGCGGCGGCCGACCGTGACGGACACGCCGATCCCCACCAGGAACATCGGGATCTGCACCAGCCCGGCGTGGAAGGGCGACAGCCCGTAGCCCTCCTCCGTCCACTGCGTGAAGCCGTAGAGGAAGGCGTACGACACGACGTACGCGACCAGCGACCGGCCGTAGGTGGCGAGCAGCGGGGTGTTGCCGCCCAGCACCCGCAGATCGATGAAGGGGGTGGGTGCGCGCAACTCCCTTACGGCGAAGGCGGTTCCGGCGACGAGGGTGATCAGCGGCAGGTACCAGTTGGCGAGGTGCAGGTTCATCAGGAAGAGCAGCAGGGAGAAGAGCATCGCCGCGAACAGGCCCATGCCCGGCAGATCGATGCGGGTGGCCAACTCCCGTCGTGCTCCCGGCCGTTCGCCCTCCTGCTTCGGCAGTCGCAGGACGCCGAGCCCGACCGCGAGCACGGACAGCGGGACGTTGAGCGCGAAGGTGACGCGCCAGCCGCCCAGTCCGATCAGCACGCCGCCGAGCAGCGGGCCGATCACCGCGATGGTCTGGTTGGCGACCGCCAGCATGGTCAGCACGCCCGCCGGGCTGTCCTGCCCGGTCCGCGCGGCCTCGCTGCGCAGCAGCGCCATGGCGGCGGGGTAGCCGGCGCACGTTCCGAAGCCGAGGACCACCCGCGCGGCGATCAGCACCCCGAGGTCGGGCGCCAGCGTGCCGATCACGCCGGCGACGCCCACCAGGCTGGTGCTCAGCAGGAACAGGCGGCGCGGGCCGAAGATGTCGATGAGCCGTCCGACGATCGGCTGCCCGAGCGCCGTGGCCAGGTAGAGCGCCGAGACCAGCCACGCGGTCTGCGACGGCGGTGCCCCGAACGCCTTGCCGATCGGCACCAGCGCGACCGCGATGATCGTCGAGTTGACCGGGTTCAGCACGGAGCCCAGCACCATCGGGGGTATCAGGCGGCGGTCGAAGCGCGCGGTCCCGTCGGCGCCGCCCGCGGCGACGGCCTGCTCCTGCTCCTGCTCCTTCTCCTGCTCATTCACGGATGAGTCGCTCCAGTACGGCCATCGCGGCGATCACGGTCCGGCGTTCCTCCTCGGTGCACTTCTGCTGGAGTTGCGCGGCGAGCCACTCGCCGCGCGCCTGCCGGCCCGCCTCGGCCTGCCGGCGCCCCTCGGGGGTCAGCGCGATCAGCAGGCGGCGGCCGTCGCCGGGGTCGCGGCGGCGCTCGACCAGGCCCAGTTCGGCCATTCCGGAGACCGTGGCCGCCATCGACTGGTGCCGCATCCCCTCGGCCGCGGCGAGGTCGCTCACGGTGAGCCCGTCGTCGTCTGTGAGGCGGGCGAGCACGGGCATCTGGGCGAAGCCGAACGCGTCGGCCCCCGAGACGTCGCGGATACGGCGCCGCAGCCGCCGGATGACGGCGCGGACCTCCTGCGAGGCACGCACGGCCGAGGGGGACGGTCCACCTTCTTCGCTCATGCACCCCACGGTAATTTGTTCAGCCCAGGCTGTCCAGTTTCCCTGCACAGCTAGCCTGCACATCCGCCCGGAGCCATGCGGGAGCCGCCCCGCGACTCGCATCGGGCGAGGCCGGAGCAGCGCATGGGTGAACCGCGCCGAACCGTAGGGCGGCCGACGCGGGCGGGAGGAGGGCAATGCCGCCGCCGGAGCGGACGCACGCGAGAGGGGCGCCCCGGATGCGCCGAGCCGCCCGGGTGGGGGTCAGGCCGGGTCACCGGCGCACGGGAGCGGGGGCGCCACGGGGGCGCGGGGACACCCCCGCCGCGGGGTCAGACGGTGGGGAACTCGTCCGCGCGCAGGGCCGTGACGAAGGAGGACCACTCCGCGGGGGTGAAGGCGAGCGCGGGCCCGCCCGGGTCCTTGGAGTCACGCACCGGCACGACGCCGGGGAGGTTGGACGCCACCTCGACGCAGTTGCCGCCCGAGGAGTTGCTGCGGCTTGACTTGCGCCAGACGGCGACGCTGAGATCGGGTCGGGAGACGTGCGTCACGGTAGTCGTCCTCCAAGATGGACCTGAGCGTGTCCTGGGACAGATACGGCGGCAGAGCCAGTGCTCCCAGCCGCTCGTAGGCTAGCAAGTGGGCTTGCACCTCGTCGGGCTCCTCGATGAGCTGCCCGAAGTCCAGCCCCTCCCGGTAGGCCACGTTCGATCCGTCCGGCATGGTCAGTACGGTGAACGCCCCGTCGACGCCCGGGTGTTCCCCCGCCTCGAACGCGAGCACTTGGACGGTGGTACGCGGCTCGTGCTCCGTGGCCAGCAGCCGCCGCACCTGCCCGCGCATGACGGTGGCTCCACCGATCGGCCGCATGAGCACCGCCTGGTCGAGGATGACGTCGAGCCGAGGCGCGTCGTCCGAGGCGAGCCGGTCCTGCCGGGCCAGCCGCGCGATGATCCGCTCGGCGAGTTGCTCCTCACTCTTGAGGTTCGGCCCCATGCGCAATACCGCCCGGGCGTAGTCCTCGGTTTGCAGCAGGCCGGGGACCACATGCGTCACGAATTCGGAGATTCGTACCGCCCGCTCCGAAAGTTCGATGAATTTTCGCGACCAGTCCGGGAAGGTTTCGCGGTACACGTGCGGCCACAGCTCCGTCAGAAGACCGTCCGCGCCCAACTCCCGGTCCATATCGGCCGCGAGATCACGCATCGGCTTGTGGCCGGTCATGCGTTCGACCTGGTTGACGCGGCTGGGGTGCACCCGCACGCGTTGCGCCAGCTCCACCTGGGTCCAGCCCCGCAGCTCACGTAAACGCCGCACCCGCCTGGCGAACACCGCCGCCACGCTCATCGCCGGATCGACCCTGGCCGCCATGAGTCCTCCCACCCTTTACAGTTCGAAGCTTAAAGTCCGCCGCCTGGCAATCGTCGGCCGCGAACTCCACGCTGTTGTACGGATAGTCAAGACCCAACCACGCCGAGTCCACGAATTCCGTTGCCCGGCGGCACCGGCAACGGCGGGTCCGAAAAGAATCCGTACCGAAGGAGCACCGCTCATGAGCAATCCCGGACGCTTCACCTCGAAGAAGTTGGACCCCGCGCTGTCCGCGCGGTCGTTGTACGGGGCCGAGTTGAGGTACTACCGGGAGCGCGCCGGGCTGACGCTCGGCGAACTGGCGGACCTGCTGCACATCGAGCTGTCGTACCTGGCCCGCATCGAGCAGGGCGAGCGCAGGTTCGACCCGGAGCTGGCAGACGTGCTGGACCGGCTGCTGGACACCGGCGGCTTCTTCGTCCGGAACCTCACTGCGGGACGCTCCGCGCCGGATCCCAACAAGCTCTCGCCGCTGGCCGATTGGGAACGGCTCGCGGCGACCGTGAAGGAGTGGGACGCCACGCTCGTGCCGGGACTGCTCCAGACCGACGCGTACGCGGCGGCCGTCGCGGAGACGTACGCGCCGCTGCTCGCGGACCGGCCCACCCGGTACCGCTGGGAGGCGCGGCTGTCCCGCACTCCGGTGCTGCGCGACCCGAAAGGACCGCGGTACCTGGCCGTACTCGGCGAAGCCGTCCTGCACCGCGGCCTCGGCGGTCCCGCCGTCATGGCCGAGCAACTGCACAGCGTGGCCGCGCTGATCCGCCGCCGTCGCATCACCGTGCGGGTGCTGCCGCTGACCGCGACGCCCCATCCGACCGGCACCGACGGCGCGTTGCGCCTGATGACGTACGCCGACGAGAGCCCGGTGCTGCACTTCACCGCGCACCACACGGGCAACCACTTCACCGACCCCGGGGCGGTGAACCTCGCCCACCTCACCCACGACCTGCTCACCGCCGCCGCGCTCACCCCGGAGGACTCCTTGACACTGATCGAGTCCACGGCCGACGCCTACCGCGCCCGGGCCGGCGCCGCCGGGTGCTCCGCCCGCGAGCACGCCCGCACCCACGGGCCGGTCCGCGAGCTGGAGCACCGGTGAGGGCGCGTCAGTGGTCGGCGCCTTCGCGGCCGAGCGTCTGCTCGGGGGTCGCGCCGGGGCGGGTCCACTGCGGTACGGGGCGGCCGGTCGGGCCCCACGTGGCGGTCCCGTCCACGTCCGAACGCCAGTACCAGCAGGGTCCGTTGCCCTCGGGCCACCCCTCGGGGACGTCCTGCCACGCCTCCGCGCGGCCGTAAGGGGTCATGTCGAGCAGGGCGAAGGAGCCGCTGGCGGCCTCGGTGCCGCGTCCGGTGGTGGAGTAGGTGAGGAACGTCCGGTCGCCGTCGCGCAGGTAACTGGTGAGGTGGCCCATCTCGCCGCCGACCGGCTCGTCCAGACCGCGCACGGAGTACCAGGGCTGGGTGTAGCCCATGAAGTCGACGAAGGGGGCGACCTCCTCCCAGCGGCCCGGGGTCAGGATCGCGAACGACACCCCGCGGCTGTTGAGGTACACCGCGTCCCTCATGTGCCAGGCGGTGACGGTGCAGCCCTCGCACTGGCCCTGGTGCGGGGCGCCGTCCCACCACATGTGGTTGTAGACCACCAGCTCGTCGCGGCCCTGGAACAGGTCGAGGAACGGGACCGGCCCGTCCGGGCCGACCACCTCCACGGTGCCGTCGAACTCCACCATCGGCAGTCGGCGGCGCGCCGCGGCGATCGCGTCCCCCTCCCGGGTGTGCGCCTTCTCCCGTAGCAGCAGCTCGTCGCGGGCGGCCTGCCATGCGGCCATGTCCACGACCGGCGGGCGGGCGGTGCCGTTCGGCGGGTTCGTCATGCTCTTCCTCCGTGGGCGTCGGTGCCGGACCGCGCCCGGCGGCGGGCGCCGGCGCGGTCCGCGGTCACCGGTGGAGACTCGCGCCGGCCCCGGAACTCATCGCCCACGACTCCTGCTCCGCCGACCAGGAACCCGACCGGCCGCCGGGTGCCCGGGCCCCCGGCCCCCGGCCCCCGGCCGCCGATCGCCGATCGGCCGCCGCCCCGCGCCTTCGGCGGGGTTCGGCGGCTTCGTGGGTCCGAAGGACCGTACCTCCGCTCAGGGCGATCCCACGGCGCTCCGGCGGCGTGCCTCCGGCACCGGTTCCTGCCAGGCGAGGAAGACGGCGACCGTGACCACCGTGGCGATCCCGGACAGGACGAACAGCACGATCGTCCTCGGGTGGGCCGACGCGATGGTGCCGGCCGCGACGAGGGCCAGGACCGAGCTGGCCGGGAAGGCCGCCCGCAGGGCCCAGTGCGACGGGCGCCCCGTGGGCAGGGGGGTCCTCTGCACGTAGTGCTCCCAGCCCATCAGCGACGGCCCGACCCGCTGCTCGATCCCGGTCCGGATGTAGGCCGCTATCCGGTGGATGCGGAAGGTGTGGTGGAGCCAGGAGACCCCGAGGATGAGGGACACCAGGGGTTGGACGAGGATGATGGGCGCCTCGTGGCTCTGGAAGCCGACGGAGAGCACGGTGCCGAAGGCGATCACCGTGAGGGACACCAGCTGGAACTGGAGCTCCACCAGCTTGATGATCTCCTCACGGAGTTGCGTGTACTCGGCGACGAGTAACTGGGTGGCGTCCCAGTTCGGTGCGTTCTGCTCGTTCATGACCCGTTCATGACCGCCCGGGCCCGGGGTCAAACGGCCCGGGAGCCCCCGCCGGAGCGTGTCCCGGGGGAGAAGCGCTACGCGCGGGCGCGGACGGCGGAGTAGACGGTCAGCAGGTCGGCGACGACCGCCTCGATCGAGAAGCGGTCGCGGACGAGCTGCCACGCCGCCTCGGAGGCACGGGCGTTGGCATCGGGGTCGAGGAGTTCGAGGACGGCCGCGGCCACGAGCGGGCCGTTGTCGGCGTCGGGGCGGCTGGGGGTGACGACGCCGGCGCCGGCCGCCTCGATGTCCGGGGAGAGCCCCCCGGTCGCGGCGGCGACGACGGGGACGCCGACGGACATCGCTTCGAGCAGTGAGACGGCGAACGGCTCGACCACGGACGGCAGGACGTAGACGTCGGCCTCGCGCAGCCGCGCCAGCACGGCGTCATGACCGAGCGGGCCGGGGGTCTCCAGGGCGTGCTCCACCCCGAGTTCGGCGGCGAGCGCGCGCAGCGGCCCGGTGAGCGCGCCGGTGTCGGGCCCGGCCAGGACGAAGCGCGCGTCGGGGTGGAGGGCGAGCACCGCGGGCATCGCGGCGACGAAGTCCTCGGGGCGCTTCCGCTTCTGCACGCGCGCGAGGTAGAGGATCGTCGGCGGGCGGTCGGCGGGGCGCGGGGGGCGGCGGTCCTGCCGGGCCACGCCGTTGACCAGGCGGTGGAAGGTCGTCAGCGGGGTACCGGGGACGACGGCCTGGACGCCGTCGCGTTCCATCGCGGTGAGGTGCAGGATCGCGTCGGCCCGGCGCAGCACCCGCTTCATGCCGAGCAGGTCGACGGCCTTGGCGAAGACCTTCTCGGTCGGGTCGATCATGCCGTGCGTCTGCACGACCAGCGGCACCCCGGCCTCCAGGGCGATCAGCGCGAACGGCAGCGTGATCAGGTCGCGCATCAGGTGGACGTGCACCACGTCCGCGCCCCTGACCATCCGGCGGGCCTTCGCCAGCAGCCCCGGTGAGGTGATCCCGCTGACCTCGAACGCGGGCAGCACGTGCCGGGCCTGGTGGACGAAGGACGGCACCCCTTCGAGCTCGGTCGGCAACGGGCCGGTGAAGCCGTCGCCGAGGGTGGCGATCCGGGCGTCCACCCCCCTGGCCCGCAGCCCACGCGACAGGTTCAGCGCGACCCGGGTGGGGCCGCCGAAGTCGTTGGTGGGCGTGTGCAGGGTGACCACATGCAGGACTCTCACGTACGGGACGCCTCCCCCTGTGCCGCTTCCCCTCGGCGCGGGAGTCGCCCGCCGCCGTGTCCCCGCGGCGCCCCCCGGCACCGCCGCTCCACCCTAGCGGCGCGGGCCGTCGCCGGGCGGGGGATCGCGGCATCACGGCGCGGAGCGGGGGGACGGGGGGCGGAGCGGCGGGACGAGGCGGGGCGGTGGCGCGGCCGGGTGGGGCGGGGTCCCGTAAGCCGTGGGCGCGGCCGGTTCGCGCGGGCCGTGGGCGCGGGGCCGTGGGCGCGAGGCCGTGGGCGCGGACGGTACGGGCCCGTGGGGATCCGCCGCCGCGCCCACCCGCCGCCCGGCGCCCTCAGTTCAGGTGGAACTGCTGGGCCTGCGCGCCGTTGCAGTCCCAGATCTGCAACCTCGTGCCGTTGGCGGTGGCACCGCTCGGGGAGTCCAGGCAGCGGCCGGACTGCGGGTTGAGCAGGGAGCCGTCGGCCTGCTGCTTCCAGACCTGGCCCCCGGCGCCGTCGCAGTCCCATAGCTGGACCTTGGTGCCGGCGGCGGTGCCGTTCCCGGCGATGTCCAGGCAGCGGCCCAGCGTCTCCAGGGAGCTGTCGGCGTTGTGGGTCCAGTGCTGGTCGACCGCGTACGACTGGCAGGCCCACAACTGGACGGCGGCGTGGTCGACGCCGACGTCGTCGCCGGCCACGTCGACGCAGGTGCCGCCGGGGCCGGTGATGGTGCCGCCCTGGTCGCCGTTGCTGTTCCCGGCGTAGCCGGCCGCCACGATGTCGGCCTGGACCGCGTTGTCGGCCGCGTCGGTGGCGAACCCGGAGGTCATCACGCCCTCGAAGAAGGACCCGGCGGAGGCGTTGCTGTTGTCGCCGCCGGTGCCCAGGACGATGGAGCCCTCCTGCTGCATGGGGGTGTACCCGCCGCTGGGAAGGGCGCCGTGCCACCAGGTGGAGAGGGCGCCCGACTGGGAGTTGCCGCCCTTGAGGGCGAAGGTGGTCTGCCCGTCGTTCTTCAGCAGCGCGGTGACGAAGGGACTGCTGTTGCCGAGGTTCGCGGGGTTGTTGCCGCTGCCCTGGTAGAGGCCGTTCTCCAGGTCGGCCGCGACCCACGGGCCGCTCCCGGTGCAGGGGCCGAGGTGGCAGCGGGTGCCGAGGTAGACCGCGTCCATGTGGCCGTTGCCGGTGTCGGTGACGGTGTGCTCGGCGTTGCCGTAGTCGAAGCAGCAGCCGCCGTTGACGTGCGTGCCGCTGGCCACCATGTACATCGACTCGGCCTGGCCGCCGACGGCGACGCCGGCCGCGTCGGTGTGCCGGTAGCCGGTGCCGGGCGTGACGAGGACCCCGTAGGCGCGATGGCCGGCGACGGTCACCGGCAGGGCGCCCGCCGGCGCGGCGTGGTCGGCCGCGCCCGCGGTGCCGGCGCCCTCCACCACCAGGTCGTTGTGCCGCGGCGACTGGTCGTAGATCTTCGTGATGGCGCAGGAGGTGGCCGCGCAGAACGCGTCCTGCGCGGCGGCGTCGGCGTAGCCCCCGGTGGACAGCAGGCCGATGTCCCGGGTGGCGCCGTCGGAGGCGCGGGTGACCTGGTACAGGCTGCCGCCGTAGGCGGAGTAGAGGGCGCGCACCGTGCTGTGGGCGGCGACGCAGGGGGTGCCTGCGGCGGCGTAGAGGTCGCAGGGCCGGGTGCCGGCGGCCTGCGCGGGGACGGGGTAGGCGGCCAGCGCGCCGAGGACCAGCGCGAGGCCGGCGCAGCAGGCGAGGAGGGCGCGCCGCAGCCGGTGCGGCAGCGACGCGGTCCCCCTTCCGGACGGGCGGCCGGCCGACCCGCGGACGGCCGGCGCGGCGGCAGCGGTACGCGATCTGCTCATGCGGTGAACTCCCTTTGAGCGGTGGGGGGTTTGGGGGCGGACGGGCACGGGGGCCCAGGCGCCCGGCGCGTGCCGCCAGGATGTGGAGTCGCCGATTTTTTCGTCAACACCCCGGAAAAACACGGCGCCGCATTTCGCACGCCCGTCGCGCCCCCGTCACACCGCTTCACACACCCACCCCCACCCCGCGCGGGCGCGGGCGGGCGCGTGGACCGAGAAACGTGGGGACCGAGAGACGTGGGGACCGAGGCACGTGGGGGACCTGGGGACCTGGTGAGCTGGTGGGCTGGGGACCGATGAGTTTTGCGGGGGTGGGTCGTCTCAAGGGGGCAAGGGCGCGGCGGCACCCGCCGTGACCACCCGCGTACGGCAACGGAGGACACGATGACCAGCGGACGGCTCACCACGTGCCTGTGGTTCGACGGCAAGGCGGAGGAGGCCGCGGACTTCTACCTGTCGGTGTTCGAGGACTCCTCGCGCGGCGCGGTGCTGCGCCACACGGACGCCAGTCCCGGCGAGGCGGGCTCCGTGCTCACCGTGGAGTTCACCCTCAACGGACAGCAGTTCCTGGGGCTCAACGGCGGCCCGGAGTTCACCTTCAGCGAGGCGATCTCGTTCCAGATCGACTGCGCCGACCAGGACGAGGTCGACTACTACTGGACGCACCTGACGGCGGACGGCGGCGAGGCGGGGCCGTGCGGCTGGCTCAAGGACCGGTTCGGCGTGTCCTGGCAGGTCGTGCCGGGCATGCTGCCGACCCTGCTCACCGACCCGGACCGGGAGAAGGCCGACCGGGCGATGGCGGCGATGATGGCGATGGGCAAGCTGGACATCGCCGCGCTCCGGGCGGCGTTCGACGGCTCCTGACCCGGCCCCGGCCGACGGCGACCCGGGAGTACGCCGACCCGCCCCCTCGCAGCGTCCCCGCCGCCTAGACTCGCCGCAGGGAGGGGGGTCATGGCGGTCGACGTGTCAGGAGGGGAACGGTCCACCGGGCCGGGTCCCGGGGGCGGGCCGGCGCGGGCGCGCACCGGGCGGGAGGACCTCGGCACCCCGGGGGTGCCGCGGGCGGTGCTGTCCCGAGCCTTGGCGGTGCCCCTGGTGGTCGCGCTCGTCCTGCTGCTGCCGGGCTACGTCCTGACCCAGCCGGGTCCCGGCCTGCGGGACGCGGGTTTCTGGTGGCAACTGGCCCTGACCTGCTACGCCGGGGCGCGGCTGTGCGCGATGGCGCTGGCCCGGCGGCGGCGCCTGGTGCAGGGCGCGTTCTGGCTCTTCGTCTACGTGGCGATGGGGGTGGCGCCGCTCGCCCAGGAGGTGATCGGGCAGGTGCCCACCCCGGTGGTCGGCGCCCGCTCGGACACGGTGCTGGCGATCTCGCTCACCCTGGCCGGCTGCGTCGCGTACGACGTGGGCGCGCTCGCCGCGCGGCTCCAGCCGCCGCACCGCTCCCCGCGGCCCCGCCCGCAGGCTCAGGTGGCCCGGCGCCGGCTGTGGCTGCTGGTGCTGCTCGCCTATGCCGGCAGCGCGCTGTGCATCGTGAAGCTCGGCGGTCCCGCGGTGTTCTTCACCAGCCGGCAGGACATCAGCGAGACCGTCCAGGCCAGCGGGCTGGCCGGCGCGAGCGGTGACAGCCACGTCGGATCGGCCTTCATCCGCGGCTTCGGCACGGTACCGGCGCTGCTGGCGCTGCTGATCCTGATCCGCTGGACGTCCACCTCCCGCCGGGCCCGCCGCAACCTGCCCGCGCTGGTCGCCCTGGCCGGTCTCGTCGTCATCAACGTCATCGTCAACAACCCGATCTCGAACCCGCGTTACTGGTTCCTGACGGTGGTCTTCTCGATCCTGTTCACGGCCTTCCCGCGCAGCCCCGCGGTCTACCGCGCGGCGCTGGTCGGCGGGGTCGTGGCCGCGCTGCTGCTCTTCCCGTTCCTGGACCGGTTCCGCTACGACGCGGGCGGCTACCACCCGGTGCAGTCCACGTCGGTGCTGGACCCGCTGACCATCAAGGACTACGACCAGGTCGGCATGTTCGCCAACACCCTGACGTACGTGGAGTCCGGCACCGGCCACGCGCACGGACGGCAACTCGCCGCCGACGTCCTCTTCTTCGTGCCGCGCTCCGTGTGGCACGGCAAGCCGTTGGACTCCGGGGTACTGGTCGGCCGCTGGATGGGCATGACCAACACCAACCTGTCCTCCCCGCTGTGGGCCGAACTCTGGCTGGACTTCGGTCCGTTGGGCATGACCGGTGGTTTCCTGCTGCTCGGTTGGGCCTGCTGCCGCGCCGACCTGCGCTATGCGCGCCGCACCCTGGACGAGGGCCGCCCGGGCACCCTGGCGGCCGTGGTGGTCCCGATGGCCGCGGGCTACTCCTTCATCCTCCTGCGCGGCCCCCTGCTCCAGGCGGCGGGCCGCATCGGCATCGCCCTGGTCTGCCTGGCGCTGGTGGGGACGGTCAGCCGGAACCCCCGCAGAGCGCTGCGCTGAGCCGGGGGCCGGACGGTCAGGGGGCCTCGCCCGCGACCGAGGCCATCGCCCGCCGCAGGAGGGGCCCCAGCCGCCGGGTCCCGCCGCCGGCGATCCAGGCCGCGACGGCGGCCTCGATGCAGCCGATGGCGGCGGAGGTCAGGGCGCGGGGGCGGGGATCGGTCGCGTCGAGGGGGTCCGCGCCGAGCCGCCGGGCGATCTCGGGCACGAGCAGGTCCAGCAGCCGCCCCATCTTCTCCTGGTGGCGGGCGGCGAGGGCGGGCGTGGCGCGGGCGAGCACCGCCAGCCGCAGCGCCCGCTCGGACCCGGCGGAGTAGGACGCCACCAGCGGTTCCATGGCGTGGCCCAGCGCGGTCCACGGGGCCTCGTCCTCCGGTCGCCGCCGCAGCGCGTCCAGGAGTTCCCCGCCGGCCCCCGCGTTCCTGCTCGCGAAGACGTCCTCCTTGGCCGGGAAGTACCGGAAGAAGGTGCTGCGCGAGATGCCGGCGACCGCGCAGATGTCGTCGACGGTGGTCCGGTCGTAGCCCTTCTCCAGGAAGAGGTCGAGCGCCATCTCGGCGACCTGCGCCCTCATGGCCTGCCGGGCGAGCTCGCGCGCGCCGGTGGGCCGCTCCTCCTGCTCCGGCGTTCCGACCATGCACTCACGGTACTACACTCCGAATCTGAGACTCAGTTCCACGGATGGAACTGAGTGCCACGACTTGGGACACCGTCCCGGAGGTATCCATGCGCACCACCACCGGATGGCAGAGCGACGACCGCTCCACCGCGCTGACGCGGGCGACGATCGAACGCAGGGACCTGCGCGCCGACGACCTCGCCGTACGCGTCGACTACTGCGGGGTGTGCCACAGCGACCTGCACTCCGTGCACGGCCTGACGGGCAAGCCCACCGCCGGGCTCGTCCCCGGCCACGAGTTCACCGGCACGGTGACCGCCGTGGGCACCGCGGTGACCGGCTTCGCCCCCGGTGACGCGGTCGCGGTCGGCACGATCGTCGACTCCTGCGGCGACTGCCCGATGTGCCGGGCCGGGCAGGAGAACTTCTGCCACGAGGGGGCGGTGAGCACCTACGGCGGGACCGACCGGGTGGACGGCACCCCGACCCTGGGCGGCTACAGCCGCGAGTACGTGCTGCGGGACCGGTTCGCCTACCACCTGCCCGACGGGCTCGACCCGGCCGGCGCGGCCCCGCTGATGTGCGCGGGGATCACCGTGTGGGAGCCGCTGCGCGCGCTGGCCGTCGGCTCCGGCAGCCGGGTCGCCGTCGTCGGCCTGGGCGGGCTCGGGCACCTCGCGGTCAAGCTCGCCGCCTCGCTCGGGGCGGAGGTGACCGTGCTCAGCCGGACGCCGGGCAAGGCCGACGACGCCCGCGGACTCGGCGCCGCGGACCTGCTGGTGACGACCGACGCGTCGCAACTGGCCGCGGCCCGCGACCGGTTCGACCTCGTCCTCGACACCGTCTCCGCCCCGCACGACCTGTCCCCGCTGCTGCGCACGGTCGCCCTGAACGGCACGCTGAGCGTGCTCGGCCTGCCCGTCGAGACGCCGGTGAAGATCATGGAGCTCACCTTCGGCCGCAAGCACCTCAGCTCCTCGGGCACCGGCGGGCGGCTGCACACCGCCGAACTGCTGGCCTACTGCGCCGAGCACGGCATCACCGCCGACATCGAACTGCTGCCCTCCGCCCGCGTGGAGGAGGCCCTGAACCGCCTGGAGCGGGGGGACGTGCGCTACCGCTTCGTCCTGGACCTGTCCGACCTCGGCTGACGGCGGCCGCCGGGCGTAGGAGCCGGAGCCCCGCGCGCCCGTCGCCGCGCGCCCGTCGGCGGGCAACTGTCGGCGGGCGCGCCACCCGCGGGCGCGCCGGACACCGACGCCCGGCGCGCGGGTGGCGTCAGGCCGAGCCGGTGGGAAGCTCCTCCGAGGCCGCGGGCCCGCCCGGCGGGCGCCGCGGCTCCACGGGCACGGCGGCGGCCGCGGCGCGGCGCTCCACGGCGATGCGCGACCACAGGGCCACCGCCTTGAGCGCGGAGCCGAGGGCGAGCCCCCAGGCGGCACCGAGGACGCCGTCGAGGCGGTAGCCGGCCAGCATGAACACCACCGACGCGAGGGAGAAGACCACCTGGATCGGCAGGGTCGCGCGCGGCCGCAGCACGCGCAGGGTCAACAGCGCGCTGGTGCCCAGGGCGATGCACGCGTACTGGCTGCCGGACGCGGGCAGCAGCGCGGCGGACGCCGACCAGGTGTCCCCGAGCAGCGCCCGCCCGGCGTGCGCGGGCAGCAGGGTGAGCACCGTCGTCCACGCCGCCGCGACGGCGGCCAGTACGACGGCGAGCACGGCGGTGGCCCGCACCTTGCCGTCGGTGCCGCGCACCCGGTTGAGCAGCGGCGGGCCGAACGCGGTCGCCGAGTTGAACAGCACGTTCATCGGCCCGAACAGGGTCGTCGCGCCGCGCAGCGCCCCCACGGCGAGCGGCGCCGCGAACAGGCCGAGGCCGACCACCGCGAGCTGGCTGGTGGCGTTGCCGACGCCGAACTCGACCACGAACCGCTGCCCGAGGTGGCCGCTCCGCAGGTACGGCCGGATGTCCACCGGCGGGCGCGGTTCGCCCGGCGCGGGCCGCAGCCGGCGCCGCAGCAGCGCCGCGCCGACCAGCAGCGCGGGCACCCCGGACACGCCCCAGACGGCCACCAGGCGTACCGCGCCCGCCGCGTGCGGCTGCGCGGCCAGCGCGGGAACCGCCACCAGCAGCCGCACGGCGTCGGCGAGCAGCGCGAGGTGGGGCAGCCGCAGCGCGGAGAAGCAGTAGCGCATGCCGTCCTGGGTGAGCACCACCGGCAGCACCAGGCCGAGGACGGCCAGCCCGCGCGCGGTGGCACCGGGCACGAACAGCAGCCCCGCGGCCATCCCCCAGCCGAGGACGGCGGACGCGGCCGCGGTGAACGCCACGGCGGAGCGGCAGGCGGCCCGCACCCGGCCGGAGCCGCGCTCCAGCACCAGGGCCTGGCCGACGTAGGAGACGTTCACGCCGAGCAGGACCGTGAAGACCATGTAGACCATGGAGAACACGGCGAAGCCGGCGGCCGTGGAGAGCCGCGCCGCGACCACCAGCACGATGATGTTGGTGAACGCGGCGACGCCCTGGTCCGCGACGGAGCTGGCGACCGCGGCGACCCCGCGCCGTCGCCCACCCGACCCGTCCGACCCGTCCGGGCGATCCGGGCGATCCGGGCCGACGGGATCGCCGTACACGTCGGTGTGCGGATCGGTGTGCGGATCGCCGAACGGGTCGGCGTGGTGGTCGTACGGGTCGGCGTACAGGTCGGCGTCGGTGTCCACGGGGGTTGCGACGTAGGGGAGTTCGTGGTGCGGACCGGCGCCGTGCAGGTCGTCGTACGCGGTGTCGTACGCGGTGTCGTACGGGCCGCCGTACGGGACGGCGGCCCGCTGCGGGGGTTCGGCCCCGGGTGCCGCGGCGTACCGCGGGACGGGGCCGGTCAAGGGACCGGGTGGCGCTCCGGAACAGCGGGGGCGACCCGGGCCGCGTGGTCGGGACGGGCGGCGGACGCGGGGGCGGCCCGGTGGCCCCCGCCGTACCGGCGCGGCAGGAACCGTGAGCGGCCGGGCGCGGCCGGGGCGCGGTGCAGCACGGTGCCGAGCACGAAACCGCCGGCCCCCGCGACCAGTTCCCGGACCCGGACCAGGTCCTCGCGGCGCACCTCGGCCGGGTCGCAGACCACGACCACGCCGTCCACCCGGTCGGCGAGCGCGAGCGCGTCGGCGTAGGACAGCACCGGCGGGGCGAGGACCACGACGACGGTGCCGGGGTCGTCGGCCTCGGCGAAGAGCCGGCCGGCCTGGCCGGAGGTGAGCGCGCGGGCGACGTTGGGGACGCGGCGGCCGGGCACCAGGTCGAAGGAGCCGTACTCACCGGTGTCCACCGGGAGTTGGAGCCCCGCGGGCCAACCGCCCTCGCCCTGGCCCGGGTTGCGGGCCCAGCCGGGGCGGTGGCCCTCGGCCGGGCGCAGCCGCGCGGACAGCGACGGGGTGCGCAGGTCGGCCTCGACGAGCAGCGCCTCCTTGCCCATCTCGGCGAAGGACGCGGAGAGGTTGACCGCGACGGCGGCCGCGGTGGCGCTGCTGCCGCGCGGCTCGACGACGAGCAGTCGGCGGCGTTCGGCGAACCGCTGGTCGTGGCTGAGCCGGAAGGCGATCGCCCGGTACTCCTCGGCGAGCCGGCCGGCCATGTGGTCCCCGGCGAGCAGGGGTTGGGGGCCGCCGCCCCGGCGGCCGCCTCCGCCGGGCAGGGTGCCGAGCACCGGCGCGTCCATCGCCCGGGTGACCTCGCCGGCCGAGCGCGGGCGCGGGTCGAAGACCAGCCGCAGCCACGCGGCGAGCAGGCCGAGCGCGATCCCGACCGCGGCGCCGAGGCCCAGCATCAGCGGCAGTCCCGGGCCGGTCGGCGCGTCGGGCACCGTGCCCGGCTTGATGACGGTGCCCGGCGTGGTGTCGAGCGCGCGCAACCCGCTGATGTCGCCGTTGAGTTCGGTGATCCGGCTGAGCAGGTTGGTCTGCACGGACACGAGGGTGCCGACCACCTGGCTGTCGCTGGTCTGGTCGATCTGGTCGAGCAGTTCGTTGCGCTGCTTCACGAGCGGGTCGAGCTGGTCCTGGTAGCCCTTGACCATCTTCTTGATGGTCGTCCTGGTCGCCGACTCACGGCCGTCCAGGTAGGACCTGGTGAACGCGTTCACCCAGGCGGCGGCGTCCCGCCCGTTCGAGGCGGTGCAGGTGAAGCGCAGCACCAGCGTGTTGGGCGGGTTGGTGACCTGGAGGCAGTGCTGGAGCTTGGCGACCGGCTGCTTGACCGCCTTCGCGGCGGTCTCGGCGACGCTGGTGCTCATCGCGGACTGGCGCTCGGTGCCGATGTCGATGCCCTTGTCGGGCGTCGCGCCGGCGGCGAACGGGTCCGCGGTCGCCGCCCTGACCATCACGGTACTGCTCGCGGCATACGTGTCCGCGCCGCCCAGGGAGAGGTAGGCGCCGCCGACCAGGCCGACGAGCAGGCCGGCCGCGATCAGGCGCTTGTAGCGGACGATCTGCCGTACCTGGTCCCGGACGAGGTCCACTTCCTCTCCGTCGTCCAGCAGTTCACCGCTCATCGTCGGCCCCGCCTTCCCCTGCGGGCGCCCCGGCGGGCACCTCCGGCTCGCCGCCGCGGTCGGCGGCTTCCTCCTCGGCCGGCCCCGGGGCCGGGTCCTCCTGGGCCGTGTGCTCCCGGCCCGCCGCGCCGCCCTTCTCCGGTTCCCCGCCCGGCTGTTCCGCCCCGGCCCGGGGCGGCTGCGCGGGCGCCGGCGGAACGGAGGGCCTGGGCGGTCGCGTCGGCGCGGCAGGCGCGGCGGGCACGGGCGATGCGGCGGGCACGGGCGATGCGGCAGGCGCGGGCGGTGCGGCGGCCGGCGCCGAGGCTCGGGCGAGGGCTTCGGACAGGAGCGCGTCGATCCGGGCGAGCCCCGCCTCGCGGGAGAGGTGGGCGTCCACGTGGACGGGTCCGGCGGCGGCCAGCACCGCGGCGCGGGGGGCGTCGAGGGTGAGCTGCCGGACCGCGGCGAGCAGGTCCCGGGGCGACTCGGGCGCGACGACCACGCCG
This sequence comes from Streptomyces sp. SN-593, assembly GCF_016756395.1. Classification (NCBI taxonomy): domain Bacteria; kingdom Bacillati; phylum Actinomycetota; class Actinomycetes; order Kitasatosporales; family Streptomycetaceae; genus Actinacidiphila; species Actinacidiphila reveromycinica. The sequence continues at coordinate 2,283,608 of NZ_AP018365.1, forward strand.
GCACCGGAGCGCAGCACCTCCTGCGCGGTCCCGCTGCCCTCGAAGACCGACGCGATCACCGGGCGGCCGGCCGCGAAGTACGAGGTGAGCTTGGACGGCAGGCTCATGTCCTGGACCGAGGCGCGCTGGGTGACCAGCAGGAAGTCGGCGGCGGCCAGCACGTCGGCGAACTCCTCGTCGGCGGCCGGGGCGAGGAAGTCGAGGTTGGGCAGGCCGCCGGCGAGGCCGCGCAGGTGCTCGCGCTGGTTGCCGTCGCCCATCAGCACGACCCGGGTCTCGGGCGCCGTGCGGGCGGTCTCGACGAGGACCTCGAGCCCCTGCTTGATCCCCATGTTCCCGGAGTGCAGCAGCACGGTCTGGCCGGGCCGCCATCCCAGCCGGGCCCGCATCTCCTCGCGCGGGCGCGAAGGGCGGCGCACGTGCGACCAGTTCGGCACCACCCGTATCCGCTCCGCCGGCACGCCCATCGCGGCCACCTTCGCCACGAAGGACTCGTGGATCACCCCGACGAGGGCGGCCCGCCGCAGCGCGTGCTTCTCGACGAGTCCGGCGGCGAGCGAGGCCGGCCCGCCGCCGCGTATCCCGCTCTGCGCGGCCGCGGCGCCCATCAGGTCCTGCACGATCGGGACGAACGGCACCTGGTGGCGCTCGGCCAGCCGCGCGGCGAGCAACCCGCCGGCCAGGCTCGGCATCTGGGCGAACACGGCGTCGGGGCGGCCCATCCCGGCCGGCTCGTCGCGCCCGCCGCGCAGCACGCTCAGCTCGAACCCGGCCCGGCGCAGGGCGGTCTGGCGCGCGGGCACCGCGTGCCCGCGCCGGTGCAGCCGGACGCCCGCCCGGTCCTCCTCGACCCGCCGCACCCCGGCGTAGGCCGGGTCCAGCCTCCAGGCGGGATAGTGCGGCATGCCGGTGAGCACGTGCACCTCCGCACCGCCGGCCGCCCAGTGCTCGGCGATCTGCGTGGCGTACGGCCCTATCCCGGCGTGCTCGGGCGCGTAGTTGGTGGAGACCAGCAGCAGCCGGCGGCTCAGACCCGACGAAGCCACGAAGCGTTCCCTCCCCCCGGGGCCGGGACGAACCCCCGGATCCAGACAAGTGGACACCTTAGTCGTTCACACGCTCTCCACACCGGCGCTTGCGGTGCGTCGACGGTCGGAGTTCCGCAAAAACCCCGTTGCCCGCGATACGCGCGGCTATCGTCTGAGACTCGGCAGCGCTGGGGAGCGTTGTACGACTGGGGGTTGATGATGCTGCACCGGGTCGGTTACGCGCCGGGGGTCTACGACCTGTTCCACGTCGGCCATCTGAACATCCTGCGGCACGCCCGCAGCCAGTGCGACTACCTGGTGGCGGGGGTGGTCTCCGACGAGATGGCCGAACTCGCCAAGGGCCGCAGCCCGGTGGTGCCGCTGGTGGAGCGGCTGGAGATCGTGCGCAGCGTGCGGTTCGTGGACGCGGCGTTCGTGGAGACCGTGCCCGACAAGCTGGAGACGTGGCGCCAGGTGCGCTTCGACGTGCTGTTCAAGGGCGACGACTGGCGCGGCACCGACAAGGGGCGGCGGTTGGAGCGGAAGTTCGCGGCGGTCGGCGTGGAGATCGTCTACTTCCCCTACACCGTGCACACCTCCAGTACGCAGTTGCGCCGCGCGCTCGACGTGCTCACCGGTCCGGCCGGGGGCGTCGCGGCGGCCGGCGGGGCGGGCCCGACACCGCTCAACCCGCCTGACGCGGCAGCGCGTTGAGTTCGCGGAACCACTTCGCCAGGAAGGCCGCCAGGAACAGCACGTGCACCGCGAACAGCACGGTGTAGCCGTAGCGGAAGGCGCGTTCGCTGCCGAGCAGCAGGAAGACCGCGCACATGACGCCGTAGTCGACCGGCAGCAGCGCGACGGCGCGCAGCCGTGACGGCGCCGCCGCCGGGCCGCCCGGGCCGCCCCTCGGCTTCAGCTTGTCGGTGAGCAGCCCGCCGAAGAAGATGAGCACGGCGGTGAGTTGGAAACCGAGCGGCACCAGCAGCCACCCGTCGCCGGGCAGCCGGAAGTGGCGGTGGAAGGCGATCAGCACGGCGGCGTGCAGCGCGGTGATCTTCGCGCAGTCCACCACGTGGTCCAGCCACTCCCCCGCCGGGCCGCCCCGGCCGAGCAGCCGGGCGAGTTGGCCGTCGGCGGAGTCGAAGGCGAAGCCGACCGCGAGCGCGGCGTAGACGGCCGCGGCGAGCCGCCACGACGGGCCGGCCAGCGCGAGAGCGGCGATGCCGGCGGCGCTGCACGCTGCGCTGACCAGGGTGACCTGGTTCGGGCTGAGCCCGGCGCGGTAGGCCCCCGCGGCCAGCACCCGGCCGACCGGCCGGTTCACGTACCGCGAGTAGAGCGAGACACCTTTCGCGGTCTTCTGCGCGTCCCGCAGCCGGCGCAGCGCCTCGCCGTACCCGAGCGGCCTGCCGACCGCCTCGCCCGCCCCGCCCGCCCGCACCGCCATACGGCTCCCCCTCGTCGCTGCCCGCGGTCCTCCGCCCGCCCTCCGTATCCTGCCGGACCGGTCCCCCGCCCCGCGCCCGTTCCCCCGACCCGGTGCCGGACGCGCCCGTCGGGTCCTGAGAGCCGTCCCGCGCACCCCGACGGGCGGGCGACGACAGCTCTCAGAGACCAGGGGCGTCGCGCACGTTCCGCTCGCTCACGTCGGGCAGGACACGGGCCGCCGTGACGAAGTCGGTGTCGTCGTGCAGGACGATCAGCCCGTGGTGCGCGGCGGTCGCGCAGATCAGCAGGTCGAGGGGACCGGCCGCGCCGAGCACACCCTTCTCGGCGAGGGCGTACTGCGCGGCGCCGACCCAGTCCCACACCCTCTTCGGAACGGGTACGTCGGGGTAGAGGTCGGTGAACATCTCCCCCATCGCCTCGAACTCGGCGACGTTCCGCGCCGAGCGCCGGAACTCGGCGCGCTGGGCGGCGCACGACCCGATGGCCTGGAGCGTGGTGGTCTCCAGCCATGCTTCCCCGAGCTTCTCCTCGCGCAGGAGGCGCCACAGCCCCGAGGAGTCGAGGAGGTAGTGGATCACGCGCCGCTGCCCCGCTTGTCGTCGCTGCGGCGCCGAAGCCAGCCCTCGTAGTCCCACTGCTGGGCGGCCCGGAAGTGTCGTGCCACGAGCGCGGCCCGCTCGTGACGTTCGGCGTATTCCCGGAGGGCGGCGTTGACCACGTCCTTCTTGGTCCCGCCTCCGGCGACGCGGAGGGCCTTGGCCAGCGCGTCGTCGTCGAGGTCGATGGTCGTCACACTCACGTTGGACTCCTTTGTTCAAGAGCAACATGGAGTCTATATGCCCAGGGGAATCCCCGTCTCGCCGAGCGGGCCGGACCGGGCGGGCGCGGGGAAGGCGGGACGGGCGGGGTGGGCGAGGGCGGGGCGGGGAAGGCGGGACGGGGAGGGTCAGTCGAAGGTGATGTCGCCCGTGCGGGAAGGCACCGCGTCCAGGGTCGCCAGGGTCGCCGGGTCGAGTCGGACCGCGCCCGCGGCGACGTTGGCGGCGAGGTGGTCCGGGTCGGCGGTGCCGGGGATCAGCACGGTGTTCGGGGTGTGGTGCAGCAGCCAGGCGAGGCCCACCTGCGCCGGGGTGGCACCGAGCGCGTCGGCCGCGGCGCGCACGTCCGGCTCGTCGGTCACCTTGGGCAGCCCGGGGAACGCCCCGCCCAGCGGGAAGAAGGGCACCCAGGCGATGCCCTCGGCCACGCACAGCTTCAGCACCTCCTCGTCCTCGCGCGCGACCAGGCTGTAGGAGTTCTGCACGCAGACGATGCCGGCCGGGAGCGCGCGGCGCAGCGTGTCGAGCGAGACGGCGCTCAGGCCGATGGCGCCGATCTTGCCCTCGTCGCGCAGCGCGGTCATCACCGCGAGCTGGTCGTCGAGGTCCACGATCTGCTCGCCCTCGGCGCGCAGTCCGGGCCCGGAGTCGGCGCGGCGCAGGTTCACCACGGGGACGCGGTCGACGCCGAGACTCCGGAGGTTGTCCTCGACGCTGGCGCGCAGCTCGTCGGGGCGCTGGGCCAGGCGCAGCGGGATGCGGCCGGAGTCGGGGGTGGCGCCGACCTTGCTGACGACGATGACGCCGTCGTCGCCGGACCCGTCGAGCCGGTCGCGGTAGGCGTCGCGGATCACGCCGTTGACGAAGCCGTCGCCGTAGAACTCGGCGGTGTCCACGTGGTTGACGCCCAGCTCGGCGGCGCGGCGCAGGAGGGCGACAGCGGCGTCGCGGTCGTCGTGGAGGCGTTCGAGCTGCATGGCGCCGAAGCCGACGCGGGAGACGGCGAGGCCGCCGAGGTCGGCGGTGCCGCCGGCCGGGGCGGCGGGGGTGGCGGGGCTGTCTGCCATGGGAAATATGCTCCTCGTGAGACGATGGAGTAAGCGGAGGAGCCTCCGCATCACCACTGTAACACCTTTACCGGAGGTCCCTCCGCTTTGTCCGACGCCGACGCCGATCCCGCGCCGCCCCCTGTCCCCGACCCGGTCCCGGACCCCGCTCCCGCGCCCGCGCCGCGCAGGCGCGCCTCCCGTGCGGACGCGCTCCGCAACCGCGACAAGCTCGTGGCGGCCGCCCGTGCCGCCTTCACCGCCTCCGGCGAGGCCGCCCCGCTCGAAGCCATCGCCCGCGAGGCGGGCGTCGGCATCGGCACGCTCTACCGCAACTTCCCGACCCGCGAGGCGCTGGTGGAGGCGGTCTACGCGGCGGAACTCGACGACGTCACCGACAGCGCGCCCCGCCTGCTGGAGAGGTCGGCGCCCGCCGACGCGCTGCGCGCCTGGATGCGGCGGTACGCCGCCTTCGTCGCGACCAAGCGCGGCATGGCCGAGGTGCTGCGCGCCGGCTGGGACTCCGGCCGGATCGCCACGCCCGACACGCGCCGGCGGATCGGCGCGGCCGTCGGCACCCTCCTCGCCCGCGGCGCCGAGGACGGCACGATCCGCGGCGACGTGGCCGCGGACGACCTCACCGTGATGCTCCTCGGGATCTTCCTGACCGCGGCCACCGGGGACGGCCAGGAGCAGGCCGACCGCCTGATCGACCTGGTCATGGACGCGCTGCGGCCGCAGCCGGACGCCTGACGGCCACCGGGACGGGACCGCCCGGGCGGCCCTCCTCGGCTGAGCCCCTTTTCGAGGGCCCCTGCCGGAGCGGGCCGCCTGGCCGGGGCCCTCGACCGGGTTTCCCGACCGGGCGCCCCTCGACCGGGCTGCCGACAGGGCTCCCGACCGGCTCCGTTCCGGGGGAAGCGGACTACCGCACCGCGCGGGCCAGCCGGGTCGCGGCCTCCGCTCGCGGCCCGCTGCCCTCGCGCCAGTTCCGCACCGGGTGGACGGAGTTGGTGAGCAGCACCAGGAACGTGTCGGTCGCCGGGTCCAGTACCAGGCCGGTCCCGGTGAAACCGGTGTGCCCGACGGCGCCGCGCCCGGCCAACTCGCCCATGAACCAGGGCTGGTCGCGCTCGAACCCGAGGGGCGCCCCGTCCAGCACACCGCCCGCGCCCGCACCGGCGTTCGCACCCGCGCCTGCCCCCGCTCTCGCGCCGCCGAGCAGCAGCCCTGCCCCCGCGGGCGTGAGCAACGCGTCGGAGGCCCCCGCGGCGGCGTCCAGGACCGCCCGGCAGAACACCGCCAGGTCCCAGCCGGTGGAGAACAGCCCGGCGTGCCCGGCGACCCCGCCCATGGCGTGGGCGTTCTCGTCGTGGACCGCGCCGTGCACCATGCCCCGGTCGAGCTTGCCCCAGGGCCGGCGCTGGTCCTCCGTCGCGGCGATCCGCGGCAGCCAGGAGGCCGGCGGGTTGAAGCGGGTGTCCGCCATGCCCAGCGGCTCGGTGACGTGCTCGGCGACCAGCCGGTCGATGCCGCTGCCGGCGGTGCGCTCCAGCACGGTCTGGAGCAGCAGCAGGTTCAGGTCCGAGTAGGTGCGCACCGCGCCGGGGGGCGTGAGCGGCTCCTCCGCGGCGAGCCGGGCGGCACGGGCGGCGGCGTCCGGCTCGTCGTACAGCGGGAGTTCGGGCCGCAGACCGGAGGTGTGGGTGAGCAGGTGCCGCAGCGTGACGCCGTGCGCGGCGGCGGCCGTCAGCTCGGGCGCGTACGACGCGACGGGCGCGTCCGGGCGCAGCACGCCGCGCTCGATCTGCCGGACCGCGACCACGGCGGTGAACAGCTTGGTGACCGAGGCGAGGTCGAAGACGGTGTCGGGCCGGGCGGGCACCCACTGCTCGCGGGGCAGCTCCACCCCGCGGTCGGCGTGCTCGTCGTACCCGGCGTAGCGGACCGCCCAGCCGACGGCCTCGTGCAGGGCCACGACCGGGCCGCGCCCGGCCACGACGACGGCGCCCGCGCACCAGGGGTGCGGGCGGTCGGGGTCGTTGCCGGGCGCCAGCCAGGCGGTCAGGCCGGGGACGATCCGGTGCAGCTCGTCGGTGTCGAGGCGCGCCTCAGGGCAGGAACCTCTCGACAGCGGCGGGGCCATGTTCCTCCAGTGCCTTGCGGGCCTTCTCGATCAGTTCCGGGGTGCAGTCCCGGCCGGAGGCCATCACCAGGTCCTCCGGGTCCACGGAGTGCTCCGCCCCCGTGTGCAGCGCGCTGTCGGCCGTCTTGAACGCCCAGGTCTTCTCCGGATCGTCGGACATCGCAACCTCCCGAGGGTCTACGGTCCCTCCACCGTACGCCGCCCGCGCAGGCAGAGCCCGACGAAGCAGGCCACGGCGACCAGCACGCAGCCGAGCTGCGTGACCGCCATCGGCACGGCGGTGCCGTCGCCCGCCACGCCCGACAGCGGGGACAGCACCGCGCCGATCAGGAACGAGGACGTGCCGATCAGCGCGGAGGCGGCGCCGGCGTGCCGGCGGGTGCGCAGCAGCGCCCGGGTGTTCGCGGTGGGCAGCACCAGCCCCATCGACGCCATCAGCACGAACAGCGCGGCCGCGACCTCGGCGAGGGTGGCGTGGCCGAGGACGCCGGTGGTCAGCAGCACCAGCGCGGTGGCGGCGAGCGTGATCATGGCGAGCCCGAAGCCGAGCACCCGGTCCATGTCCACCCGGCCGACCAGCACCTTGCCGTTGAGCTGGCCGACGCCGACGATGCCGACGGAGTTCAGGCCGAAGAGCAGGCCGAAGGTCTGCGGGGAGGCCCCGTAGATGTCCTGGACGACGAACGACGACGCGGACACGTACGTGAACAGCGCCGCGAAGGCGAAGCTGCCGGCCAGGACGTAGCCGGTGAAGACGCGGTCCGCGAGCAGCCCGCGCATCGAGCCGAAGGTGGAGGTCAGCGCGCCGCCGTGGCGCTGCTCGGGGGGCAGCGTCTCCAGCAGGCGCCGCCAGCACAGCAGGGTCAGCAGGGTGCCGACCACCGCGCAGACCACGAAGATGCCGCGCCAGTCCGTCAGCCGCAGGATCTGGCCGCCGATCGCGGGGGCGATGATCGGTGCCACCCCGGAGATGAGCTGGAGGGTGGCGAAGAACCGGGCCATCGCCAGGCCGTCGTACATGTCGCGGACCACCGCGCGGGAGATCACGATGCCCGCCGAACCGGCCAGCCCCTGGACCAGCCGGAAGCCGATCAGCAGCGGCACGGTGGGGGCGAACGCGCAGACCACGGTGGCCAGGACGTAGACCGCCATGCCGACCAGCAGGGGGCGGCGCCGGCCCCAGCGGTCGCTCAGCGGGCCGACCACGAGCTGCCCGAGCGCCATGCCGGCCAGGCAGGCGGTCAGGGTGAGCTGCACCGTCGCGGACGACGCGTGCAGCGCGTGGGAGACCTTCGGCAGAGCGGGCAGGTACATGTCCATCGACAGCGGCGGGAGCGCGGTGAGGCCGCCGAGGACGAGGGTGACGACCAGGCCGGTCCGGGCCTGCGCCGGACGGTTCGCGCGCGGGCCGGGGGCACGGCCGCCGCGGGGCGGGGGGACGGGAGTCGGGGCGGGGGCGGTGGCGGGGGTTGCGGTGAACTGGGCGGGGCTGTCCGGCCCGGCGTCCTGCACGGCGGCACTCTCCATCGGAAGTCGTTGAACCGTTGCCTATCCTTTCAGTCGGCGGGGAACACGACGTACGAATATCCGGGGACCGGGATGTGAGGTCCGCAACGAACGAGGGCGTAGGCACGATGAGCGAGCACACGACCGGCGCGCGGACGGCCGGTGTCCAGGGGCGCCGGGTCCGCTGGGGCATCCTGGCGACCGGCGGCATCGCCGCCACCTTCACCGAGGCGCTGCTGTCGCTGCCCGACGACGCGGAGGTGGTCGCGGTCGGCTCGCGCGGCGCCGCGTCCGCGACGGCGTTCGCGGAGCGGTACGGCATCCCGCGCGCGTACGGCAGTTGGGACGAACTCGCCGCCGACGAGGAGGTGGACGTGGTGTACGTCGCCACGCCGCACTCCGCGCACCGCGCCGCGGCCGGGCTGTGCCTGGAGGCGGGGAAGGCGGTGCTGTGCGAGAAGGCGTTCACCATCAACTCCCGCGAGGCGCGCGAACTGGTGGGGCTGGCCCGCGAGCGCGGGCTGTTCCTCATGGAGGCGATGTGGACGTACTGCAACCCGCTGGTCCTGCACCTGCTGGCGCTGGTGCAGGACGGCGTGATCGGTGAGGTACGGCACGTCAGCGCGCACTTCGGCTTCTTCAACGACTTCCCGCCCGAGCACCGGATGCGCGATCCCGCGCTGGGCGGCGGGGCGCTGCTCGACCTCGGGGTCTACCCGGTGTCCTTCGCGCACCTGTTGCTCGGCACACCCGACACCGTGGAGGCGTGGGCGCAGCTCACGCCGGAGCGGGTGGACGCGGCGACCGGGATCGTGCTCGGCTGGAACAGCGGTGCCGTCGCCACGTTGAGCTGCGGGTTCACCGCGGACATCGGGGCGCCCGCGGCGATCGCCGGGACCGGGGGGCGGATCGAGATCCCCGACGGGTTCTTCAACGCGGAGCGGTTCGTGGTGCACCGTCCGGGGGTCGAGCCGCAGACGGTGCTGCTGTCCGACGTGAGCGAGGACCACGAGCGCGGGAGCATGCGGCACGAGGCGACGGAGGTCATGAGGGCGCTGCGCGCCGGCGAGACCGAGTCGCCGCTCGTCCCGCTCGACGGTTCGCTGGCGGTGATGAGCACGCTGGACCGGGTCCGCGAGTGCGTCAACGTCCGCTATCCCGGGGTGGACTGACCCGCCCGGAGTGGTCGGTCCCGTCGCTTCGGGGGCCGGCCACCGGTGGGGTCAGGGGGCCGGGGTGGACTCCAGGTCGAGGTCGAGGCGGAGCGCTCGGGTGGTGAAGCCCTGCCGCTCGTAGAAGCGGCGGCCGGCGTCGTTGCCGGCGTAGGCGCTGACCTCCGCGCGGACGGCGCCGTGGTCCCTGGCCCACGCGAGGAAGTCGGCGGTGAGCCGGGTCCCCGTGCCGGTGCCGCGCCGCTCGGGCGCGACGTAGAGCGCCCGCAGGGTCGCGCTGCGGATCGGGAGCACCGCGACCGGTTCCGCGAGGACGCCGATGAGGTAGCCGACGACGGCGCCGGCCCCGTCGTCCGCCACCAGCAGCAGGCACGAGGGGTCCGCGAGGGTCGCCTCGAAGGACTCCCTGCCGTGCCGCAGCGCCCACAGCGGCTCCACCTTGGGGTCGCGGACGGCCGCGTCCTCCGTCAGCAGCGCCACGCTGCACGTGACGATGCCCTCGATGTCCTCGCTGGTGGCGTGACGCACGTGTACGGACTCGTTCATACCGAGAGGCTACGGCGTCCCGCGCCGCCCGCCCGTACCGTGCGCCTGGTGGCGGCGGGTGTCCCCGCCGTCGGGGGTGCGGCTCGGCGGGAGGACGGCGCGGCGGGAGGACCGCCCGGGTACGGCGGCGCGCGGGCGGTGGGGGCGGGGGCCGGGGCGGGGAACACCGGCGCGGGCGGTCCGTCAACGGCGGGCGCGGTCAACGGCGGGCGCGCCGTTCCGCGCGGTGCGCGGCGAGGAAGGCGGCAGCCACCGGTTCGACCGCGGTCCCGACCGCCCCCCGGCCCCGCACCGACAGCCGTACGGCGCCGTGGCCGCGCCATCGGGTGGGCGTCACCCAGCAGGTGCCCTCGGAGTCGAGCCGCTCGACCACCGCGCGGGTGTGCGCCTCGTCGCCGATCCCCAGCAGCAGTTGGTTGAGCCGGACCGGCACCAGGACCTCGACACCCGGTTCGGCGGCGAGCCGGACGGCCAGGCGGCGGGCGGCGGCGCAGTTGCGGTCGACCAGGTCGGCGACGCCCTGCCGGCCCAGGTGGTGCAGCAGCGCCCACAGCGTCAGCGACCGGGCCCGCTGGGACAGCTCGACCCGGTGGTCGAGCGGGTCCCGGCAGGTGTGCCCCGCGCCGGGGGCGAACTCGGCGTGCAGGCCGACCGCCCGGCGCAGGGGCTCGGGCCGGGCGCAGAACGCGAGCCCGCTGTCGTAGGGGGTGTCGAGCCACATGTGGCTGTCACAGGTCCAGGAGTCGGCCTGGCCCGCGCCGTCCAGCAGCGGGCGGTGCCGGGAGGAGGCCGCGGCCCACAGCCCGAAGGCACCGTCCAGGTGCAGCCAGCCGCCGTGCGCGTGGGTGACCTCGGCGATCGCCCGCAGCGGGTCGACCGAGCCGCAGGTGGCCGACCCGACCTGGCCGCACACGATCAGCCCGGCGGGCGCCGCCTGCGCCAGATCGCGCAGGTGGGGCACCGCCATGCGGCCGCCGTCGTCGGTCTGCACGCGGCGGATCGCGCCGCCGAGCCCGAGCAGGCGCAGGCAGCGCAGCACCGAGACCTGGGCCTCCTCGCCGACCAGCACGGTCAGCGGCGGCGCGGCGGACAGGCCCTGCTCGTTGACCGCCCAGCCGGCCCGCCGGAGCTGGTGCTCGCGGGCGGCGGCCAGGCACACCAGGTTGGCGGTGACGCGACAGGAGGTCAGACCCATCGCGGTACCGGCCGGCAGCCCGAGCAGTTCCACCAGCCAGCGTTCGCAGACCTCCTCGGCGGCCGCGAAGAGCGTGCCGAGGTCGTGGCGGGCGTCGCACTGGTTCCACACGCCGGTCAGCCAGTCCGCGGCGAGGCCGAGCGGCGGCGCTCCGCCGGACGCGGCGCCGGACGCGCCGCCGGGACCACGGGCCGCGCCGGAACCGGGTACGCCGAACTCCCCTGCTATGAGGAGACGTTGCACCGTGGCCAGCTCGGGGTGGCCGGCGACCGGCAGCGGTCCGCCGAGCAACTCCGCCAGCCGGCGCGGGTCGCGGGCCCGCACCGGGCGGTCCGCGGCCATGAAGTCCTGTGCGTAGCCCGCCACTTCGGCAAGCACCCCACGGGGGCGCGGATCGGGCGGTTTCCCGGACCCGGCCGGCGCCTGGACCGGCACCGTCGGCTGTCCCCTCACGTCGAACGCCCCTCTCGCTGCCGCGTACCGCCGCCGTACGGCCGTATCGCGTCCTGAACGGTAGGGCTGTTCTCTCCGGCCCGACCAGCCGCGGAGCACCGGGAAAGGCTCTTTCATTCCAACGAGGTAAAGCGTGTGGCGATTCGGTGATCACCGGGTGAAGTGATCGCCGACCGCCGCCGGGAATCGGCCCGGTGGGGAATTCCACGGTAATTCGCGCGCCGCAACAATGCACCCGTGGGGCAATTGTGCGGCGCCGCACAATTGCCCCACGCACGGACCGAACAGCGAGGGAACACCCGATCGGCGGGCTTGCCCCGGCGGGTGTACCCGTTCGAGTGATGTCCTCGCAACGGCAGCCGCGTGTCGTGCAGTCGGCTGCTTCACTTGCAGGCATCCGATCGGTTCCGAACGGGAATCCGACCGGTTCCTCCGAGCAGGCATTCGACCACCGAGCGGCGCGCGACCCGCCACCGAAAGCGCCGAAATCCCTTTCCCCGCCCCGGAAGAGACGTGCGCCGACCGCCCGGGAAGGCGGACGGACGACCGGACCCGGCCGCGACGGAAGGGGAGCGGCAGCCGCACCGCCGGCGGCCCCTGCGGACATCGCGGCGCCGGATGCCGGACGACGTGCCGCCGGGCGCGCGCGTCCGCGGGAATCCGGCCGCACCGCGACCCGCCCTCCCGTCCCGTAAGGAGAATTCCCGTGGAAGCAGAGCCCATTGCCGTCGTCGGGGTCGGCTGCACCCTGCCCGGCGGCGTACGGACCCTGGAAGCGGCCCGCGCCGTCTTCGAGGGGGGCCGCACCTGCGTGCGCGAGCTGCCGTCCGGCCGAGGGGAGGTGGACGCGCGACACGACCCGGACCCGCGGGCCCCCGGCCGCACGTCCGTCCGGTACGGCGGGGTCGTGGACGACATCGACCGGTTCGACGCCGCCTTCTTCGACGTCTCCGACGCGGAGGCCGTACGCATGGACCCGCAGCACCGGATGCTGTTGCAGACCGTGTGGCACGCCCTGGAGAACGCCGGGCAGGACCCGGAGGAGCTGTCGGGCGGCACCACCGGCGTCTTCGTCGCCCTGGCGTCCCATGACTACGCCCTCCTCAGGAGCCGCGGCGGCCCGGCGGCCGTCGGCGCCCACGAGGCGGGAAACACCGCCGGCATGGCCGCGGGCCGGATCGCCCACTTCCTCGGCCTGCGCGGGCCCTGCCTGACCGTGGACACCGCCTGCTCCGGCTCGCTGGTCGCGCTGCACCTGGCCCGGCAGTCCCTGCTCACCGGCGAGTGCGACACCGCGATCGTGGCCGGCGCCAACGCCGTCCTCGTGCCGGACGCGCACCCCTCCCCCGCCGGGTCCGGCCGGTCCTCCCGCGCCGGCGACTGCCGCACCGCCGACACCGACGCCGACACCGACGCCGACGGGTACGTATGCAGCGACGGGTACGTCCGCAGTGACGGCTGCGTGGCGGTGCTGCTCAAGCGCCAGTCGCTCGCCGAGGAGCAGGGCGACCCGATCCTGGCCGGCGTGGTGGGCACCGCGCTCAACCACTCCGGCGGCGCCCGCGGCCTCGCCACGCCCGACGGCAGCGGCCAGCAACGGGTGATCCGGGCCGCGCTGGCCAGTGCCGGCGTGCAGCCACGCCAGGTCGACTACGTGGAGGCGCACGGCGCCGGCACCCCCGTCGGCGACCCCGTCGAGATGGACGCCATCCTGCGCACCTACGGCGCCGGCCGCCCCACCGACCAACCGCTGTACGTGAGTTCGGGCCAGGGCAACCTCGGGCACATCGAGGCCGGCGCGGGTTTGCTCGGGGTGGTCAGGGCCGCGCTGTCGCTGGACCGCGAGACCATCTACCCGAGCCTGCACCTGGACCGGCCGCACCCGGGGATCGACCTGGCCGGCACCCCCGTGCGGATTCCCGGCGCGCCGGTGCGCTGGCCGCGCCGGGACTCCCCGCGGCTGGCCGCGGTCAACTCCTTCGGCCACAGCGGCACCAACGCGCACGCCCTGCTGCGCGAGGCGCCCCGCCGCGACCCGGCCGACCCGCCGCCGCCCGCCGCCGCGCCGGCCCGCGCCGACGAACTGCTGGTGCTGTCGGCGAAGTCGGCGGACAGCCTGCACGACCTCGCGGGCCGCTGGGCGGACTTCCTGACACGGCCGGACGGACCGGGCCTGCCCGCCGCGGTGTTCACCGCCGCCGCCGGACGCGCCGCGCTGCGCCACCGGATCGCGGTGACCGGCCGCGGCGCCACCCGGCTCGCCGACGGACTGCGCGAGTGGCGGGCCGGCCGTGCCCCGGCCGGCGTCACCGCCGGCCACCCGCGCGGCACCGCCGAGGTCGCCCTGGTCTTCTCCGGCGAGGGCACCCAGTACCCCGCGATGGCCCGCGAACTGTACGCGCAGGAACCGGTGTTCACCGACGCGGTCGACCGCTGCGCCGCGGTGGTGGACGGCCTGCTCGACGTGCCGCTGCGCGAGGTGCTGTTCGGCCGGGTGCCGACCGGCCCCGGCGGGAGCGCCCGCGGGGACGGCGGCCCGGCCCGCGACGCGGCCGACATCGACGACACCCGCTTCGCCGGACCGGCCCTGTTCGCCGTCGGCTACGGCATCGCCGAACTGCTGCGCTCGTGGGGGGTGCGCCCGGCCGCGGTGACCGGCCACGGCGTCGGCGAGCTGGTCGCGGCCTGCGTCGGCGGCATGCTGGCCCCGGAGGAGGCCGCCCGCTTCAGCGTGGGGCGCGCCCGCGTGCTGGCCGCGCTGCCACCGGGCGGACGGATGCTGGCGGTCGGTGCGGACGTCCGCACCGTCGCCGGCTGGCTCGCCGGCCACGAGGGGCGGGCCGCGGTGGCCGCGGTCAACGGGCCGCGCGGCGTGGTCGTCTCCGGTGCGGCCGACGCGGTGCGCGAGATCGCCGGACGCGCGGCGGCGGCCGGGGCGGACACCGCGTGGCTGCGCACCTCGCACGCCCACCACTCCCCGCTGATGGACCCCGCCCTGCCGGAACTGCGCGCGCTCGCGGCGGAGTTGAGGCCGCGTAGGCCGGACTCGCGGGTGTTCTCCGGCACCACGGCCCGCCCGCTCACCGGCGAGGAGGGCCCCGGGTACTGGGCCGCGCAGGCCCGCGAGCTGGTCCGTCGCCACGACGCGGTGCGGGCCGCCGTCGACGCCGGCTGCACCCTCGTGGTCGAGGTCGGGCCGCACGCGGCGCCGACCGGGCACGTCGCCGAGGCGTTCGCCGACCGCGGGGTGACCGCCCTCACGACCCTCGACCGCGACGGGCAGGACGTGCGGCGCCTCCTGGGCGTCGCCGGAGCGCTGTTCACCGCCGGGGCCGAGCTCGCGCTCCCCCGGGTCTACCGCGGCGACCGCTACCGGCGCACCTCGGCGGCGCCGCTGTACCCGTTCCGCAAGGACCGGTACTGGTGGGGCGATTCGTCGGCACCGACCGGGAGCGCGAGCAGCACGGCCACGGCCCCTGCCCGCCCGGCGCCGCCCCCGCCGCGGGCGGCGACCGCCGCGGCCGCGCCCCCGGCCGCGGGCGTCACGGCCCCCGCACCGACCGTCCCCGCCCCCGCGGCGGCGCCGACCGCCGAGGCCCACGCCCGGCAGCCGGGACCGAGCGTCCACGACCACCGGCTCGCCGTCGAGCCGCCCTGGTCCGACCACCGCGTGCACGGCGCGACGGTGTTCCCGGGAACCGGCCACCTGGACCTGGTCGTCCGCGCGCTGGCGGAGGCGGCACGGGAGGCCGCCGCGACCGGAGGGGCCGGGGCGGGGGCCGGGGCGACCGAAGGAGCCGAGGCCGTCACCGGCAACGGCAACGGTGCCGGCACGCACGCCCCGGACGATGCGGACGGCGGCGGCTCCACGGAGGCCACGGGCTCCACGGGAGCCACGGACCTCGGTGCCGCCCACGGCGACGGCTCCTCCGATGGCGAGCGCACCTCCCTCGTCCTGACCGACGTCCGGTTCCTCCGCCCGCTGGTGCTCACGGCCGCCGGCCCGACCACCGCCCGGGTCACCCTGTCCGCGCCCGGGCCAGGCGGCGTGCGCCGCTTCACCGTCACCTCCGGCGCGCCCGGAGGCTCCTGGCCCGAGCACTGCCACGGCACCGTCGCACCGGCTCCCGGTACCGAGCCGACCGGGCGGACCGAGCGGGCCGAGCCCGCCGGATGGACCGTGCCGACCCAGCGGACCGGCCCGGCTGAGCCGACCCGGCGGACGGGGCCGACTGAGCAGACGGACCCCACCGACCCCACCGGTCGGACCGGGCGGACCGAATCGGCCGGGCGGACCGGCCAGGACGAGCCGAGCGGGCCGGTGCCGGACGTGCTGCGCGCTCGGGCGCCCCACGCGCTGCGCACCGCCCGGCTCTACGGCGCGCTGCGCGCCGGCGGCCTGGAGCACGGCACCCACTTCGCCACCGTGCGCGAGCTGTGGCGGGCCCGCTCCGGTCGCGCGGAGGCCCTCGGCCGGATCACGCCGGCCCCCGACGGCGCGCCCGCCGAGCCGCACCCGTACCGGCTCGCCACCGTGCTCGACGGCGCCCTGCAACTCGCCGCCGCCTTCTTCCTCCGCCCGGAGGAACCGGACGATGCGGGGGCGGAGTGCGCCGGAGCGGAGGGCCGGCGGGCGGACCCCGCGTCAGGGAGCGGGACCGAGGAGGGCGGCGAGGAGGCGGACCGGGCCGCAGCAGGCGGCATCGCGGCGGACACGCCCACCCTCCTGCCCGGCGGGTACGTCCCGGTCGCGCTGCGCCGGCTCGCCCTCTCCGGGCCGCTGCCCGGCCAGGTGTGGGCACAGGTGCGGCGCCGCCCGCACGCCACGCGGACGGGCTTCACCGTCGATCTGCGGCTGACCGACGACGCGGGCCGGGTCGTCGCCGACCTCGAAGGCGTCGAGTTCCGGCACGCGGGGGCGCTGGCCGGCCGCGCGTCGGCGGACCGGGCCCGCCACGCCGCCGGGGAGGTCGCCGGGACACCTGGCGGCCCGACACTCTGAACGCTCCGCGCACCGTGCCCGCGTCGCGTGCCGCCCACCGGCCGCCTCCCCGGCCACCGTGTCCACTCCCGACGCCTCCCCGACCACCGTGCCCGGCACCTCCGTGCCCGGTACCGCCGTGCCGGCGCCACCGTCTCCGCGCCCGGCCTCGGCACACCGGCTCCGGTGCCCCCGCCCCCAGGGCCCTCACGCTCCGGGCAGCCGGTGTTTCGCCTGGAGCGCGCGGACCCGGGCCCGCAGGGCCTCCGCCTCCCGCGGCCTCCCCTCGTCGCCGCGCAGGTCGGCCAGCGCCAGCAGCGTGGCGGTCTCCTCGGCGGGTGCCTGGATGCGCTCGGCGATGGCGAGGCTCTCCCGCAGGTGCGCTCCCGCCTCGCCGAGCAGGCCGACGCGGTGCTCCGCGATGCCGAGGTCGCGCAGCGTCTCGGCCTCCTCGTGCACCGCGCCGATCTCGCGGGCCACCGCCAGCGCGGCCTTGTGGCGGGTGATCGACTCGTCGAAGCGCCCGGTGGACTGGAGGGTCCGGCCGAGGCCGTGCAGGGCGATGGCCTCGGTGCGCCGGTCGCCGACGCTGCGCAGCACCGGCAGGACCTCCTCGTAGAGCGCGAGGGACTCGTCCGGGCGGCCGGTGGCTGCCAGCGTGCGCGCCAGGTTCATCTGGAGGGTGGCGCAGTCCACGCGGCTGCCGACGTGCCGGGCGAGCGCGAGCGCCTGCCGGTAGGCGGTGTCGGCCCGCGCGAAGTCGCCGAGGGCGGCGTGGATCTCCCCGACGTTGTTGAGGGTGCGCCACTCGCCGCGCTGGTCGCCCACCTCCCGGAACTTCCCCAGCGCGTCGAGGAACACCGCCAACGCCCCCTCGTGGTCACCCCTCTCCAGCAACACGATGCCCAACCCGTTGAGGCTGCGCGCCTGTTGCAGGCCGGGGCCGTCGGCCCGCAGCTCCAGGGCGGCGCGGTGGCAGGCGACGGCCTGCGCGTAACGCCCGCTGGGCCACAGGGAGATGCCGAGCTGGTGGAGGGCCTCGGCCTCGATCGCGGGGTCGCCGAGCGCGCGGGCGACCTCCAGCGCCGAGCGCGCGGCGTCGCTGGCGTCGTCGTACCGGCCGCCGTGGATGGACACCACGGACAGGTCGAGCAGCACGCAGGCGTACGCCGCCCGGTCGCCGGTGTCCCGCCAGTGGGAGACCGCCCGGCGCAGGACGGTGTCGGCGGTCGTCAGGTAGCCCTCGGTGTCCAGGAAGCCGGCCAGGACGTGCGCCAGGAGGGCGGTGTCCCCCGCCGGCCGGTTGGCCCCCGACCAGGCCAACGCGGCCAGCAGGTTGGGGCCTTCGGTGACGAGCCAGCGGCTCGGGTCCCCCCGGCTGCCCCAGGGCGCCGGAGCGGGGCGGGGGGCGTCCACGTCGATCCGGCAGCGGAACGGGTACGCCTGGCGGTCGGCCAGGTCCGCCGTGGCCAGGTAGAAGTCGACGAGGCGTTCGACGCCCGCCCGGGTCTCCCGCGGCCCGTCCTCCGCGGCGGCCAGGCCCTGGGCGTAGTCGCGCAGCAGGTCGTGCAGCCGGTAGCGGTGCGCGGTGGGTTCTTCGAGCAGGTGGCAGGCGAGCAGGCCCTCCAGGGCCCGGTCGGTGTCCTCCACGGACAGCCCGCTCAGCGCGGCCGCCGCGTGCGGCCCCGTCTCGGGTCCCGGGTGCGAGCCCAGCCGGCGGAAGACCATCTGCTGCAACGGCGTCAGCGGCCGGTAGGACACCTCGAAGGCGCGGCCCAGGTCGCGGTGCCCGTCGCGGATCTGGGGCACGCGGCTGCTGCCGGCACGGGTCAGGGTGTCCACGAGCTCCGCCGCGCTCCAGGCCGGCCGGGCCAGGAAGCGGCTGGCCACCAGCTCGATCGCCAGGGGCAGGAAACCGCACAGCCGGACGATCCGCGCGGTGGTGTCGGTGTCGGGCGCCCGCTCGGGGCCGACCCGGCGCCGGAACATGGCGACCGCGTCGCGCGGCGGCATGACGTCGAGGGTCACCGGCCGCACCCCGGGGATCTCGGTGAGCCGGTGCCGGCTGGTGAGGATGACGAGCGAGGGCGAGCCCCACGGCAGCAGCCGGCGCACCTGGTCGGCGCCGGCGGCGTTGTCGAGGACGACGATCACCCGACGGTCCGCCATCACGGTGTGCCAGGCCGCGGCCAGCGCCTCGGGGTGCTGGGGCAGGCGTGCCGCGGGCACGCCGGACTGCTGGAGGAGCTCGGCCAGCGCGTCGTCGGTGCTCATCGCCCCGCCGTCGGCTCCGCCGCGCAGGTCCATGAACAGGCAGCCGTCCGGGTAGCGGTCGCGCAGCCGGTGGGCGGCGTGGACGGCCAGCGAGGTCTTGCCGACACCGGGCATGCCGTCCACCGCGACGAGCACGACCGGGTCGGCCCCTTCGCGCGGCGTGTCGAACGCGGCGGTCAGCCGGCGCATCTCGGCCGCGCGGCCCACCAGTTCGATGGCGCGCGGCAGACCGCCGGTGCGCTCGGGCCGGGGGTCGGCGGGCTCGGCGGCCGCGCCCGGGGCCGGCCCCGGCAGGTCGGCGGGCAGGGTCCTGCCCAGGACGCCCCGCTGCACGGCCTGCAAACGCTCCCCCGGGACCGTGCCGAACTCCCGGACCAGCCGCCCCAGGTAGTGGTGCAGCTTCTCGGCGGCCTCGACCGCGCGGCCGGTGCGGTACAGCACCACGGCGAGCAGTTCCACCAGCGTCTCGTTCGTCGGGTGCTCCGCGGCCAGGGCCGTCAGGCGCGGCGCCAGGTCGGCGAACCGGCCCATCCGCAGGGCGATCCCGGCCTCCAGGACGGCCGCGTCGACGTCCTTCTCGTCCATCGCGGCGCGGACGTCGGCCGGCCACCGGCCGGGCAGGCCCGCCAGGGGTTCGCCGCGCCGGAGCGCCCGGGCCTGCCGGAGCAGCCGCAGGGCCTCGCCGCCCTCGCCCCGGTGGGCGACGGCGTGGGCCCGGTCGACCAGGTCCACGTAGCGGTGCAGGTCCACGGCGGTACGGTCGGCCCGCAGGATGTAGGTGTGCGTGCGGCGCTCGATCACCGGTGCGGCGGGTCCGGCGACGGCGAACAGTGCCCGGCGGATGCGGGAGACGTACGCGTACAGGGCGTCGCGGGGCTTGCCCGGCGGTTCCTCGTCCCAGACCCGGTCGACCAGCCGGTCCACGCTGACCCCGCTGCCCGCGTCCCAGGCGAGGGCGGCCAGCACGGTCCGCTCCTTGGTCGAGCCGAGCGCGCTGACGTGCTCCCCCGCGCGCAGTTCCACCGGCCCCAGGACGCGTATCTGGAACTCCATCAGTGTCTCCCACCGGACGGTTCCGCGGCACGTGGCGGCACGCCGCCGGCCGCGGCGGCCGGCACCCGCACCCTGGCGCGGAGCGGGCCGCACCCTCCTGCCCGAGAAACGCCCCCACCCCGCCGTCGCAGGGTATTCCTTGAAGGAAACGGGCGGAACGGGACGTCCGGTGCGGCCCGGGCCCGGACGGTCGCGGGCCGGCATCGGTGAGGGGCGGGCGGACATGCGGGACGACGAAGTGGCCGAGGCGCTGTTATCGGCCAAGCTGCTGCACGGCAGCGGACGCGGCGCGACGGCGTGGCGGGAACTCGCCGCGCTGGTCGGCTCCGCGGCCGAGGACGACCCGGACCTCGCCGCCGCGTGGCATGACCTGCGCGCGGACACCGTTGCCGGAGCCGGCGGCACCGGCGTTCCGGCGACTGTACGCGGCCACGCGGCGGTACTCGCCGCGTGCGCGGCGCGGAACGGCCCGCTGCTCGACCGGCTCCGGGCGTGGGTGGCCCGTCTTCCGGCGGAAAGCGCGGAGCCGGCGGGCGTGGAGCTGGTCGCCAACACCCTTGCCGGCGACGCGCAAGTGCACGGCCCGGTGGTGCAGGCGCGGGACATCACCGGCGGCGTCCACGTCCACCAGGTCCGGCCGCCGGCGCCGCCGCGTCCGGTGCCGCGCCAACTCCTGCCGGTGCCCGCGCACTTCACCGACCGGCGGCGGGAACTGCTGATGCTCGACGAGTTGCGGGACGGCCGGGAGCCGGGTGTGGCGCAGGTGATCGTGGTCACCGGTCAGGCGGGCGTCGGCAAGACCGCGCTGGTCTCCCGGTGGCTGGGCGGGCGGGAGGCGGAGTTCCCCGACGGGCAGCTCTACGTGGACCTGGAGGGCGGCGCGCCCGGTGCCCCGGCCGGCCCGGTGGAGGTGCTGGGCTCCCTGCTGCGCGCGTTCGGCGAGACCGTCGAGCCGACCGGCCTCGCCGAGCGGGCGGCGCTGTGGCGCTCGGTCACCGCCGCGCGCCGGTTCGCGCTGATGGTGGACAACGCGCTGACCGCCGCGGACGTGCGGGTGCTGCTGCCGAGCGCGCCCGACAGCCTGGTGCTGGCCGCCAGCCGGCAGCGGCTGACCGGACTCGCGGTCGACGGCGCCGGCTTCTGCCGGCTCGGCGTGCTCGACCCGTCGGCCGCGCAGGAGTTGTTCGCCCGGGGCGCCGGCCGGGCGCGGGCCGAGCGGGAGCCGTCGGCGGCACGGGAGATCGTCGCGCTGTGCGGGGGCCTTCCCCTGGCGATACGCCTCGCCGCGGCGCGGCTGGCCGCGCGGCCCGACCAGCCGGTGGCGTCGTTGCGCGACGCGCTCACCGCCGGCGCGGGTCCGCTGGGCGAGTTGCGGGCGGAGGGCGCCGGCACCGTGCAGGCGGTCATGGACGCTTCCTACCGCGCGCTGCCCCCGGACGCGGCACGCCTGTACCGGTGCCTGGGCCTGCTGCCCACGGGCCTGTTCGACCCGGCGCTGGCGGCGGCCGCGGGCGGCTGGGACGCCGCCGGGGCCGGGCTGCTGATCGACGTGCTGGTGGAGGCGAACCTGCTGGAGCCGTCGGGCGCCGACCGGTACCGCTTCCACGCCCTGGTGCGGCTGCACGCCGCCCAGCGCGCCGAGGCGGAGGACCCCGCGCCGGTCCGCGACGAGGTGCTGCGCCGGTACGTGGACTGGTGCCTGGCGGTGGCCACCGCGGCGGAGGAAGTGCTCTCCCCCAGCCACCGCACCCTGCGGCGCGACTACGCCTTCCCCCTCCCGGCGGTGGCGCCCTTCGCCGGCGACGCGGAGGCGCTGGCGTGGCTGGAGGCGCACCACGACGCGCTGGCCGCCGCGGTGTCCCTCGCCGCGGACCGGCGGTGGCACGCGGCCGCCTGGCAACTCGCCGACGCCCTGTGGCCGATGTTCCTGCGGCTGCGGCTGTACGACGCGTGGATCGCGGCCCACGGGACCGGGCTCACCGCCGCCCGCGAGGACGGCGACGCCGCGGGCGAGGCGCGGATGCTCACCTCGGGAGGCATCGGGCTGCGCAGCGCCGGACGCCACGAGGAGGCTTCGGCGTGGTTCACGCAGGCACTCGAACTCGCCCGGACGAAGGGCGACTTCCGTGACGAGGCGCAGGCGCTGACCGGGCTCGGCACCACCTGCCGGGAGGCCGGGCAGCTCGACCGCGCGGCGGCGGCGCACCAACGGGCCCTCGAACTGCGCGAGCTGGTCGGCTACCGCCGGGGGGCCGCGCTGTCACGGCTGCGCCTGGGCGAACTCGCCCTTGACCTCGCGGACTTCGAGGCCGCGGCCGACCATCTCGACCGCGCCCACCGCGACCTGGCGGCCGAGAACGACCTCTACGACGCGGCGCGCGCCAGGGCGCTCCTCGGGTTCGCGTGGGCCCGCGCCGGCCGGCGTGCGGACGGCGAGCGGGAACTCGGCCGCGCGCTGGAGGAGTTCGACGCGACCGGTTCCACGTTCTGGCGGGCCAGGGCGCTGGAGATGCTGGGCGAGCTCGCCGAGCACGCCGGCGATCTGGCCACCGCGCGGCGGCGGTACGGGGACGCGCTGCTGATCTACGGTGCCGTCAGCCCGCTCGACGTCGAGCGCGCGCAGGGGCGCCTCAGGGCACTGGGCCCCGAGGACGCCCCGTCCTGACGCCCGCGTCGATGCCCGGGGCCGTGAAGCCCCGGTCCTGACGCCCGGGGCCGGCGCCCGGAGCCTGGCGCCCGGGTGGTCGGCCGCCGTTCGCCCCGGGCGGTCGGCCGCCGTTCAGCCACTGAACCGGGGCCGCGACGGCGGCAGTCGGCCCGCCCGCCCGGGCCGGAGCCCGGGGCCCGCCCACGCCGGTCGGCGCCGGTCCGCCGTGTGGCCCGGCGGCGGCGATCGGTACGGCGGCGCCACCGTACGGCGGGGCAGGCGGTCTCGGCTGTGCGGGCAGTGCGACCGTGCGGGCGGTGCGCGCGTCGGTGCGGCCGCGTTCAGGCCGGCAGGCGCCCACCGGGCCACGCGCCGGCCGGCGGGACCGGGTCCGGTCTGAACCGCACCCGGCCGCGCCCCGGCGCCCGCGGCCCGGCGGGCACCGCGAGGCAGATCGCCCTGAGGTCGGTCCACGACCCGCCGAGGACGAGTTCCGCGTGCAGGCAGGAGGCGGCCACCGCCAACTCCTCTGCGGTCGCGGGCCGTTCGCCGGCTGCCGGTGTCACCCGCACGCGCGCGCCGCCGCGGGCCGCGGCGACGCAGCCGCCGTCGGCCGTGCAGGCCACCGCCACCAGGCAGCCGGGGAAGCGTGCCAGCACCCCGTCCGCGGCCCGGGCCGCCAGCGCGGGCCGGTGCGCGCAGTCGAGCATGAGCACGTCGGCGCGGTCCGACCACGGCGAGCCCGGCGCGAGGCGGGCGTTCACGTGCTCGTCGACGATCTCGCCCGGCCCGCCCCACCCGCCCGGCGGCAGCCGCCGCACCGTCACGCGCGGGGAGGCGCCCTCACCGACGACCAGCAGCCCCGCCGGCCCCCGCAGGAGGGCCCCCGGCCGCCGGCACACCGTGGCGACGGCAGAGCGCGGCGCGGTGCCCGTACGTCGCGGCCTCACGCCGCCTCGCCCCTCGCGTCGGCCGTCCAGCGGGCGAGCGGGGAGGGGGACCGGACCGGTTCGGGCGGTACCGGGTAGGCCGGGCACCCGATGCCGAGCAGGCCGTAGACGAGCGCGCGGACCCGCTGGTTGAACCGCCCGGGCTCGGAGGTGAGCCGGGACGCCACCGCCTCGTACTCCTCACGGCGGTACTCCTGTGCGGCGTAGCGCAGTTGGGCCTCCAGCGGGCGGGCCGTCGTCAGGGCCGGGGCGAGCCGGGCCAGCGCGGCGGCCGGGGACGCGTGGTGCACGCGGTCGTGGGGGTAGCGGGCGAGCAGGATCGGTGCCGGGGTGACGGTGGCGTAGGAGGTGAGCGAGCCGTGGTCGCCCAGGACCCAGTCCGCGGCGGCCAGGTAGGCACGCCAGTCGGCCTCCGGCGGCACCAGCGCGACTCCTCTGCGGCGGTAGCCCGCCAGCCACGCCTGCACCTGCCACCAGCCGTGCCCCGCCCAGATGTTGGGATGGCTGAGCACCGCCACGCGGTAGCGCCGCCGGGGCAGCTCGCCGAGCAGGCGGGGCAGCAGTTCGTCCAGCGCGGTGAAGGAGGCACCCTGGCCCCACGTGCTGCTGACCACCACCAGTTTCTGTTCGCCGCGCAGCCCGAGCGCGTCGCGGTAGGCGGCCCGGCGCGGCACGCTGGCCGTGAGCCGGTCGTACACCGGATCGCCCACCACCGTGGCCACCGGCACGCCCTCGGGGCAGTTGCGCGCGAGGGTCGCCAGGTCGCCGTGGTGTGCCAGCGCCACCGCGGCGGGCACCACGCGCCCGTCCCGGGTGAGGTTGTCCCGGCTGAGCATGCCGGGCGGCCGTTCCTGGCCGGGCCGACCGTGCCAGACCCGCTGGAGTTTGATCTGTCCGGCACCGTGGGAGAACAGGACGATCGGGGCGCGGACCTGCTCGATGTGCTCCCAGCCCGCGGCCAGCGCGAGGTCGAACTCGCGGGCCACCGCCTGCTCCCACGGGATCACGGGGGCGCCGAGGCGCCGCAGGAACCGCAGCGCGCCCTCACCGAAGGCGGCGTGCGGCGCCACGGTGAAGAAGAGTTGCAGCCTCGTGTCGGAGTCGAACAACGGCAGGATGTCGCCGAACCGCTGACCGTACGTCAGCGTTTGCACGACCACCAGTATCGTCTTGCAGTTCCTCATCGTCATCCACTGCTCGCGTTCCCAATCCATCGGCCTTTCCGGGCCGATCTCGGCGCGCATAGGAAATCCCCCTCCGCCGTCCCGGATTCCTCTGCGTCCCGGGCGACTGCCCCACCCGCGCCGACGGATTCGACGCTTCCCGGTAGGGCCTCACCGGTGAATTACCCACGCTCTGCGGAGGGTTCCTTGCAGGGAGCTTGCAGCACCCTTGCTCCCGTGGCCGGCGACTGAGTGAAGGCTCCCGGACCTGCCCGTGGTTGTCCGGTGCGGCGGCGGATCATACGGCTTCGATGAGCGTATCGCCCGGTGGCGCAACGGAGTTGACCTTGGACTGTCGTTGTGCGGTAGTGTCCACGGACAACCACTCGGGCCTCGAAGATGAGCGCGATTGAGCACGGCCGTGCCCCGTTCTGCGCGCGGAACGCCGCCTCCCCAGGGAGTGTCACGCGGCGGTCGGAACGACGCCCCGAATCGTTGCCGTGCAATCCAAGCGTTGATGGACAGAAACCCTCGGGAGAAACACGTCCGTGAAGCGATCCACTTCTTCGCCGCGCCGCCGCGTCCTTTCCCTCGCCACCGCGGCGGGGGCGTTGGCGGCGACGGCCACCCTGGTCTGCATGTCCTACGTCGTCATGCCGTCGGGTTCCCCGTCCGGCACCGTGAGTGCGGCGTCCGCCCGGGCGGGCGGGGGGCGGTAGGCGCGCGGTTCCGGCCGGAAGAGGAGTGCCCTCTCCCGGCCGGAACGGCGAAGCCCCACCGGTCAGGTGGCGTGCCACCCGGTCCAGGCGGTGATCCGGGCCTCGACGACCTCGCCGACGGGCGGGCGACCGGCGTAGTGGCGGGGGTACTTCGCCACGAGGAGGGCGGTCCAGCGGGCCGCCTCGGGGGAATCGGCGGCCGGCGGCAGCACGCGGGCACGGCCGTCCGCCCGGGCCCACCACAGGCGGTCCCAGTCGTCGTCGTAGCGGTCGACGAGGAGCGAGACGGCGGGGTTCGCCCGGATGTCGGCGAGCCGGCGCAGCCGGGGCGAGCGCTTGGGCTTGTGGTCCACCGCCGTGGCCACCAGGTCCCCGTCCACCACGAAGACCACCGGCACCAGGTGCGGCCGGCCCGCGGCGTCCGCGGTCGCCAGCCGGGCGATCGGGGACGCCGCGAACCGTGCACGCGCCTCGGCGGCGCCGAGCGCGGGCATCAGTTGAAGCGGCCGACCAGTTCGGCGAACCGGTCGAGGTGCGCGAGCGCGGCCGGCTCGGGGTCCGAGGGCAGGTAGAACTGCACGCGCTCGACGCCGAGTCGCGCGTACGCCTCCAGCGCCTCCAGGTCGTCGGGCACCGCGTAGACCGTCACCGGGACGTCGCGGCCGGCCAGCGTGCGCAGTTCCTCGATCCGCTGCCCCAGCACCTTCGGCGGCAGGCTGTTGGCCAGCCAGGCGTCCCCGAGTTCGACCACCCGCGGGAAGGCGCCCTGGCCGCCGCCGACGTAGATCGGCGGGTGGGGCTGCTGCACCGGCTTGGGCCAGGCGAAGACCGGGTCGAAGTCGACGAACTCGCCGTGGAACTCCGCCTTCTCCTTCGTCCACAGCTCGATCATCGCGCGCAGCCGCTCGTTCGCGAGGCGGCCGCGGACGGCGGGGTCGGTGCCGTGGTTGGCCATCTCCTCGCGGTTCCAGCCCACCCCGATGCCGAAGACGGCCCGGCCGCCGGAGATGAGGTCGAGCGAGGCGACCTCCTTCGCGGTGTGGATCGGGTCGCGCTGGGCGACGAGCGCGATGCCGGTGCCCACCAGCAGCCGCTCGGTGACGGTCGCCACCGCGGCGAGCGCCACGAACGGGTCGAGCGTGCGGTAGTAGATGTCGGGCAGCTCACCGCCGCCGGGGTAGGGCGACTGGCGGCTGACCGGGATGTGGCTGTGCTCGGCGATGAACAGCGAGTCGAAGCCCCGCTCCTCCAGGGCCCGTCCCAGCGGAGCGGGGCGGATGCTCTGGTCGGTGATGAAAGTGGAGATCCCGAACTTCATACTGCTGGCTCCTCGTCGCGTCGCTCCGCCGGGGGGTCGCGCCCGGCGTTCCGTACAGGCATACCACCCGGGTACCGCCGGGAGGGGCGGGGCCCGCGGGGGTCCGGCCCGGGTGGGACCGCTTGCCGGAGTCAACAGGCAGGAGCGCCGTCCTCTTCCCGCGCGGGGGCGGAAGCCGTGGCGCGTGCGGTCCCGCACGCCGTCGCCGACGGCCCCCGCGCGGCGGGGCGGTCAGCCCGTGGAGTCGGCGGAGTCCGTCGTGGGCTTGCGGATCTGCCACTCCTGGTCGTCGGTGTCGGAGCAGGTGTAGAGGGTGAGCGGGGTGTTGTCGCCGCCGACGCTGAAGCCGGAGACGTCCAGGCAGACGTTGTCGCTGGCGTAGTTGCGGATCCAGTAGGCACCGTCGGACTGCTTGGCCAGCCACCAGAGCTGGTTGTCCTCGGTGGTGCCGGTGCAGCGGCCCTCGACGATCTTGGTGGTGATCGGCTGCGACCCCGTGCCCGGGACGTCCATGCACAGCCGGTCCTTGTCGTTGCGGATCTGGAAGAGCTGGGTGCCGCCCGGGCCGAGCTTCGGGTAGCGCACCTCCAGGTCCCACAGCTGGTTGTCCGAGTCGTCGTCGATGCAGCTGAACTCGTTGACCGCGCCGCCGATCTGGCCGTCGTCCGCACCGGGGATGTCGGCGCACTTGTCGGTGGTGGTGTTCCACAACAGCACCCGGGTGGCGGGCACCGGGCTCGTCGGCTTCTTCGCGCCACCGCCGCCACCGCCGCCCGAGGTCGACGTCGGGGTCGGGGTCGGCGCCTGCGTGGTGGGCGGGGTGGTGACGGGGGTGGTGGGCGGCGGCGACGGGGTCAGCGTGCTCAAAGCGGGCGGATCGACCTTCGCCGTCGCGAGCGAGGCCACCGCGGGCTTGTGGGTGAGCCAGAACATCGTGAAGGCGATCACGAGGCCGAGCAGCGCGCAGAACGCGGCCATGAGCCAGCGCGGCAGGAAGCCGCGCTGCACGTACTTGCCGTCGACGCCGACCGGTTCCGCCCCCGAGCGCGACACGTCGAGCGTGTAGGGGCGCTGCTGGCTGGCGCCGAACCAGATGATCTGCCGCGGCCTGAGCGTCGCCTTCACGAACGCCGCGCGCCCCGGCTCGATCTGGACGTTGGCCGGGTGGATGTCGTACCCGAGCTGGTCGCCGTTGTCGGTGCCCCGGATCGAGGCGGTGAGCCTGGTGTTGCCGATGTTGTCCACCGCGAGCTTCGGCCGGCCCCGGAAGCGCCCCTTGACCGTCGGCGGCACGATCTCGGCGCGGACCGCGGTGAACGGCGTGATGGTGAGGTTCCCCTCGGGGACCGTGGTGGCCTCGGGGCTCTCGGTCGGGACCACCCGGATCGCGTACGGGTTGGGGCCGGCGGTGGCGTCCGGAGTGCGCGGCGGCGAGAAGGTCAGCAGGATCGAGTCGGTGGTGCCCGGGTAGAGCCGCAGCACCTGCGGCTCCACGTGGACCCAGGGCGCGATGTCCCCCACGGGTTCAAAACGGTACTCGTCCACCACGTCGCCGGTGTTGCGCACCCGCAGCCGGACCGTGGTGCTCCCGCCTGGGTCGACGGTGGCGGACGCGGGTTCCAGGGAGGTCCAAAGGCTCACCTCACCACCTTAAGGAGCTTGTGTGCCGACACCACTGGCCCCATGGGCAGTTCACGCCGCCACGGGGGCGAAGACGGTTGCCCTTCGGGGACGGATCAGGCCGGGTCAGGACCGGTGCGGCGCCGGATCAGGCGGGCCCGCGGCGACCCGGCGGGGCGCCGGGAGCGGGTACGGCCGGCCCAGGCGCGGCCGGGGTGGGTACGGCCGGGGCGGGTCGGCGTCACGCCGCGGCCCCGGTGAGGAGGTGGACGAGCCGGTCGCCGATCTCGTCCTTGCCCGACACCGGCTCCGACGCCGGCTCCAGCGCACCGTCGCCCGCCTCCCGCGTGAGCAGGTGGAGCCGGCCGCCCTTGCGGGCGAGCACCAGGTCGGTGCTGGCCCCCGCGATCTCCGCGGAGCCCTGCGCGGTGTACTCGGTGAGCGTGAGCAGCGCGGCCCGCTCCGCCCCGGCGAGCAGGGTGTCGGCGGTGAGGCCGGGGTCGGGCGCGGCGGACTCGCCGCGGGGCAGCCAGTCGACGAGGACGCGGACGGCCTCGCCGAGTTCGTAGAGCCCGATCTGGTGGACACCGAGGGCGTCGATGCGCACCATCAGGCAGATCCGCTCCGGCTGCGGGAGCAGCAGCACGCGCCACGGCTCCCCCGCCGCGGTGCCGGTGGTCCGGGCGTCGAGGACGCGGCGGGCGCGCTGCTGGAACGCCACGGCGATGCCCAGGTCGCCGCGGACCTGGACCTGCTCGCCGTCTCCCGCCAGCAGCAGTTCGCGCGCGGCCAGCGAGCGGACGGCCTCGGCGAGTTCGTCGTCCGACGGGCGGGCCTCCAGGAAGTCCACGATCGCGTCGACGGCGGTCAGTTCGGCGATGGTGTACGCGCCGAGCAGCACCGGTCCGGTGTGCACCAGGTTCACCACGGCCGACACCAGGCCGGAGGGCACGGACGCCTCGCCGGGGCCGGGCCCGTCCGAGCCGCCCGGCGGACCGGGGGTGTCAGGCGGGTCCGGGGGGCCGGCGGGGGGCGTGTCGCGGTGCTGCTCGCTCATGACGGACCTCCTGACCGCAAGGTGCCCGGCCCGGGCTGCTCGTGGCGCTCGCGGAGCACCCGGGCGGCGATCCGCGACGGTGCCTGGGTCACCCACACCTCGGAGTTGCCGAACAGGCCGCGCCCGCCCCGGCCCGACAGCGCCTGGCCGAGCTCGCCGCTCAGGTCCGCCCGGTCGGGGGGCGGGAAGTGGGCCGCCAGCTCGCCGGAGACGGCCGTGGTGTCGTCGCTCTCCTCGATCCGGCGCAGCGTCCTGGCCAGGGTGCGCGCGACCGGCGGTGCCAGCGAGGTGGGCACGGCGACCACCGGCGAGAGGTACATCGGGCGCCGCTCGGTCATCCGCGACAGCCCCCAAGGGCCGACGTTGCTGCCGGTGAAGCGGTACTGGAGGTAGTCCACCAGGTGCCGCAGGTCGTCCACGCTGGGCAGGCGGGATCCGCCGAAGGCGGCCGGGGTCTTCTCCAACTGCACCCAGGTGCCGTTCGCGGTGCGGCCGTGCAGCTTCTCGCGCACCACGTGGCCGCGCATCCCGAAGTCGGGGTAGCGCTTCTTGTCGATGTCGCGGTGGTGGCTGGACAGCCGGGGGTGGTTGCCCCGGCCGGCGCGCCACTTGTCGTACAGCTCGCGGTCGTCCACCAGCACGTGGCCGCCGCGCAGCACGTCGCGGAGCTGGGGCACCTGGAGCCCGTGCCGCTCCAGGTCGTCGAGGATCACGGCCTCCTCGGGACTGAGCCGGCCGGCCGCCTTCACCAGGCCCCGGCGGTACTCCCCCGCGCGTGCGGTGATCTCGATCATCAGCCGGACCCGGCGGCGCACCGCCTCGGCCAGGTCCGCGGCGCCGGCCCGGCCGGCCGCGGAGCCGCCGGCGGCCGCACCCGGACCGTCCGCGGGGGCGGCACCGGGGGCCGACCCTCCGCGGGCGGCGGACGCCGGCCCGGACTCGCGCTTCATCTGGCCAGTACAGCACGCCCGCCGGAACCTCGCAGAGGTTGCGGCGGGCGCCGCCGGCGCTATGCTGCGCCGACTCCCGGCGGGCACCCGCCGGCCTCCGGTGGCACCCGGGACGCGGCCGGGCGCGCGGTCACTTGCCGGTCTTCGCCTCGTAGGCGGCGAGGACGTCCTCGGTCGGCCCGTCCATCAGCATCACCCCGTGCTCCAACCAGATCGACCGCTCACACGTGTCCCGGATCGACTTGTTGCTGTGACTGACCAGGAACACCGTCCCCGCCTCCTTCCGCAACTCCCGGATCCGCTCCTCCGACCGCCGCTGGAACGCCCGGTCACCCGTCGCCAACGCCTCGTCGATCATCAACACGTCATGATCCTTCGCCGCCGCGATCGAGAACCGCAACCGCGCCGCCATACCCGACGAATACGTCCGCATCGGCAACGAGATGAAATCACCCTTCTCGTTGATCCCCGAGAAATCCACGATCCCCTTGTACCGCGACCGCACCTCCTCCCGCGACATCCCCATCGCCAACCCCCCCAGGACCACGTTCGTCCCCCCCGTCAGATCATTCATCAACGCCGCGTTCACCCCCAGCAACGACGGCTGCCCATCCGTGTAGATCCGCCCCGACTCCGGCGGCAGCAACCCCGCAATCGCCCGCAACAACGTCGACTTCCCCGAACCGTTCGACCCGATGATCCCGATCGCCTCACCCCGATACGCCGTGAAACTCACGTTCTTCACCGCATGCACCCGCCGCACGTTCGTCGACCGGCGCTTCTTCGACAGCATCCGACCCAACGCCGCCGACGCACTCCCCTTACCCGTCCCCGCCCCGTACACCGTGTAGACGATGTTCACGTCCTCCACGATCACCGTCGGCACCATCGGACGACTCACCTGCACCGGCGGAAGCGCCGGCTGCTCAGCCACGGCCATAGGACTCTTCCGCCTTCCAGAAGTACACGTACCCACCGACACCGACGACCAGCGCCCACACCACCGCCATCGGCCACACATGCGCCGGCATCTGCGCCGCCGTCACCGAATCGATCAACGCGAACCGCATCAGATCGATGTACACCGCCGCCGGATTCACATCCAACAGGATCCGCAGGATGTGCGGCGCCGTCGTCGTCAACTTCGTGATGCTGTACATCACCCCCGACATGTACATCCACGTCCGCAACATGAACGGCATCAACTGCGACAGATCCGTCATCTTGCTGCCCAACCGCGCCACGATCAACGCCAACCCCGTGTTGAACACCCACTGACACAACAACGCCGGGAACATCAACAACCACGACGCGTCCGGCACCTCACCGGTCATCAACACGATCGCCAGCAACACGAACATCGACATCATCAACTGCTGCAACTGCATCAACGTGAACGCGATCGGCATCGACGCCCGCGGAAAATGCAACGCCCGGATCAACCCCAGATTCCCCGAGATCGACTTCACCCCGCTCAACACCGACGACTGCGTGAACGTGAAGATGAACACACCCGTCACCAGGAACGCGATGAAGTTGTCGATCCCCCGATGCGTACCGATCAGGATCCCGAAGATCAGGTAGTACACCGCCGCGTTCAACAACGGCGTCATCACCTGCCACAACTGACCCAGCCGCGCCTGCGTGTACTGCGCCGCCGTCCGCGCCTTCGCGAACTCGTTGATGAAATGTCGACGACCCCACAACAGACGCGTGTAGGTCAACAACCCGGGCCGCGCACCACTGACCGACAAGCCGTACATCCTGGCGAGTTCGGCGGGGCTCATGGCGGGGGCCTGCGGTTCGTGCACGGGAGCGAGGCGCTGTGTCATAGGAGGCGCTTTCGACTGGAACCAGACAGAACGGAACGATACCGTTCCGTCGCACCACAAACTCTAGGCGACCGCGACAACGGAACGCAACCGTTCCGTCGTGACGCTATGCTCGGGGCATGGAATCGAAGTCCCGTCGCCGCCCGGCCGGCGCCGCCGTGCTCCGCGAGGGGGTGACGGACGCCATCCGCGCCGCCGTCGTCGACGAGCTGGCGGCGGTGGGATACGGGCGGATGTCCATCGAGAACATCGCCCGCCGGGCCGGCGTGGGCAAGGCGGCGATCTACCGGCGCTGGCCCTCGAAGCTGCCGATCGTCCTCGACGTGGTCTCGGCCCTCGCGCTGTACGGCATGCCCGCCCCCGACACCGGCACGCTCCTGGGCGACGTGCGCCAGCTCATCGGGGCGACCGCGCGGCTCCTGGAGCACCCGCTCGCCGCCCAGATCGTGCCGGACCTGCTCGCGGAGGCCGCCCGCAACCCCGAGATCGCGCAGGCCGCGCACGCCGCCATGCGGCACACCCAGCGCGCGGTGGCGGCGGTCGTGGTGGGCCACGCGATCGAGCGCGGCGAGCTGGCCGGCGACACCGACGTGGACCTCGCGCTCGACCTGGCCATCGGCCCGCTGTACTGGCGCCTGGTGATGATCCGCACCGAGCGCCCGGCCGGCTACCTCGACGCGCTCGCGGCGGCCACCACCGCGGCCCTGTCGGCCGCGCGCCTGAGCTGACCCGCCCCACCCGGGCGCCCCACCCGGGGCGGGCATTCCGTCCGGACATCCACCCGACCACCCGCGCGCAGGGACACCCGCCCGGACCCTCACCCCGACCACCCGCGCGCAGGGACACCCGCCCGGACCCCCTCCCCGGCGCCCGCGCGCAGGTGCACCCTCCGGACCCTCCACCCGACCCCCGCCCGTCGGCCCGAGGCCCCCGGCCCCGCCGGCCCGCGCGGTCCGCCCGCCCGAGCCCCGCCGGGAGCCCCCGCGGCTCGCGTCAGGGGCCGCGCGGCCGCCCGCGCGGCCCCGCCGCGCCGCGCCGGAAACCGCGCGCACCCTTGACAGCCGAAATCCCGGCCGCTTACCTGCCTACGTCTCGCCCCGCTCCTCCGCCGCCCCGACCGGGAGACCCGACATGCCCCCTCCGCCGGCCCCGCTCCCCCTGGTCCCCTCCCGCCGAAGGGGCCTTCCGACAAGATGACAACGATGTCATACCCCTGGCGGCCTCTTCCGGCGTGACCCCGTCCCGCCGGGCCGCCGCCGGCCGGCCCGCCCACCGCAGTCGACGAGAGAGGAAACCGTGCGCGTGCACAAGACGAGCAGACGACGCGGGGTCGCGGTGATCGCGGCCTCGCTCCTGGTGCTCCCGCTGGGCGCCCAGGCGGCCCACGCCACCGCGAAGGCCGCGGACGCACCGTCCGTGGGCGGCTACTGGGCCACCTCCTACGAGGCGGGCGCGGCCCAGCCCGCCGGCTTCCCGGGCAACGGCCCGGCCACCGACCTGCGCGGCGAGACCACGCAGGTCAACGCGACCGTCCAGAGCGTGGCGTCCGACTACCCGAACGCCACCAGCACCACCGAGCACGTCGCCGGCCTCGCCGACGGCGACCCCTCGACCAAGTGGTACGCCAGCGGCAGCGGCCAACCGACCGCGGACCACCCGGTCTACGCGATCTACACCCTGAAGTCGGCCGCGCCGGTGACCGGTTACTCGATCACCTCGGGCAACGACACCCCGCCGCGCGACCCGCGCGCGTGGACGGTGCTCGGCAGCAACAGCGCGTCGGCGGCCACCGACGCCGACGACCCGTCGTGGAAGGCGCTGGACACCGAGAGCGCGCAGAGCTTCGCCGCCCGCGGCCAGACGAACTTCTACCCGGTCGGCTCCACCGGCTCCTACCGCTACTACCAACTCCGGGTCACCGCCAACTGCGCCCAGGAGTGCGCCGGTTCGTCCGCCGACTACACCAAGTTCCAGATCGCCGACTGGACGCTGCGCAGTTCGGCGGGAACCGCGCCGAGCGCGCTCGGCGCCTCGGTGGAGGACGCGGAGTCGGTCGGCGCGGCCGCCGGCAAGGGCGCGCTGCGGTACGCGGGCCGGGTGCTGCACTCCGGCGCCGCCTCCTCCTCGGTGGTCCTCCGGTCCGGCCTCGACGTGCCGCTCGGCGCGGACTCCACCCTGAGCTACGCGATCCGGCCCGCGGACGCGGCCTCGGCGTACGCGGCGCTGGACGTGGTGTACACCGACGCGGACGGCCGGCACGCGAAACGGCTCAGCGCGCTGCGCGGGGTGCGCGACTCCGGCGGGCACCCGCTGCGCGCCGCCGCGCAGGGCGCGGCGCTGACCCCGGGGACCTGGAACACCGTGTCGGTCGACCTCTCCCCGCTCGCGGGCAAGCGGGTGGACGAGGTGCTGCTCGACTACGCCGACCCCTCGGCGGCCGCCGGCCCGGTCTCGGGCTGGGTGGACTCGGTCACGCTCGGCCGCCCGGCGGTGGACACCGCCACGAGCTGGGACTACCTGGACACGCCGGACGTCGACCCGGCCGCCGGCGCCGCCGACCGCACGGCGTGGACGCAGCCGGGCTTCGACACCGGCTCCGCTCCGTGGCGGACCGCGGCGGGGCCGTTCGGCGCCAAGGACGACGGCACCGACCTCGGCGCGGGCTTCCCGGTCACCACCCGGCTCGGCCTGCGCAAGGACGGCGGGTCGGGGGACGACCTGGAGGCGTACTTCTTCCGCACGTCGTTCACCCTGGACCAGGCGACGATCGACTCGATCACCGGGCTGGTCGGCAGCATCGTCTACGACGACACCGCGACGGTCTACGTCAACGGCAAGCGTGTGGCGGGCTGGAACGACGGCCAGATCACCCGCAACCTCCAGTACGAGACCCCGGCCGGCACCGCCGGGGCGGGTGATCCGGTGGCGTCGGCGTTCGCCGTCCCGGCGGCCGACCTGCGGGCGGGCGCCAACACCCTGGCGGTCGAGGTCCACCAGTGCAACAGCACCAGCTCGGACGTCTACTTCGGGCTGCCGTCGCTGACCCAGACCGCCGCGTCGCTGCCGTTCGGCACCGACCAGCTCGACACCTCCTACGCCTCGGACACGCTGCCGGCCGCACCGGACGGCGGCGACTACTTCACGTGGCTGCTGCGGTCGTTCACCACCGCGGAGGGCACGTCGAGCATCATGGGCGCCAACGCGGTGCTGCCGAAGGGCACGACCTACGACCAGCTCACCGCGCTGGACGACCGGACGGTCGTCGACATCAACAACGCCTACCAGGACGTCACCGACCCGCAGGTGCAGAAGGCGCTGGTGGACGGCGCGAACAGCCCGTACCGGACGATGGCCGACGGCCTCGGGAAGGTGCTCGGGCCGCTCTACCTGAAGGCCCTTACCGACGGTGAACTGCCCAAGACACAGGCGCTGTTGAGCGGCCGGATCGAGCACACGCCGACCTCGTCGGCGGACTGGTACCAGACCGCCAAGAACACCTACCAGTACAAGCGGCCGTTCGTGCGGATGGGCTTCACGAACGACGGCGGACTGATCAAGCAGTGGGACAGCGCGGGCGGGTACGCGGGGCTGGCCGGCGACGGCTCCTTCCCGAGCGGCCACACGAGCCACGGCTACGCGCAGGGCATCGTGATGGCCACGCTGCTGCCGCAGCTCGCGCCGCAGATCCTGGCGCGCGCCTCGGAGTACGCGAACAACCGGATCGTGCTG
Source organism: Streptomyces sp. SN-593 (assembly GCF_016756395.1). Lineage (NCBI taxonomy): Bacteria > Bacillati > Actinomycetota > Actinomycetes > Kitasatosporales > Streptomycetaceae > Actinacidiphila > Actinacidiphila reveromycinica. The sequence goes on from NZ_AP018365.1 coordinate 2,319,263, forward strand.
GCCTACCACTACCCGACCGACATCATGGGCGGCCGGATCGTCGGCGAGGACACCGCGGACCTGCGCTGGTCCGACCCGCGGTTCCGGCCGCTGCTGGAGCAGGCGCGGGCCGAGTTGCAGTCGGTGCTGGCCCAGAAGTGCCGGGAGGTCGGCGCGGGCGACACCCTCGCGCAGTGCGTCGCGGGCGAGCAGCCGTACCTGAGCACGAGCGACGCGCTGAGCGTCTACCGGCAGCGGATGACCTACGGGTTCCCGCAGGTCGGCACCACCGGTCTGGCGCCGTCGGTGCCCGAGGGCGCGGAGAACCTGCTGACGACGGCGTTCCCGGACCTGACCGCGGCGCAGCGGCGGACGGTGCTGGCGGCCACCGAGATCGACTCGGGCTACGTGATGGACGAGGAGAGCGGCGGCGGCAGTTGGCAGCGGCTGGACCTGGCGGCCGCGATGACCGCGAAGGTGGGCGTGAGCCGGTCCGGCGTCGTGAGCGTGAACGGCGTCGCCGTGGACGCCGACGGGCGGCCGCTGCACCGCTGACGTGGCCGCGCCGCCCGCCGCCCGCCTGACCGGGGGCGGCGGGCGGCTGCCGTGCCGTCAGGCGGGCTGCTGCTCGGCGCGGACCATCCGCAGGTCGGTGCCGGCGGCGCGGATGCCGTCCGCCGCCGGCGCGGCGAGCCCGGAGTCGGTGATGACCAGGTCGAACGCGCTCAGCGGCGCCACCTTGTACATGCCGAAGGTGCCGTACTTCGAGGAGCCGGTGACCAGGACCGACTGGGCCGCGCCCGCCATCGCGGCGCGCTTGACCTCGATCTTGCTCTCCGACGGCGTGGTCACCCCGCGCAGCAGGTCCCAGGAACTCGCGCTCACGAACGCGATGTCGAAGGCGAGCTGCCGCACGGTCGCCGCGGCGAGCGGGCCGACGCTGGAGCGGTTGTCCGGCTCGACCCGGCCGCCGACGTGCACGGTGTCGATGTGCCGTGCCTGGCACAGTTGCTCGACCGCGTTGAAGTCGTTGGTGACCACGGTCAGCGCGCGGTGCTCCACGAGCGCGGGGATCATCGCGTTCATGGTGGTCCCGGCGTCGAGGTAGACCGTCATCCCCTCGCCGACCAGCGCGGCGGCCTCCAGGGCCATCGCGTGCTTCTGCGGCTGCTCGACCAGCGACTTCGCGGTGAAGCCGGGTTCGGAGCGCACTCCGCTGGCGATCCTGACGCCGCCGGGCACGGAGTAGACCAGCCCCTGCTGCTCCAGCTCCGTGATGTCCCGGCGGACCGTCATGTGCGAGACCCCGAAGAGCTGGGTGATCTGCTGGACGCTCAGCACCCCCTCCCGGCGCAGGTGCTTGAGCAGGGCCTCCCGCCGCTGGTCGGGGATCAGCGGCACGCCGTCCGTCGAGGACTTCACTCGGTTCCTCCTCCGTCCCGTCGCCGGGTTCTCCCGTGTCAGCCGACCACCGTACTGAGCAGCAGGATGCCACCCAGACTCAGGAGGGACTGCAACGACAGCATCAGCGTCCAGGTGCGGAACGTCTGACCCACGCTGAGCTGGTAGTACTCCTTGAACAGCCAGAAGCCGGAGTCGTTGACGTGCGAGAGCATCACCGAGCCGGACGCGGTGGCCAGCACCAGCAGTTCCGGCGACAGGCCGGGGTAGGCGCCCATCAGCGGTGCGACGATGCCGGCGGCGGTGACGGTGGCCACGGTGGCCGAGCCCAGGCAGATCCGGAGCAGGGCCGAGACGCCCCAGGCCAGGACGAGCGGGGACACCGACCAGTGCACCGCGTGGGTGGAGATCACCTTGCCGACGCCGGTGGCGGTGAGCATCTCGCTCAGCCCGCCGCCCGCACCCAGGATCAGGATGATCATGCCGGCGGGGCCCAGGCCCTTCGCCGCCATCTTCTGGATCTGCCCGAGGTCGAAGCCGGAGCGGGTGCCGAGCGCGAAGTACGCGAACACCACCGCGAGGGCCAGCGAGAGCACCGGGTTGTCGCAGAACTCGAAGAAGGTGTGGACCCAGGAGCCGTCCGCGGCCTGGCTCTTGCCCAGGGTGCCGACGAGCATCAGCAGCGCGGGCAGCAGGACCGTGGCCATCGCCGCGGTGAAGGAGGCGGTGCGCCCCTCGCGGGCCGGCTCGATCCGCTCCTCGGGTGCCGGCCCCTTGTCGAGGTCGGGCGCGGGGCCGAACCAGCGGCTGGCCACCCGGGTCAGCAGCGGTCCGTTGATCACCGCGATCGGGATGCCGATGATCAGGCCGTAGAGCAGGGTCAGCCCGGTGTTGGCGTGGTACGCGCCGATCGCCGCGGTCGGTGAGGGGTGCGGCGGCAGCAGGCCGTGCGAGATGTACAGGCCGGCGGCCATCGGCAGCCCGACGTAGAGCAGGTGGCTGCCGGTGCGCCGGGCGGTGGCGTACACCAGCGGGACCAGCATCACGAAGCTGACGTCGAAGATGTGCGGCATGCCGATGAGCAGCGCGGCGCCGGTCATCGCGAAGGGCACCCACTTGACCGGGCGCGCGCCGATGAAGGCCGTCGCGATCCGGTCGGCGCCGCCGGAGCCGAGCAGGATGCCGCCGAGGATGGTGCCGAACCCGATGATCGGGCCGACGTCGCTGAGCGCGTCGCCGAAGCCGCTCTCGAAGTGGTCCACGGTCGCGCTGGGGCCGATGCCGTTGGCGAAGCCGAGCCCGAGGGCCGCGATGCTCAGCGCCAGGAACGGGTGGAGCTTGGCCTTGGTGATCAGCACGACCAGGACCGCGACGGCGACCGCGGCGAGGACTATGTGCTGGACGTCGGAGCTCATGCCCGCCCCCGCCCGGCGTCGCCGGCGGCCGCGCCGCCCGTGGAGCCCGCGCCGCCCGTGGAGCCCCGGTCGGTCCCGGTGCCTGCCGCGGCCCGGGGCCGCTGCTCCGCACCGGAACCGGCCCCCGGCTCAGGATCGGGCTCGGGATCGGGCTCGGACCCCGGCTCGGGATCGGCGCCGGCCTTCCAGGCGCGGGCCAGCCCGGCGTCGTGGTCGGCGAGGTCGTCCAGCCGGAGCAGGGCGCCGGCCGCGACGGGCCGGGCCAGCCGGGCGCCGGCGGCCAGGTAGAGGGGGGCGGTGCCGGGCGGCGTGTCCTCGTCGCGCAGCAGCACGGCCTGGACGCCGTCCACGTCGTGGTGGTGGCCGCCCATCCGCAGTGCGGTACCGGCCGGCAGGTCCTGGCGGGCGCGGCCGGCCAGCACCGCGCTGCGGCCCGGGTGCGCGCCGCCGCGGCTGCGGCCGGCGGCCGCGGCCCGCAGCGTGTGCGGGGCCTCCACCCCCATGAGGTGGTAGGGCAGGTAGATCGCCGCGTAGCGGCCGTCCCGGCTGACCACGTGGCCCTTGCCCGCGAGCAGTTCCCAGGTCACGGGGTCGTGGGTGCGCACCACCGCGAACACGCCGCCGGCGAAGGACGCCTCGCCGGGCAGCCGCAGGGCGGTGAAGACGTCCACCGCGCCGGGCCGGTGCAGCACCCCGCCGTGCTCGCGCAGCGCGTACACGTCGGCGAGTTCCGCGGGGCGGGCGACCGGGTAGTGCAGCCGCTCGGTGTCGGGGCGGAAGCCGGTGTGCGAGGCGACGACGGCCATCTCGCAGTAGTCGGCGGTCGCGCCGACCGGCAGCGCGGCGACGGCCGCGGCCCGCGCCTCCAGGGTGCCGCGCACGTCGTCGCCGAGGGCGAGCAGGCCGGCCAGCGCGGGGGCGGGCACGGTCGTGTCGAGCTGGGTGACGGTACCGGCCTCGGGGTCGAGCACCAGGTCGTACTCGCTGGACTTGCCGATCGCGACCACGTCGAGGCCGATGTCCAGCGCCCAGGCGGTCAGACCGACGAGGTTGGCGGGCTGGTCGCCCTCCACGGGGGTGTAGACCAGTCCGCGCCGGGCCGCCTCCCGCGCCAGGTACGGTCCCGCGACGGAGTCGACCTCCTTGCTGACCATCGCCACGTGCCGGCCCGCCGCGAGTGCCGCCTCGGCCATCGCCAGGCCGTGCACCGGGCTGCCCGTCGCCTCGGTGAGGACGTCCCAGTCCGCGGCCTGGAGGGCGGTGGCGTCCGCGGTGACCGCGATCCGCCCGGCGGCCGCGGCCCGCGCGACGGACTCGGCGTCCGGGCAGGTCACCAGGTCGTCGGCGGCGTAGCCGAGGTCCACGCACACGGCGTGGACCTGCTCGACGTCCAGGTCGCACAGGACGACCGGTCGGAGCCACGGGATCAGGAGGCTCTGGGCGAGGAGGGTACGGGCGAAGCCGCCTCCCGCACCCGACAGCGCGTAGCGGACCGGTCCGCTGCCGTTGTCCGCGGACTCGTCGCGCATGTTCATGGCGGTCCTTCGGGATGAATGCCGGTCCACGGGGGACCGGGTGGGGCTGGTGTCGGGCTCGTGAGGCGCGGGACGGTTCGGCGGTGTCGGCGCGGGAACGGTCGGGCGCTCATGAATTAACACAAACTAAACACGGCTTCACGTCACGGTCAAGCATGTTAACATTTTTTCACAACGGGACCGGTGGACCCGGGCCCGGTGGCCGAGCCCGCCGCCCGCGTGGCACGCAGGCACGGCAGGCACGGCAAGTACGCAGCACCCAGGCACGAGCAGCAGCACGAGGCACCAGGAGGACCGATGCCATCTCTCGGGGCGATCGCCGACGACTTCACGGGGGCGACGGACCTCGCCACGATGCTGGTCACCCGCGGGTTCCGGACCGTGGTGACGGTCGGCGTCCCCGGCGCGGGGGCCGGTACCCGGGCGGCCGGCGCCCCGGCGGCGGACGTCCCGGGGGACGCCTCCGCGGGCACCTCCGCGGGCACCTCCGCGGGCGCCCCCACCGAGGACGCCTGGGCGGACGCCGACGCCGTGGTGGTCGCGCTGAAGTCCCGGACCGCGCCCGTGGCCGAGGCCGTGGGCGACTCGGTCGCGGCCCTGCGGGCGCTGCGCGCGGCCGGCTGCACGCGCTTCTACTTCAAGTACTGCTCGACCTTCGACTCCACTCCGCGCGGCAACATCGGTCCGGTCGCCGACGCCCTGCTCGACGAACTCGGCCAGGACACCACCGTGGTCGTCCCCTCCTTCCCGGCCACCGGCCGCACCGTCTACCGCTCCCGGCTCTTCGTCCACGACGACCTGCTCGACGAGAGCCCGATGCGCGACCACCCGCTGACCCCGATGCGCGACGCGCACCTCGGCCGGCTGCTGGCCCCGCAGACCCGCCGGCAGGTCGGCCGCGTCCGCCACGAGACGGTGCGCGCCGGAGCCGGTGCGGTGCGCGAGGCCTTGCTCGACCCGGCCGCCGGCGCCCTGACGGTGGTGGACGCCACCACCGACGAGGACCTGCGTGTCATCGCCGCCGCCACCGCGCACCTGCCGCTGGTCACCGGCGCCGCCGGGCTCGCGCTCGGCATGACCGGACCGCGCGGCGGCCTGGAGTCCGCACGTGCCGCCAGCACGGGCCGGGGCCCGGCCGCGGTGCTGTCCGGCAGCGCCTCGGCGACGACCCGCGCCCAGGTGAAGCACGCGCGCGGGGTGCTGCCCTCCCGCGCACTGGACGTCTCCGCCCTGCGCGCGGACCTGGACGGCGCCGTGTCCGGCCTGGTCGCCTTCGTCCAGGCCGCGTGGCGCTCGCACCCCGGGCTGCCGCCGATGATCTACGCCACCGACGACCAGACCACGGTACCCGAGTCCGGCATGTCGGATTCGGACGGTTCCGGTGCCGCCGGACCGGGCGCGGTCGCCCCCGATGCGGGCGACGGGGCGGCGACCGGGGGCCGGACGGGCGACGGCTCGACGGCGGTCACCGTGGCCGGTGTCACAGCGGCCGGCGGTGCGGGAAGAGCGGCCGCGGAGGCTCCCGGCGGCTCCCCCGGCGCCGGCGGCCGAAGCGCGTCGGAACTGGTGGAGACGGCGCTGGCCCGCTGCGCCGCCGCCCTCGTCGCGGCCGGCGCCCGGCACCTGCTGGTGGCCGGCGGGGAGACCTCGGGCGCCGTGGTGACCGCGATCGGCGCGCACACCCTGCGGGTCGGCGCCCCCATCGCCCCCGGGGTCGCCTGGACGCACACCGAGGCCGTGGTCGACGGTGTGCGGCACCCGGTGGACCTGGCGCTGAAGTCCGGGAACTTCGGGGCGACCGACATGTTCACCACGGCGTGGGGAGAGCTGGCGTGAGCGCGCCGAACACCGATCTCGTCCGGGCGGGCGCGAAGCTCCAGCGGCTCGGGTTCAGCCCCGGCGCCAGCGGCAACATCAGCGTCCGCGACGGCGACCGGGTGCTGATCACGCCCACCGGGTACGGCATGGGCGACCTCGACCCCGACCGGCTGAGCGTGCTGGACCTGGACGGCACCCTGGTGTCCGGCCCACGGCCGTCCAAGGAGTTCCCGCTGCACACCGCCTTCTACCGGCGCGACCCGGACGCCGGCGCCGTGGTGCACCTGCACTCCCGGCACGCCGCCGCGGTCAGTTGCCGGCCCGGGTGGGCCGAGCGCAGCGCGATACCCCCGCTGACGCCGTACTTCGTGATGCGCGTCGGCCAGACCCCGCTGATCCCGTACGCGGCCCCCGGCGATCCGGGGCAGGCGGCCGCGCTGGAGGCGCTGCCGTTCTCCTTCCGCGCGGCGCTCCTGGCCAACCACGGCCCGGTCGTGGCCGGCGCCGACCTGGACACGGCGGTCGACGCGGCGACCGAGCTGGAGGAGGTCTGCGCGCTGCTGCTCCTGCTCGCCGAGGGCGAGCGGCGCCTGCTGTCCGCCCCCGAGATCGAGGAACTGACCACCCGCTACGGCTCCTTCTGGGACATCGACACCTGACGTCCCGTCAACCACCCGCCGTCGAACGGGCCGGCACGACCGCTGTCCGCGCGCTCACCGCGGGGGCGCCTCGACACGGATCAGGGTCTGCTGGCCGGTCGCCACCGGCTTGCGGTCGGCGGCGCGGACGGCGAAGACGTCCAGGCGGCACACCGTCAGGGTGCGTCCGGACCGCAGCACCGTGCCGACCGCCTCCAGGTGGTCGCCGAGGGCGGGCGCGAGGAGGTTGATCTTGTACTCGACCGTCAGCACGTCGGAGGTGGCGGGGAAGAGGGTCAGCGCCGCGTAGCCGCCCGCGCTGTCGGCCGCCGCGCTGGTGGCGCCTGCGTGGAAGTAGCCGTTCTGCTGGGTGAGTTCGGGACGGTGCGGCAGCAGGATGTGCACCGAGCCGGGTGCGATCCGCGTGATGCGCGCGCCGAGGTGGGCCATCAGCCCCTGGCGTCCGAAACTCTCCAGGACCCGCGCCCGCACCTCGGGGCCCGCTTCCTGCTCCTCCTGTTCCTCCCGCGCCTGCCCGTCCGCCTGCCCGCCCATGTGTCCTCCTCCGTCGCCGCGGCCGGTGCGCCGTGCACCCGCCCTCGGGCCGCCACCGGTCACGACGCGTGAGAGGCTGGCGTTCCATGTTCCCGGTGATCCTCCTCCACGGCCTGATCGGCCCGTTCTCCGACCCCGGAACCGTCGCGCAGCTGCGGCCGGCCCCGGTCCTCTGCCCCGATCTGCTGGGCTACGGAGCGGACGCGTCCGCCGATCCCGCGGAGATCGGCATCGAGTCCCAGGTGGACCACCTGGCGGCGCTCCTCGGACGCGCGGTGCCCGACGGGCCGGTGCACCTCGTCGGCCACTCCGTCGGCGGCGTGATCGCCGCGGGGTTCGCCCACCGCTTCCCGGACCGCACCGCGACGTTCGTCAGCGTCGAGGGCAACTTCACGCTCAAGGACGCCTTCTGGTCGGCCCAACTGGCCGGGAAGCCGCCCGCCGAGGTGGAGCGGCTGCTGCGGGCCGACCGGGCGGACCCGGAACGCTGGCTGCGCGACGGGGGGATCGAACCGACCGGCGAGCGCGTCCGGGCCGCCGCGACGGCCCTGGCCTTCCAACCCGCCGGCACGGTACGGGCGATGGCCCGCGCGGTCGTCGCCCACACCTCCGGTCCCGGTTACGAGCGGTCGCTGCGGGAGGTGTTCGCGCGCACCCCGGTGCACCTGGTCGCCGGCGCGCGCTCACGCGCCGGCTGGGACGTTCCCCGATGGGCGCTCGCGGCCGCGGCGGGCTACGCCGAACTCCCGGGAGCCGGCCACATGATGACGCTCGAAGCGCCCGACGCCCTCGGCGCCCTCCTCGCCGGGCTCCTCGACCCGGCACGGGAACCGACACGGGATCAGCGGCGCGAGGAGCCGCGCGAGGAGCAGCCGCGCGGCGGCCCCGGCCACCGTCGTCCGTGAACGGGGCCGGGGCCGGGGCCGGGCCCTTCCGGCGGGGCCGGTGCGTCAGCCCCGCGCGGGCGTGCCGGTACCGGACCTGACGGACGCGCGCAGCTCGCGCTTGAGGATCTTGCCGGCCCCCGACATCGGGAACTGGTCCACGCTCTCCAGGCTGCGCGGGCACTTGTAGCCGGCGATCTCCCGCCGGCAGAACTCCGACAGTTCCTCCAGGGTGAGCGTCGCACCGGGCGCCAGGGTGACCACGGCGTGCACCCGCTCCCCCCACCTGTCGTCGGGCAGGCCGATCACGGCGACCTGGGCGACCGCGGGGTGCTTGGCGACGACGTTCTCGACCTCGGTCGAGTACACGTTCTCGCCGCCGCTGACGATCATGTCCTTGAGCCGGTCGACGACGAACACGTAGCCGCGCTCGTCCATGTAGCCGACGTCGCCGGTGTGCATCCAGCCGTCCCGGACCGCCTCCGCGGTCTCCGCCGGCTTCTTCCAGTAGCCCAGCATCACGTGGTCGCCGGCCGCGACGATCTCGCCGATCGTGCCGGGCGGCACCTCGGTGCCCTTCTCGTCCACGATCCGCACCCGGGCGTACGGCGCGGCCTGACCGACCGACCGGCGCAGCACCGGGTCGTCGTGGTCCGCGTCCTGGAGGAGGGTGGTGGAGGGCGACAGCTCGGTCATGCCGTACACCTGGAGGAACTGCGCGGACGGGAAGGCCGCGCGGGCGCGGGTCAGCAGCGTCTCGGAGATCGGGGAGGCGCCGTAGGCGAGCAGTTCCAGGCTGCTCAGGTCGTACGCGCCCGCCTCGGGGTGGCTGACGATCGCCTGGATCATCGCCGGCACCAGCAGGGTCTGCCTGGCGCGGTGCTCCTGGACGGTGCGCAGGATCCCGACCGGGTCGAACAGGGCCACCGGCACCGTGGTCATGTCCGCCATCATGCCGACGATCCAGAACGCGAACCCGGCCAGGTGGAAGGCGGGCGCGGCGAGGATGGAGGCGCCGCCGCGCGGGAGCCTGGTGTGCAGCAGCGTGCCCAGGGCCGTGACGTAGAGCTGGCGGTGTCCCAGCATGACGCCCTTGGGCAGGCCGGTGGTGCCGCCGGTGTAGAAGATGCCGGCCATCGCGTCGCCCTGCCGGTGCGCGTCCTCGACCGGCTCGGCGGCCAGCAGGTCGGACAGCGGCACCAGGCCCTCGGGGGTGGGGGCGTCGCCGCAGTGCACGAGGGTGCGCAGACCGGGGGCCTTGGCCCGCAGCTCCGCGACCATCGGCAGGAACGCGTCGTCGACGAAAAGCACGGACGCCTCGGCGTCGTCCACCGCGTAGGCGTGCTCCGTGGCGCTCCAGCGGGTGTTGAGCGGCACGACGGCCGCGTCCGCCCACGCGGTGGCGAGCGCGATCTGGCAGAACCGGTCCGTGTTGAGCGACAGCAGGCCCACCCGGTCGTCCTTGCGCACGCCCAGCCCGCGCAGGCCGCCGGCGAGGCGGGAGACCACGTCGTAGGTCTGGCGGGCGGTGTGGGCGCGCCCGTTGAACACGGTGAACGGCACGTCGGGCGACTGGCGCACGGCTCGGTGCAGCGATTGGGTGAGGTACATGGGGCAGCCCTTCGTGACGTCTGGCTCGGTGGCTCGCGTGTTCCGACCTCCGGCCGCCGGGGCCGGAGGTCGGAACCGCCGTGCGCTCGCCGCCGGGCAGCGGCGGGCACCTGGTGCGGGGAGCGGCGCGACGCGGGGGCCCGGCGCGCACCCGCTCCCCGCGTCAGGCCCCCGCCGTGCGCGCTCCTACTTGCGCTTCCCGGAGAAGGAGAACGTCATGAACGCCGCCTTGACCTTGCCGCTCATGGTGTCGCCGTCGACCGTCCCGGTGGTCTTGACCTTGATCTTGGCCGGGGAGGTGAGCTTGGCGGTGTAGCTGAAATCCGCGCCGTGCACCTCGCCGTCGTCGATCGGCGTGCCGTCGAACGTCCCGGTCAGCGTCTCCCCGTCGGTGCTGAGCACCAGGTCGGCCTGCTTGTCACCGGTGGGACCCTGGTACGTGATCGCCCACGTGCCGTCCAGCGCCATGGCAATTCCTCCTATTTTCATCACTTTTATATCGAGCCGGTCTTCCCGGCCCTTCTCTCCTCGTGCACCGCCGCGCCGGGCCCGGCGCGGCGTGTCGCCCGCGTGTGACGGTCACGCGGGCCACGTCCTCGCGGCCCGTCAGTCCTCCTCCGTCGGCGAGCCCGCCGTGAGCCACTCCTCGGTCGCCGCCGCCGTCACGGCGGACTCCGTCTCGATCAGCGAGAAGTGGTCGGCGGCGATCTCCACCTGGCCGTCGCAGATGTTCCACGCCGGCCAGTCGGAGACGTCGTCGCTGTCGCCCAGCGGCTGTCCCGCCCGGATCAGCAGGCTCGGGGCGCTGATCCGGTCGAGGCGGCGCTCGGTGAGCAGCCGCACGTAGGTGCCCATGGCCAGCCAACTGGCGTCGTCGATCACGGTGGCCCCGTGACCGCGGTCGAGGATCTCGGCCATCACCAGGGAGAAGACGCCCAGGATCTGCTTCTCGTCCGTCGGCGTGGGGGTGTCGAGCATGACCACACCGGCCGGACCGGCGTCCTCGGCCTCCAGGCGGGCGGCGATCGAGTGCGCCAGCACGCCGCCGATCGAGTAGCCGACCAGGACGAAGGGGTCGTCCCCGACCGCGCGGCGGATCGACGCGGCCAGGACGTCGATCGCGGCGCGCCAGGAGCCGGGCGCCGAGTCCGTGCCGTGGAAGCCCGGCAGCGAGCAGGCGAACACGTCCCGCTTCCCCTCGAAGCCGTCGGCGAACCGCATGAACTGGTGCGGGCCGGAGCCGGGCATGAAGGACGGCACGCAGACCAGCTTGGGCAGGCCCGCGCCCGAGGCGAGCTTGACGACGTATCCGCCGGCGTCGGGCAGGTCGGACGAGGTGAAGGACGGCCGGAACCTCGACGCGTCGGTGAGCAGCGGCAGCGCCTCGACCAGCGACTGCGTCGCGTGGGCGTGGCGGATCAGCGCGCTGAACGTGCCGTCGCCGGACGACCCGCCCGACGCGTCGGCGGCGGTCCCGGCCGCGGGTCGCGCCGCGCCCGTACCGGCCGCGTCGGCCTGGGCCGCGGTCTCGCCCACCAGGAACCGGGCCACGGCCGCGGGTTCCGGGTGGTCGAAGACCAGCGTCGTGGGCAGGCGCAGGCCGGTGGCCTGGGTCAGCCGGTTGCGCAGTTCGACGGCGGCCAGCGAGTCGAAGCCGAGGTCCCGGAACCCGCGGCCCGGGTCGACCGCCTCCGGCGAGGGGTGGCCCAGCACGGCCGCGACGTGCGACCGGACCAGTTCGAGCGCCACGGACGGGCGTTCGCCCTCGGGCACCGCGGCCAGCCGCCGTGCCGTTGTCCCGCCGGCCGCCTGGGTGCGGCGGGCCGGGGAGCCGACCAGGCCGGCCAGCAGCGGCGGCAGCAGTCCGCCGCCGGACTGGACGCGCAGCGCGCCCAGGTCGAACCGGGCCGGAACCATCAGGGCCCGGTCGTGCGCGCGGCCCCGGTCGAACAGGTCCAGGGCCAGCGGCGCCGGCATGGGCAGCACGCCCTGCCGGGCCAGCCGGGACAGTGCGGCCTCGTCGAGGCCGCCGGCCATCCCGGTCTCCTCGGCCCACAGGCCCCAGGCCAGCGACACCGCCGGCCGCCCGGACGCCCGCCGCCGCGCGGCCAGAGCGTCCAGGACGGCGTTGGCGGCGGCGTAGTTGCCCTGCCCCGAGCTGCCGATCAGGCCGGCCGCCGACGAGAACAGGACGAACGACCTCAGGTCCGCGTCCGCGGTCAACTCGTCGAGCAGCAGCGCCGCGTCGACCTTGGGCCGCATCACCCGGTCCAGTTGCTCCGGCGCCAGCGCGGTGACCACACCGTCGTCCAGGACACCGGCGGCGTGCACGACCCCGGTCAGCGGGACGTCCAACGACGCGAGCAGGTCCGCCAGTTGCCCGCGGTCCGTCACGTCGCAGGCCGCGACCCGCACCCGGCAGCCGAGGTCCTCCAGTTCCGCCGCCAGCTCGGCCGCGCCCGGCGCCTCCGGGCCGCGCCTCGACGCCAGCACCAGGTCCCGAGTGCCGCCGGTGGCGACCAGGTGCCGGGCGACCAGGGCGCCCAGGCCGCCGGTACCGCCGGTCACCAGCACCGCGCCGTCCGCGTCGAGCGGCCCCGGCACGGTGAGGACCACCTTGCCGGTGTTGCGGCCCTCGCGCAGGAACCGGAACGCCTCCTGGCCGTCCCGCACGTCCCAGGTCCGCACCGGCGCGTGCGCCAGCACACCCCGGGCGAACAGGTCCAGCACCTCGCCCAGCATGGCCTGGATGCGGTCCGGTCCGGCCTCGAAGGAGTCGAACGCCCGGTACCGCACACCGGGATGGGCGTCGGCGATCTCCCGCGGGTCGCGGACGTCGGCCTTGCCCATCTCCAGGAACCGGCCGCCGTTCGGCAGCAGGCTCAAGGACGCGTCGACGAACTCGCCGGCCAGGGCGTTCAGGACCACGTCCACGCCCTCGCCGCCGGTCTCCCGGGCGAAGGTCTCCGCGAAGCCGAGGTCGCGCGAGTTGGCGATCCGCTCCGCCGGCACCCCCAGCGCGCGCACCGCGTCCCACTTCGCCGGGCTCGCGGTCGCGTAGACCTCCGCGCCCAGGTGCGTGGCGAGCTGCACCGCCGCCATCCCGACACCACCGGCCGCCGCGTGCACCAGCACCCGTTCCCCGGCCGCCAACCCGCCGAGGTCCACCAGCCCGTAGTACGCCGTCAGGTACACCACCGGGACCGCCGCCGCCTGTGCGAACGACCAGCCGTCCGGGACCGGCGCGACCAGTCGGCGGTCCACGATCGCCGCCGTGCCGAACGACTCGGGGATCAGACCCGTCACCCGGTCACCGGGCGCCAGGTCGGTGACGTCGGCCCCGGTCTCCAGGACCACGCCCGCGGCCTCGCTGCCGAGCGGCGCGTCCCCGGGGTAGAGGCCGAGCGCGATCAGCACGTCGCGGAAGTTGAGACCCGCCGCCCGCACCGCGACCCGGACCTCACCCGCCTCCAACGGGCGGTCCGCGCCGGAGGGCACCAGCTTCAGACCCTCCAACGACCCCTTCTCGGCCGCCGACAGCAGCCACGGGCCCTCGGCGGGAACGGCCGGCGCGGCCGCCCGGGCCAGCCGGGGGGCCAGCACCAGGTCGCCGCGGACCGCGACCTGCGGCTCGTCCAGCGCCCCGAGCGCGGCCCAGTCCGGCGCCGCCGCCCCGTCCCCGCTGTCGGAGCGGTCGGAGCCGTCGATGCCGCCGTCGCCGTCGTCGCCGCTGTCGACCGGGTCCAGGTCCACCAGAGCGAAGCGTCCCGGGTGCTCGGACTGCGCGCTGCGCACCAGACCCCACACCGGGGCCTGGCCGAGGTCGGGCGCCTCGGCGCCCACCCCGGCACCGCCGCGGGTGACCACCACGAGGCGTGCCCCGGACAGCGGTTCGCTGCCCAGCCAGCGCTGCACCAGCGCCAGCGCGTCCGCCGTCGCGGCCCGCACGGTGGCGGCCTCGTCGCCGACCGCCGGCGTGCTCCCGACCGCGGTCACGACCACGTCGGGCACCGCCGCGCCCGCGGTCACCGCCGCCTCCAACGCGTCCAGGTCCGCGTGCCGCTCCCCGGCGCCGTCCTGCTCGCCCAGGATCACGACCCTGGCCGCCGCGGTGCCGGCCGTGACCGGCACCCAGTCCACGGCGAAGAGCGATCCGTCGGCCGCGCGCCCGGCTCCCGCCAACTGCGCCGGGTCCACCGGCCGGGAGGTGAACTCCCGTACGCCGCCGACGTGTCCGCCGAACTCGTCGGCGAGGTCGATGCGGGTCGTGGACGGTCCCGCCGGGGCGATCCGGACCCGGACCCGCGAGGTGCCGCGCCGGTCCAGCCGGACACCGGACCAGGAGAACGGCAGCTCGACGCCCGAGACGTCGTCGTGGTCGAGCAGCCCGCCGTGCAACGCCGCGTCCAGCAGCGCCGGGTGGATGCCGAACGCCTCGGCGGAGCCGGCCTCCTCGTCCGGCAGGACCACCTCGGCGTAGACCTCGTCACCGTCGCGCCAGGCCGCCCGCAGCCCCTGGAAGACGGGACCGTAGGCGTAACCCGCGTCGGCCAGCCGCTCGTACAGCCCGTCGACCGGCACCGCGACGGCGCCGGCGGGCGGCCAGGAGGCCGGGAACGGCACCACGGAGGAGGCGTCCTCCGGCGCGAGCCTGCCGCGGGCGTGGCACGTCGCCCCGGGCCGCTCGCCGTGCTCGGCGGCCTGCGGACGGGTGTAGACCGCCAGCGCGCGGTGGCCGCTCTCGTCGGGTTCGGCGACGGTGACCTGGAGGTGGACGGCCTCGCCCGCGGGCAGCGGCAGCGGCGCCTGGAGGACGAGTTCCTCGACCACGGGGGTGCCGACCTGCCGGCCGGCGGCCAGGGCGAGTTCGGCCAGGGCGGCGCCGGGCACCAGGACCGTGTCGAGCACGGCGTGGTCCGCCAGCCAGGGCTGGGTCTCCAGGGACAGGCGGCCGGTCAGCAGCCACTCGTCCCGGTCGCCGACCGGGACGGCCGCGACCAGCAGCGGGTGGTCGAGCCGCGCCTGGCCGGCCGCGGCCGCGTCGCCCGCCGCGGCACGGGGCAGCAGCCAATAGCGTTCGTGCTGGAAGGCGTAGGTGGGCAGGGACACGGTGGTGGCACCGGTCCCGGCGTAGAACGCCGCCCAGTCCACCGCGACACCCGCCGCGTGCACCTGACCGAGGAACGCGGCGAACGCCTCCGGCTCACCCAACCTCGCCCGCAACGCCGGCACCAGCACCGCCTCACTGCCGGCCTCGGACCCCGCCTCATCCACCACCTGACGGGCCAGGGCGGTGAGCGATCCGTCCGGACCCAACTCCAGGAAGCGCGTCACCCCCAGTTCGGCCAGCGCGCTGATCCCGTCCGCGAACCGCACCGCCTCCCGCGCATGCCGCACCCAATACCCCGGATCAGCCAGCTCACCGGACCCGGTCACGGTGCCGGTCAGGTTCGACACCACCGGGATCGACGGCTCGCAGAACACCAACCGCCCCGCCACCTCGGCGAACTCCGCCAACATCGGCTCCATCAACGCCGAGTGGAACGCATGCGACACCCGAAGGCGCGTCGTCTTACGGTCCCGCCACCGCGGCAAGAGCAGCCACGCGTCCAAAGCCTCCTGCTCCCCCGAAACCACCACCGCCCGAGGGCCGTTCACCGCCGCCACCGACAACCGACCGGCGAACCCCTCAAGCGACTCGACGACCTCGGCCTCCCCGGCCTGCACCGCCACCATCCCGCCACCCGAAGGCAACCCGCTCATCAACCGACCCCGCGCCGCCACCAACGCCGACGCGTCCGCCAACGACAACACCCCCGACACGTGCGCAGCCGCGATCTCCCCCACCGAATGACCGACCAGGAAGTCCGGACGCACCCCCAGCGACTCCACCAACCGGAACAACGCCACCTCGACCGCGAACAACCCCGCCTGCGTGTACTGCGTGTCGTTCAGCAGTTCCGCGTCCGCCGAACCCTCCTCAGCGGCCAACACCACCGACAACGGCCGCTCCAACAACGGGTCGAGATGCCCGCACACCTCCTCCAACGCCCCCGCGAACACCGGGAACACCCCCGCCAACCCCGCACCCATCCGAGCCCGTTGCGCACCCTGACCCGAGAACACGAACGCCGTCTTGCCCGCGTCGGTCCGCCCCTGAACCACACCCGCGCCCGGCTCACCCGACGCCAACGCCCCCAACCCCGCCACCAACGCATCCCGATCCGACGCCGACACCGCCGCCCGGTACTCCAGATGCGCCCGAGTCGTCGCCGCCGACCACCCCACATCCAGCACACCCACCCCCGGCCGCGCCACCACGAACTCACGCAACCGCGCCGCCTGCGCCCGCAACGCCACCTCATCCCGCGCCGACACCACCACCGGCACCACCGGCACCACCGGGGAGACTCCCGCGGCCGGCTTCGGAGAGGCCGGACCCGAGGCCGGGACCGTCTCCTTCGGCGCGGGCGCCTCCTCCAGGATCATGTGCGCGTTGGTGCCACTGACGCCGAAGGACGAGACGGCCGCGCGGCGCGGGCGACCCGGGTCCGTCCAGGGACGGGCCTCGGTGAGCAGCTTGACCGCGCCGGACTCCCAGTCGATGTGCGGGCTGGGCTCGTCCGCGTGCAGCGTCGCCGGCAGGTGCCGGTGGCGGAGCGCCTGCACCATCTTGATCACACCGGCCACGCCCGACGCGGCGGACGAGTGGCCGATGTTGGACTTGATCGAGCCGAGCCACAGCGGCTGCTCGGCCGGTCGGTCCTGGCCGTAGGTCGCCAGCAGGGCCTGGGCCTCGATCGGGTCGCCGAGCTTCGTGCCGGTTCCGTGGCCCTCGACCGCGTCCACCTGGTCGGGCCGCAGCCCGGCCGCCGACAGCGCGGAACGGATCACCCGCTCCTGGGCCGGACCGCTCGGCGCCGTCAGCCCGTTCGAGGCGCCGTCCTGGTTCACCGCGCTGCCCCGGATGACAGCGAGCACCTTGTGTCCCAGGCGCTTCGCGTCCGACAGGCGCTCCATCACCACCAGCCCGGCACCGTCGGAGAAGCCGGTTCCATCGGCCTCGGCGGCGTAGGACTTGCAGCGGCCGTCGGGCGAGAGGCCGCGCTGCCGGGAGAACTCCACCAGCAGGAACGGCCCGGACATCACCGTCACGCCCCCGGCCAGCGCGAGCGAGCACTCGCCGTTGCGCAGCGCCTGCGCCGCCAGGTGCATCGCCACCAGCGACGAGGAGCACGCCGTGTCCACCGACACCGCCGGGCCCTGGAAGCCGAAGGTGTAGCTCAGGCGACCGGACATCACGCTCGTGGTGGTGCCGGTGAGCCGGAACCCTTCGAGGTCCGGCGTCGCCCCGCCCGCGTACTCCGACGCGACCGCGCCGCAGAAGACGCCGGTGTCGCTGCCGCGCAGCGAACCAGGATCGATCCCCGCGTCCTCCAGCGCCTCCCACGCACCCTCCAGCAACAACCGCTGCTGCGGGTCCATCGCCAACGCCTCACGCGGACTGATCCCGAAGAACCCCGCGTCGAAGTCCCCGGCACCGTCCAGATACCCGCCACCCCGCGCGTACACCGTCCCCGTCCGGTCCGGGTCCGGGTCGTACAACCGCTCCAGATCCCAACCACGATCCCCCGGAAGCTCCGAGATCGCGTCCCGGCCACTCGCCACCAGATCCCACAACTGCTCCGGCGACGACGCACCCCCCGGATACCGGCACGCCATCCCCACGATCGCCAACGGCTCGTCCACCTCCGCCCGCCGCCGCGCCGGAACCCGTACGGCGGGCGCGGCCGCGGTCGGGGACTCGGCGCCGGGAACCTGGCGCACGAGGAACTGCGCCGCGGCGAGCGAGGTGGGGTGGTCGAAGACCAGGGTGGCCGGCAGCTTGAGTCCGGTCGCCTGGGCGAGGCGGTTGCGCAACTCCACGGCGGCCAGCGAGTCGAAGCCGAGTTCCTTGAACGCGCGTCCCGGGTCCACCGCCGACGCCGACGCGTGCCCGAGCACCGCCGCCACCTGCGTCCTCACCAGGTCCAGCGCCACCTGCTCCCACTGCTCGCGGTCCACACCCGCGAGCCGCTTCGCCAACGATCCCCCGCCGCCCGCACGGGCCGTACGCCCGGGTGTGCGGACCAGCCCGGCCAGCAGCGGCACCGCCGTCCCCGCCCGCGCCTGCTCCCGCAGCGCCGCCAGGTCCAGTTGCACCGGCGCCACCAGCGCCGCGTCCACCCGCTGGGCCGCGTCCAGGAGTTCGAGACCGAACTCCGCGGACAGCGGCTGCACGCCCATCCGGTTGAGCCGGGTCAGTTGGGCCGCGTCGAGTTCCCCGGTCATCCCGGTCTCCGCCGCCCACAGACCCCACGCCAACGACACCGCCGGACGGCCCTCCGCCCGCCGCCGCGCCGCAAGAGCGTCCAACCCCGCGTTCGCCGCCGCGTAGTTGCCCTGACCCGCACTACCGATCAACGCAGCCACCGACGAGAACAACACGAAGGACTGGAGGTCGGTGCCGGTCGTGAGCTCGTCCAACAACAGCGCCGCGTCCAACTTCGGCCGGACCACCCGCTCCAGTTGCTCCGGCGTCATCGACGCCAGCAGACCGTCGTCGAGGACACCGGCCGCGTGCACCACACCGGCGAGCGGAGTGTCCAACGAGCCCAGCAGCGCCGTCAGTTGACCGCGGTCCGCCACGTCGCAGGCCGCGACCCGCACCCGGCAGCCGAGGTCCTCCAGCTCCGCCGCCAACTCGGCCGCGCCCGGCGCCTCCAGACCACGCCGCGACGCCAGCACCAGATGCCGGGCCCCGTTGACCGTGACCAGGTGCCGGGCGACCAGTGCGCCCAGGCCGCCGGTGCCGCCGGTCACCAGCACCGCGTGCCCGGGGTCGGCCGGCTGCGGCACGGTGAAGACGACCTTGCCGGTGTTGCGGCCCTCGCGCAGGAACCGGAACGCCTCCGCGTACTGCCGGATGTCCCAGGTGCGTATCGGCGCGTGGGTCAGCACGCCGCCGGCGAACAGGTCCACGATCTCGGCGAGCATCCGGCCCAGCCGCTCGGGGCTGACCTCGAAGAGGTCGAACGAGCGGTACTCCACGCCCGGGTGGGCGGCGGCGACGGCCTGCGGGTCGCGGACGTCGGCCTTGCCCATCTCCAGGAACCGGCCGCCGCGCGGCAGCAGGCCCAGCGAGGCGTCGACGAACTCGCCGGCCAGCGCGTCCAGGACCACGTCCACGCCCTCGCCGCCGGTCTCCCGGGCGAAGGTCTCCGCGAAGCCGAGGTCACGGGAGTTGGCGATCCGCTCCGCCGGCACGCCCAGCGCGCGTACGGCCTCCCACTTCGCCGGGCTGGCGGTCGCGTAGACCTCCGCGCCCAGGTAGTTGGCCACCTGGACCGCAGCCATCCCGACACCGCCGGCGGCGGAGTGGATGAGCACGCGTTCCCCGGCCGACAGCCCGGCCAGGTGCTTCAGCCCGTAGTAGGCCGTGAGGTACACCACCGGGACGGCGGCCGCCTGTTCGAACGACCAGTCCGCCGGGATCCGTGCGACCAGCCGCCGGTCCACGATCACGACGGGGCCGAAGGTGTCGGCGGTCATGCCCATCACCCGGTCGCCGGGTGCCAGGTCCGTGACGTCGGCGCCGGTCTCCAGGACGGTGCCGGCGGCCTCGCTGCCGAGTGTGGCGTCGCCCGGGTACAGGCCGAGCGTGATGAGCACGTCGCGGAAGTTCAGGCCCGCGGCCCGCACCGCGATCCGGACCTCGCCCGGCTCCAGCGGGCGGTCGGTGTCGGCGGGCACGAGCGCCAGGCCCTCCAGCGATCCCTTCGTGGCCGCCTGGAGCAGCCACGGGCCCTCGGTGGGCGCCGCGGAGGCGGTGGCCCGGGCCAGCCGGGGAGCCAGTACCCGGTCGCCGCGCACCGCGACCTGGGTCTCGTCGAGCGCGGCGAGCACGGCCCAGTCCAGCGCCGCGGCCGCGTCGTCACCGCCCCCCTCGGAGCCGTCGCCGCCGATGCCGCCGACCGGGTCCAGGTCCACCAGGGCGAAGCGTCCCGGGTGCTCGGACTGGGCGCTGCGCACCAGACCCCACGCGGCGGCCGCCGCCACGTCCGGCGCTTCTCCACCGGTGGAGATCGCGCCCCGGGTCACCAGCACCAGCCGAGCCCCCGACAGCGCGTCGGCGGCCAGCCACTCCTGCACCAGCGCCAGCGTCCGCGCGGCCGCCGCACGCACCGTCCCCGCGGCGTCCGCCGCGTCCGCCGCGGCGTCGTCGGGGGCCGCGCCGGACGGCACCGCCGTCACCACCGCGTCCGGCACCGCCGCGCCGGCCGCGACCGCCGCGAGCAGCGCGTCGAGGTCGGCGAAGCGCGGGTCCGCACCGGTGTCCGCACGCGCGGCCGGGTCCTCGGCCTGGTCCGCCGCCGATCCCGCGGCCGGCTCGGGCACGTCGCCGAGCAGCGCGACGCCCACCGGGGCGGCGCCGCCCATTCCGGCGACCTCGTTCCACTCCATCGTGAACAGCGATCCGTCGGCCGCGCGCCCGGCGCCCGCCAACTGCGCCTGGTCCACCGGCCGGGAGGCGAGTTCCCGGACGGACGCGATCGGCGCGCCGGTCTCGTCGGCGATGTCGATCCGCGTGCCCGACGGTCCCGCCGGGGTGATCCGGACCCGCGCCCGCGAGGTGCCGCGCTGGTCCAGCCGGACACCGGACCAGGAGAACGGCAGCTCCACCGGGGTGGTCCCGTCCCGGTCGAGCAGCCCGCCGTGCAACGCGGCGTCCAGCAGGGCCGGGTGGATGCCGAACCCGCTCGCGGAGCCGGCCTCTTCGGGGAGGTCGATCTCGGCGTAGACGTCCTCGCCGTCGCGCCAGGCCGCCCGCAGCGCCTGGAAGGCGGGGCCGTACGCGTAGTCGGCGTCGGCCAGCCGGTCGTACAGCCCCTCGACCGCGACCGGTTCGGCGCCCTCCGGCGGCCACTCGGCCGGGAACGCCAGGGCGAGCAGCCCGGCCTCCTCAGCCAGGGTGCCGCGGGCGTGGCACGTCATCACGCCGGCCGCGGCGGCCGGGTCGTCCTGCCCGGCGACAGCCGAGCGGGTGTAGATCGCCACGTCCCGGCGCCCGTCGGGTCCGGGTTCGCCGACCATGACCTGCAACGGCACCGCGTCGCGGTCCGGCACCGGCAGCGGCACCTGGAGCACCAGCTCGTCGATGACCGGGCAGCCGACCTGCCGGCCGGCCGCCAGGGCGAGTTCGACCAGCGCCGCGCCCGGCACGATGACCGCGCCGAGGACGGTGTGGTCCCCACTCCACGGCTGGATCTCCTGCGAGAGCCGACCGGTGAACAGCCACTGGCCCTGGTCGCCGACCGGGACCGCGGCGGTGAGCAGCGGGTGGTCGAGCCGCGCCAGTCCGGCGGCGGCGGGGTCGCCCGCCCCGACCAGCGACGCCAGCCAGTAGCGTTCGTGTTGGAAGGCGTAGGTGGGCAGGGACACCGTGGTGGCGCCGGTCCCGGCGTAGAACGCCGCCCAGTCCACCGCGACACCCGCCGCGTGCACCTGGCCCAGGAACGCGGCGAACGCCTCCGGCTCACCCAGCCTCGCCCGCAACGCCGGCACGAAAAGCGCCTCACCGCCGGCCTCGGACCCCGCCTCGTCCACCACCTGACGCGCCAGGGCGGTGAGCGACCCGTCCGGACCCAACTCCAGGAAGCGCGTCACCCCCAGTTCGGCCAGCGCGCTGATCCCGTCCGCGAACCGCACCGCCTCCCGCGCATGCCGCACCCAATACCCCGGATCAGCCAGCTCACCGGACCCGGTCACGGTGCCGGTCAGGTTCGAGACCACCGGGATCGACGGCTCGGAGAACACCAACCGCCCCGCCACCTCGGCGAACTCCGCCAACATCGGCTCCATCAACGCCGAGTGGAACGCATGCGAGACCCGAAGGCGCGTCGTCTTACGGTCCCGCCACCGCGGCAAGAGCAGCCACGCGTCCAGGGCTTCCTGCTCCCCCGAAACGACCACCGCCCGGGGGCCGTTCACCGCCGCCACCGACAACCGACCGGCGAACCCTTCGAGCGAGTCGACGACCTCGGCCTCCCCGGCCTGCACCGCCACCATCCCGCCACCCGAAGGCAACGCACTCATCAACCGACCCCGCGCCGCCACCAACGCCGACGCGTCCGGCAGGGAAAGGACCCCGGACACGTGCGCGGCCGCGATCTCCCCCACCGAATGACCGACCAGGAAGTGCGGGCGGATGCCCAGGGATGCCGCCAGCCGGAAAAGAGAGACCTCGACGGCGAACAGTCCGGCCTGCGTGTACTGCGTGTCGTTCAGCAGTTCCGCGTCCGCCGAACCCTCCTCAGCGGCCAACACCACCGACAACGGCCGCTCCAACAACGGGTCGAGATGCCCGCACACCTCCTCCAACGCCCCCGCGAACACCGGGAAGGCTCCCGCCAACTCCGCACCCATCCGGGCCCGTTGCGCACCCTGACCCGAGAACACGAACGCGGTCTTGCCCGCGTCGGTGCGCCCCTGGACCACCCCCGCGCCCGGCTCACCCGATGCCAACGCCCCCAACCCCGCCACCAACGCGTCCCGATCCGACGCCGACACCGCCGCCCGGTACTCCAGATGCGCCCGAGTCGTCGCCGCCGACCACCCCACATCCAGCACACCCACCCCCGGCCGCGCCACCACGAACTCACGCAACCGCGCCGCCTGCGCCCGCAACGCCACCTCGTCCCGCGCCGACACCACCACCGGCACCACCGGCAGGGTCCTCTCGGGCTCGGTCCGCGGTTCCTCGGCGACCACCGGGGCCTCTTCGAGGATCACGTGCGCGTTGGTGCCGCTGACACCGAAGGACGAGACGCCCGCGCGGCGCACCCGCTCCCCGGCCGGCCACGGCTGCGCGTCGGTCAGCAGCCGGACCGCGCCCGACTCCCAGTCCACCCGCGAGGACGGCGCGTCCACGTGCAGGGTGGCGGGGAGCTGCTGGTGCCGCAGCGCCTGCACCATCTTGATGACGCCCGCGACACCGGCGGCCGTCGAGGAGTGCCCGATGTTGGACTTGATCGAGCCCAGCCACAACGGCCGGTCGGCCTCACGGCGTTGGCCGTAGGTCGCCAGCAGCGCGTGCGCCTCGATCGGGTCACCGAGCTTGGTGCCGGTGCCGTGGCCCTCGACCGCGTCCACCTCGTCGGGCCGCAGCCCGGCCGCCGACAGCGCGGAACGGATCACCCGCTCCTGGGCGGGACCGCTCGGCGCCGTCAGCCCGTTGGAGGCGCCGTCCTGGTTCACCGCGGTGCCGCGCAGTACGGCGAGCACGTTGTGGCCCAGACGGCGCGCGTCCGACAGCCGCTCCAGGACGATCAGGCCGAGCCCGTCGGAGAAGCCGGTGCCGTCGGCGCCCTCGGCGTAGGAGCGGCACCGCCCGTCGGGCGAGAGCCCGCGCTGCCGGGAGAACTCCACCAGGAGGAAGGGACCCGCCATGACCGTGACGCCGCCGGCCAGCGCGAGCGAGCACTCGCCCGACCGCAGCGCCTGCGCGGCGAGGTGCATCGCCACCAGCGAGGAGGAGCACGCCGTGTCCACCGACACCGCCGGCCCTTCCAGGCCGAGGCTGTAGGCGACCCGGCCCGAGACCACGCTCGTGGTTCCGCCGGTCATCCGGAAGCCTTCGAGCTCCGCGCCACCGCCTCCGGCCATCAGGCCCGAGATGTAGTCGGAGGGGCCGACACCGCAGAAGACGCCGGTGTCGCTGCCGCGCAGCGAACCAGGATCGATCCCCGCGTCCTCCAGCGCCTCCCAGGCGCCTTCGAGCAGCAGCCGCTGCTGCGGGTCCATCGCCAACGCCTCACGCGGACTGATCCCGAAGAACCCCGCGTCGAAGTCCCCGGCACCGTCCAGATACCCGCCACCCCGCGTGTACACCGTCCCCGCACGGTCCGGGTCCGGGTCGTACAACCGCTCCAGATCCCAACCACGGTCCCCCGGAAGCTCCGAGATCGCGTCCCGGCCACTCGCCACCAGATCCCACAACTGCTCCGGCGACGACGCACCCCCCGGATACCGGCACGCCATCCCCACGATCGCCAACGGCTCGTCCACCTCCGCCCGCCGCCGCGCCGGTGCCCGCGTGGCCACCGCCTTCACGGCGCCGGCGCCCGACAACTGCCGCACCAGGAAGCCCGCCACCGCCGTCGGCCTCGGGTGGTCGAAGATCAGGGTGGCCGGCAGCTTGACGCCGGTCGCCTGGGCGAGGCGGTTGCGCAGTTCCACGGCGGACAGGGAGTCGAAGCCGAGTTCCTTGAACGCGCGTCCCGGGTCCACGGCCGACGCCGACGCGTGGCCGAGCACCGACGCGACCTGCGCCGTCACCAGGTCCAGCGCCACCTGTTCCCACTGCTCGCGGTCCACGCCCGCGAGGCGCTGCGCCAGCGACCCGGCGCCACCCGCGCGCTCCGGGCGTTTCGGTACCCGGACCAGCCCGGCGAGCAGCGGCACCGCCGTCCCCGCCCGCGCCTGCTCCCGCAGCGCCGCCAGGTCCAGTTGCACCGGCGCCACCAGTGCCGCGTCCACCCGCTGGGCCGCGTCGAGCAGTTCGAGTCCCAGGTCGGAGGGCAGCGGCTGCACGCCCATCCGGTTGAGCCGGGTCAGTTGGGCCGCGTCGAGTTCCCCGGTCATCCCGGTCTCCGCCGCCCACAGACCCCACGCCAACGACACCGCCGGACGGCCCTCGGCCCGCCGCCGCGCCGCAAGAGCGTCCAACCCCGCGTTCGCCGCCGCGTAGTTGCCCTGACCCGCACTGCCGATCAACGCCGCCACCGACGAGAACAACACGAAGGACTGGAGGTCGGTGCCGGTCGTGAGCTCGTCCAACAACAGCGCCGCGTCCAACTTCGGCCGCATCACCCGATCGAGCTGCCCCGGCGACAACGACGCCACCAGACCGTCGTCCAACACACCCGCCGCATGGACGACCCCGGTCAACGGGACCTCCAACGAGCCCAACAGCGCCGCCAGTTGCTCCCGGTCCGCCACATCACACGCCACGACCCGCACCCGCGCGCCGAAGTCCTCCAGCTCCGCGGCCAGCTCGGCCGCGCCCGGCGCCTCCGGGCCGCGACGGGACACCAGCACCAGGTGCCGGGCACCGTTGACCGTGACCAGATGCCGCGCCACCAGGGCCCCCAGACCACCCGTACCACCGGTCACCAGCACCGCGCCGTCCGCGTCGGCGGCCGCCGGGGGTGCGGAGGACACGACGGCCCGCGCCAGGCGCGGCGCCACCACCAACCCACCGCGCACCGCCACCTGCGGCTCGTCGAGCGCGGCCAGCGCGGCCCAGTCCGGGGCCACTCCACCGATCTCACCGGCCGGGTCCAGGTCCACCAGGGCGAAGCGGCCCGGGTGTTCGGACTGCGCGCTGCGCACCAGACCCCACACGGCCGCCGCCGCCACGTCCGGTGCCTCGCCGCCCGTGGAGACCGCGCCCCGGGTCACCAGCACCAACCGGGACTCCGCCAGCACCTCGGCGGCCAGCCACTCCCGCACCAGCCCCAACGTCTCCGCCGCCGCGACATGCGCCGCCGCGGCCACCTCCTCCGCACCCCCGTCCGCACCCACACCCGACGAAGCCGCCACCACCACCGCACCCGGCACCACCGCACCCGACGCCACCGCCGCCACCAACGCACCCAGATCCGCGAACCGCCCCTCCACACCGCTCAGTTCGCCGAGCGCCGCCACCTGCGGGCGTACGGCGTCAGCGGCCGATGCGACCGGGGTCCAGTCGAGTGTGTGGAGCGATCCGGTCTCCGTCCGCCGTGCGCCGTCCAGTTGCGCCTGGTCCACCGGACGGAAGGCGAGCTGCTCGGCGCTGACGACCAGTCGGCCCTGCTCGTCGGCGATGTCGACGTGCAGCGTGGAGTCGGCCGTCGAGCTGATGCGGACCCGGACCCGGGCGCAGCCGGGCACCCCGAGCCGCACGCCCGCCCAGGAGAAGGGCAGTTGGGCGGCGTGGTCGCCGCCCTTGTCGAGCCAGCCGAGCCCGCTGTGCAGCGAGGAGTCCAGCAGTCCGGGATGGATGCCGTACCGGCGGGCGCCGGCGACGTGGTCGTCGGGGAGGACGGCCTCGGCGTAGACGTACTCGTCCTGCTCCCATATGGCGTGCAGGGCCTTGAAGGAGGGCCCGTAGTCGTAGCCGAGGTGGGCGAGCCGCTCGTAGAAGCCGTCGACGGAGACGGGCTCCGCGTCCTGCGGCGGCCACGCCCGCGCCCAGTCCAGGGACGCGGGGAGGGCGGTGTCGGGTGACAGCACGCCGCGGGCGTGGCAGGTGGGCCGGGCGCCCTCCTGGCCGGCGCCCTCACCCGGCGCGGTGTAGATCGCGATGTCCCGGCGCCCCTCCTCGTCCGGCGCGCCGACGGTCACCTGGAGGTCGAGTTCCTCGTCCTCGGCGAGCAGCAGCGGGACCTGGAGCACCAGTTCCTCGACGACCGGGGCCTCCACCTGGCCGCCGGCGGCCAGCGCCAGCTCGGCCAGGGCCACACCGGGGACGATCACCGTGCCGAACACGGCGTGGTCCTGGATCCACGGCTGGGAGTCCTGCGACACCCGCCCGGCGAAGACCCACTCGTCGCGGTCGCCGACACGCACCGCCGCCGACAGCATCGGGTGCCCGAACCGCGCCAGGCCGGACCCGGCCAGGTCGCCGCCGCCCGCCCGTACGGGCAGCCAGTAGCGGGACCGCTGGAACGCGTAGCCCGGCAGGTCCACCCGCCGGGCACCGGTCCCCGCGTAGAACGCGGCCCAGTCCACACCGACCCCCGCCACATGCGCCTCGGCCAGCGACATCGCGAACCGGCCCGGTCCCCCCTCACCACGCCGCAACGACCCCACCACCCGCACCAGATCGCCGCCCTCCACCTCCTGCACCGTCTCGCTCACCGCCGAGACCAGCACCGGATGCGGCGACATCTCCAGGAACGAACGCGCTCCTCGCGCGGCGAGCGACCGGACCGCCTCCTCGAAGCCGACCTGGCCGCGCAGGTTCGCGTACCAGTACCCGCCGTCCAACGTCTCCGTGCTCACGAAGCCACCCGCCGCCGTCGAGTAGAACGGCACCCGACCCGCCCGCGGCACAAGAGGCGCCAACACCTCCAGCAACTCCTCCTCCATCACCCCGACCTGCGCCGAGTGCGACGCGTAGTCCACCGGCACGCGACGTGCCCGGACGCCTTCCCGCTCCCACTCCTCCAGCAGTTCGTCCAGCGGACCCGGCTCACCCGACACCACCACCGACCGCGGACTGTTCACCGCCGCCACCGACACCCGACCCCCGAACCGACCGATCCACCCCTCCACCTCACCCACCGACAACCCCACCGACACCATCCCCCCCAACCCCGCCAACCGCTCCCCCACCAACCGCGACCGCAACGCCACCACCCGCACCGCATCACCCAACGACAACCCACCCGCCACATACGCCGCCGCAATCTCCCCCTGCGAATGCCCCACCACCACATCCGGCTCCACCCCCACCGAACGCCACACCGCCGCCAACCCCACCATCACCGCGAACAACACCGGCTGCACCACATCCACCCGCTCCAACGACGGCGCCCCCACCACCTCCCGCAACACATCCACCACACGCCACCCCACCAACCGCCCCAACTCCTCATCACACGCCGCCACCTCCCCCGCGAACACCGCAGAGGACTCCAACAACCCCACCGCCATCCCCACCCACTGCGCCCCCTGCCCCGGAAACACGAACACCGTCTCGCCCGACGACGCCCGGCCCTGGGCGAGGGACCCGCCCGGCTCACCGGCGGCCAGTCCCGCCAGGTCCGCCAGCAGGCCGTCGCGATCGGCCGCGGAGACGGCGGCGCGCAGCTCCAGGTGGGAACGCGTCAGCGCCGTGGAGTACCCGACGTCCGCCAGGCCCAGCCCGGGCCGCGCGATCAGGTGCTCCCGCAACCGACCCGCCTGCGCCCGCAGCCCCGCCTCGTCCTTCGCCGACACCAGCACCGGCACGACCGGCAGGGTCCTCGCGGGCTCGGTCTGCGGCTGCTCGGCGGCCGGCTCCGGTGCGGGCGCCTCCTCCAGGATCATGTGCGCGTTGGTGCCGGAGACGCCGAAGGACGAGACGGCCGCGCGGCGCGGGCGACCCGGGTCCGTCCAGGGACGGGCCTCGGTGAGCAGCTTGACCGCACCGGACTCCCAGTCGATGTGCGGGCTGGGCTCGTCCGCGTGCAGCGTCGCCGGCAGGTGCCGGTGGCGGAGCGCCTGCACCATCTTGATCACACCGGCCACGCCGGCCGCGGCCGAGGAGTGGCCGATGTTGGACTTGATCGAGCCGAGCCACAGCGGCTGCTCGGCCGGTCGGTCCTGGCCGTAGGTGGCCAGCAGGGCCTGGGCCTCGATCGGGTCACCGAGCTTGGTGCCGGTGCCGTGGCCCTCGACCGCGTCCACCTGGTCGGGCCGCAGCCCGGCTGCCGACAGCGCGGAACGGATCACCCGCTCCTGGGCCGGACCGCTCGGCGCGGTCAGCCCGTTCGAGGCGCCGTCCTGGTTCACCGCGCTGCCCCGGATCACGGCGAGGATCTGGTGCCCGAGGCGCTTCGCGTCCGACAGGCGCTCCATCACCACCAGGCCGACACCGTCGGAGAAGCCGGTCCCGTCGGCCTCGGCGGAGTAGGCCCGGCAGCGGCCGTCGGGCGAGAGGCCGCGCTGCCGGGAGAACTCCACCAGCAGGAACGGCCCGGACATCACCGTCGCCCCGCCGGCCAGCGCGAGCGAGCACTCGCCGTTGCGCAGCGCCTGGGCCGCCAGGTGCATCGCCACCAGCGACGAGGAGCACGCCGTGTCCACCGACACCGCGGGGCCCTGCAACCCGAAGGTGTAGCTCAGCCGTCCGGACACCACGCTCGTGGTGCTGCCGGTGAGCCGGAAGCCTTCCAGTTCCGGGGTCGAGCCGTTGCCGTACTCGGAGGCCACGGCGCCGGTGAAGACGCCGGTGTCGCTGCCGCGCAGCGAACCCGGGTCGATCCCCGCGTTCTCCAGCGCCTCCCAGGCGCCTTCGAGCAGTAGCCGCTGCTGCGGGTCCATCGCCAACGCCTCACGCGGACTGATCCCGAAGAACCCCGCGTCGAAGTCCCCGGCACCGTCCAGATACCCGCCACCCCGCGCGTACACCGTGCCGGCGCGCTCCGGGTCCGGGTCGTACAACCGCTCCAGATCCCAACCACGGTCGCCGGGCAGGCCCGATATCGCGTCCCGGCCGGAAGCGACCAGGTCCCACAGTCCCTCGGGCGAGGAGACGCCGCCCGGGTAGCGGCAGGCCATGCCCACGATCGCCAGCGGCTCGTCCACGTCGGCCCGCCGCCGGGCTGGAACCCGTACGGCCGCCGCCTTTCCTGCGCCCGCGTCGGCCCCGGGCACCTGCGCCACCAGGAACGTCGCCACCGCCGTCGCGCTCGGGTGGTCGAACACGAGCGTGGCGGGCAGTTTGAGTCCGGTCGCCTGGGCGAGCCGGTTGCGCAGCTCGACCGAGGACAGGGAGTCGAAGCCCTGCTCCTTGAACGCCCGGACGGCGTCCACGGCCGACGCCGACGCGTGACCGAGCACCGCCGCGACCTGCGCCGTCACGAGGTCGAGCGTCACCCGCTCCCACTGCTCGCGGTCCACGCCCGCGAGGCGCTGCGCCAGCGACCCGCCCCCGCCCGCACGGCCCACTCGGCCCGGTGCGCGGACCAGCCCGGCGAGCAGCGGCACCGCCGTCCCCGCCCGCGCCTGCTCCCGCAGCGCCGCCAGGTCCAGTTGCACCGGCGCCACCAGTGCCGCGTCCACCCGCTGGGCCGCGTCGAGCAGTTCGAGTCCCGACTCCGAGGACAGCGCCTGCACGCCCATGCGCTCCAGGCGTGCGAGGTGCGCGGCGTCGAGCTCCCCGGTCATCCCGGTCTCCGCCGCCCACAGACCCCACGCCAACGACACCGCCGGACGGCCCTCGGCCCGCCGCCGCGCGGCAAGAGCGTCCAACCCCGCGTTCGCCGCCGCGTAGTTGCCCTGACCCGCACTACCGATCAACGCCGCCACCGACGAGAACAACACGAACGACCGCAACCCCGCGTCCGCCGTCAACTCGTCCAGCAGCAGCGCCGCGTCCAACTTCGGCCGCATCACCCGATCGAGCTGTCCCGGCGACAACGACGCCACCAGACCGTCGTCCAGCACACCCGCCGCATGGACGACCCCGGTCAACGGGACCTCCAACGAGCCCAACAGCGCCGTCAGTTGCTCCCGGTCCGCCACATCACACGCCATGACCCGCACCCGCGCGCCGAGACCCTCCAACTCCGCCGTCAACCCGGCCGCACCCGGCGCCTCCAGACCACGCCGCGACGCCAACACCAGATGCCGGACACCGCCGGTGACGACCAGATGCCGTGCCACCAGGGCCCCCAGGCCGCCGGTACCACCGGTCACCAGCACCGCGCCCTCGGCACCGGCGTCCGCCGCCGACTCGACCGCAGGCGCCGAGGACACGACGGCCCGCGCCAGACGCGGCGCCACCACCAGCCCACCGCGCACCGCCACCTGCGGCTCGTCGAGCGCGGCCAGCGCGGCGAGTTCCACCTCTGCCGCGTCGCCCTCGGCATGCGCGTCCAGGTCCACCAGGGCGAAGCGTCCCGGGTGTTCGGACTGCGCGCTGCGCACCAGACCCCACACGGCCGCCGCCGCCACGTCCGGTGCCTCGCCGCCCGTGGACACCGCCCCCCGGGTCACCAGCACCAACCGGGACTCCGCCAGCACCTCCGCGGCCAACCACTCCCGCACCAGCCCCAACGTCTCCGCCACCGCGACATGCGCCGCCGCGGCCACCTCCTCCGCACCCCCGCCCGCACCCACACCCGACGAAGCCGCCACCACCACCGCACCCGGCACCACCGCACCCGACGCCACCGCCGCCACCAACGCACCCAGATCCGCGAACCGCGCCTCCACACCGCTCAGTTCGCCGAGCCCCGCATCCCCGTCCGCGTCCGTCTCCGTGCGGACGACCGCGCCCGGCACGGCGACCTCGCCGAGCACCGCGACACCGGCCGGAGCGGCGCCGCCCGCTCCCGCGACCTCCGTCCAGTCGACCGTGAACAGCGACGCGTCCGCCGCGCGCGCCGAACCCGCCAACTGCGCCTGGTCCACCGGTCGCAGGACGAGGGACCGGACCGACACCACCGGGGCGCCGGTCTCGTCGACCGCGTCGAACCGCACCGTGGAGTCGCCGAGGGCCCCGGCGCGCACCCGTACCCGCGAGACGCCGCGGCGGCCGAGCCGGACGCCGGTCCAACTGAACGGCATCTTGTGCTGGCTGCCCCCGGTGAAGAGGGGCACTCCGCCCTGCACCACGGCGTCGAACAGCGCCGGGTGGATGCCGAACGCGCCGGCGGCCGCGGTGTGCTCGTCGTCGAGGGCGACGTCGACGTAGATGTCGTCCCCGTCGCGCCAGGCCGCGCGCATCCCCTGGAACACCGGACCGTAGTCGTAGCCCAGTTCGGTCAACTGGTCGTACAGCCGCTCGGCCGGGACCGGTTCGGCGTCCTGCGGCGGCCACTGCGCCGCCCACTCCGCGGCCGGCTCGAACCCGGGCTCGTCCTCGTCCCCGGCGGCCACCACGCCCCGCGCGTGGCAGACGGCGGCGTCGTGCCCGCCGCCCTCGGGGACGGTGTAGATCGCCACGGCTCGGTGGCCGTTCTCGTCGGCCTCGGCGAGGGTGACCTGCAACTGCACCGCGGCGTCGCCGGCCAGCAGGAAGGGGGTGCCGAGGACCAGTTCCTCCACCACGGGGCAGCCCACCTGGCGGCCCGCGGTCAGCGCGAGCTCCACGAGCGTGACGCCGGGCACCACGACCGTGCCGAACAGCATGTGCTCCGTGACCCAGGCGTCCGAGTCGGTGCTCATCCGCCCGGTGAACAGCCACTGGTCCTGGTCGCCGATCCGCACACCCGACGTGAGCAGGGGGTGGTCCACGCGCTCGGCACCGGGGGCGACCGCCCCGGGCATCGCGGCGCCCGGCGCCAGCCAGTAGCGTTCGTGCTGGAAGGCGTAGGTGGGCAGGGACACGGTGGTGGCACCGGTCCCGGCGTAGAACGAAGCCCAGTCCACCGCGACACCCGCCGCGTGCACCTGACCGAGGAACGCGGCGAACGCCTCCGGCTCACCCAACCTCGCCCGCAACGCCGGCACCAGCACCGCCTCACTGCCGGCCTCGGACCCCGCCTCATCCACCACCTGACGGGCCAGGGCGGTGAGCGACCCGTCCGGACCCAACTCCAGGAAGCGCGTCACCCCCAGACCGGCCAGCGCGCTGATCCCGTCCGCGAACCGCACCGCCTCCCGCGCATGCCGCACCCAATACCCCGGATCAGCCAACTCCCCCGACGACGCCACCGAACCCGAGACGTTCGACACCACCGGGATCGACGGCTCGCAGAACACCAACCGCCCCGCCACCTCGGCGAACTCCGCCAACATCGGCTCCATCAACGCCGAATGGAACGCATGCGACACCCGAAGGCGCGTCGTCTTACGGTCCCCCCACCGCGGCAAGAGCAGCCACGCATCCAGGGCCTCCCGCTCCCCCGAAACCACCACCGCCCGAGGACCGTTCACCGCCGCCACCGACAACCGACCGCCAAACCCCTCAAGCGAGTCGACGACCTCGGCCTCCCCGGCCTGCACCGCCACCATCCCGCCCCCGGCAGGCAACCCGCTCATCAACCGACCCCGCGCCGCCACCAACGCCGACGCGTCCGCCAACGACAACACCCCCGACACATGCGCGGCCGCGATCTCCCCCACCGAATGACCGACCAGGAAGTCCGGACGCACCCCCAGCGACTCCACCAACCGGAACAACGCCACCTCGACCGCGAACAACCCCGCCTGCGTGTACTGCGTGTCGTTCAGCAGTTCCGCGTCCGCCGAACCCTCCTCAGCGGCCAACACCACCGACAACGGCCGCTCCAACAACGGGTCGAGATGCCCGCACACCTCCTCCAACGCCCCCGCGAACACCGGGAAGGCGCCCGCCAACCCCGCACCCATCCGGGCCCGTTGCGCACCCTGACCCGAGAACACGAACGCCGTCTTCCCCGACTGCGTCCGCCCCTGGACCACCCCCGCACCCGGCTCACCCGACGCCAACGCCCCCAACCCCGCCACCAACGCGTCCCGATCCGACGCCGACACCGCCGCCCGGTACTCCAGATGCGCCCGAGTCGTCGCCGCCGACCACCCCACATCCAGCACACCCACCCCCGGCCGCGCCACCACGAACTCACGCAACCGCGCCGCCTGCGCCCGCAACGCCACCTCGTCCCGCGCCGACACCACCACCGGCACCACCGGAGCCTGGGCCCGATCCGCCGGCGGGGCCTGGCGCCCGGACTCGGCCGGAGCCTCCGCCGGGGCCTCCTCCAGGATCAGGTGGGCGTTCGTGCCGGAGATCCCGAAGGACGACACGCCCGCGCGGCGCACCCGCTCCCCGGCCGGCCACGGCTGCGCGTCGGTCAGCAGCCGGACCGCGCCCGACTCCCAGTCCACCCGCGAGGACGGCTCATCGACGTGCAGCGTCGCCGGCAGCACCTGGTGCCGCAGCGCCTGCACCATCTTGATCACGCCCGCGACACCGGCCGCCATCGAGGAGTGCCCGATGTTCGACTTGATCGAGCCCAGCCACAGCGGGTCCGCGTCCTCACGTCCCTGGCCGTAGGTGGCCAGCAGCGCGTGCGCCTCGATCGGGTCGCCGAGCTTCGTGCCCGTGCCGTGGCCCTCGACCGCGTCCACCTCGTCGGGCCGCAGCCCGGCCGCCGACAGCGCGGAACGGATCACCCGCTCCTGCGACGGACCACTCGGCGCGGTCAGCCCGTTCGAGGCGCCGTCCTGGTTCACCGCGCTGCCCCGGATCACCGCCAGCACCCGGTGGCCGCGGCGCTTCGCGTCCGACAGGCGCTCCATCACCACCAGGCCGACACCGTCGGAGAAGCCGGTGCCGTCGGCGCCCTCGGCGTACGACTTGCACCGGCCGTCGGCGGCCAGCCCCCGCTGCCGGGAGAACTCCACCAGCAGGAACGGCCCGGACAGCACCGTCACGCCGCCGGCCAGCGCGAGCGAGCACTCGCCCGACCGCAGCGCCTGCGCCGCCAGGTGCATCGCCACCAGCGACGAGGAGCACGCCGTGTCCACCGACACCGCCGGGCCCTCCAGGCCCAGGCTGTAGGCGACCCGGCCCGAGACCACGCTCGACGTCCCGCCGGTCAGCCGGAACCCCTCCAGGTCGGACCGGCCGCCCAACTGCGTCCCGGACCCCGGGTAGTCGGTGAGGCCGACCCCGCAGAACACCCCGGTGTCGCTGCCGCGCAGCGACTCCGGGTCGATGCCCGCGTCCTCCAGCGCCTCCCACGAACCCTCCAGCAGCAGCCGCTGCTGCGGGTCCATCGCCAACGCCTCACGCGGACTGATCCCGAAGAACCCCGCGTCGAAGTCGCCCACGCCGTCGGCGAATCCGCCGCGCTGGGCGTAGAAGGTCCCGAGCTTCTCCGGGTCCGGGTCGTACAGCCGCTCCAGGTCCCAGCCGCGGTCCTCCGGCAGCCCCTGCATCGCGTCCCGGCCCGTCGCCACCAGGTCCCACAGTTGCTCGGGCGACGAAGCGCCGCCCGGGTAACGGCAACTCATCCCCACGATCGCCAGCGGCTCGGTCGCCTGGGCCATGAGCCGCCGGTTCTGCTGCCGCAGCCGTTCCGCTTCCTTGACCGACCGCCTCAGGGCCTCGACGAGCTCGTTCTGGTCGCCAGCCATGCTTGTTCCTCCGGGTTCGAGCGCCTAGCGGGGATCAGTTGCCACGCTTTGTGCCTAAACTGCGGTCTCTTCGGTCATCCGGATCAGAGCCGCCGCGTCCATCTCGTCGATCGACGAGCCGCTGTCCTCCTCCGGCGACCCGTCGTCCGAGGCGTTGCTCACCAGCTCGAGGAGCGCGTCGAGCAGCCCCGCCGCCCGGAGGCGGCCGATCGGGATCGACGTCAGCACGTCCCTGATCTCGTCCTCCTCCGACGTGCGACGGCCGTTCGGCACGGCGCCGGGCATCGCGACCGGGATCATGTACCGGGTGACGGCGATCGCGGTGGGGTGGTCGAAGACGAGCGTGGTCGGCAGTTTGAGTCCGGTCGCCTGGGTGAGCCGGTTGCGCAGTTCGACCGCGGACAGCGAGTCGAACCCCAGCTCCTTGAACGCCCGGGCCGGGTCCACCGCGGCCCCCGACGCGTGCCCGAGCACCGCCGCCACCTGCGCCGTCACCAGGTCGAGCGTCACCTGCTCCCAGTCCTCCTGCCCCACCTGGGCCAGCCGGGAGGCCAGCGACCCGCCCCCGCCGCCGGCCGCGGTGCGGGACTGCCGCACCTGGACCCGTACGAGTCCGGCCAGCAGGGGCGGCGCCATGCCCTGCCGGGCCTGGGCCCGGATCGAGGACAGGTCCAACTGCACGGGCGCCACCAGCGCGGCGTCCACCCGCTGGGCGGCGTCCAGCAGTTCGAGTCCCAGCTCCGTGGGCAGCGGCTGGAGGCCCAGCCGGTTCAGCCGGGTCAGGTCGGCCTCGCCCAGTTCGCCGGTCATCCCGGTGCGGGTCTCCCACAGGCCCCAGGCCAGCGACACCGCCGGCCGCCCGGACGCCCGGCGCCGCGCGGCCAGAGCGTCCAGGACGGCGTTGGCGGCGGCGTAGTTGCCCTGTCCGGGGTTGCCGATCAGGGCGGCGACCGAGGAGAACAGGACGAACGACCTCAGGTCCGCGTCCGCGGTCAACTCGTCGAGCAGCAGCGCCGCGTCGACCTTGGGCCGCATCACCCGGTCCAGTTGCTCCGGCGTCAGGGACGCGACGACGCCGTCGTCCAGGATGCCGGCGGCGTGCACGACCCCGGTCAGCGGGACGTCCAACGACGCGAGCAGGTCCGCCAGTTGCCCGCGGTCCGTCACGTCGCAGGCCGCGACCCGCACCCGGCAGCCGAGGTCCTCCAGCTCCGCGGCCAGCTCGGCCGCGCCCGGCGCCTCCGGGCCGCGCCGGGACACCAGCACCAGGTGCCGGGCGCCGTTGACCGTGACCAGGTGCCGGGCGACCAGTGCGCCCAGACCGCCGGTGCCACCGGTCACCAGCACCGCGCCGTCCGCGTCGAGCGGCCCCGGCACGGTGAGGACCACCTTGCCGGTGTTGCGGCCCTCGCGCAGGAACCGGAACGCCTCCGCGTACCGGCGCACGTCCCAGGTCCGCACCGGCGCGTGCGCCAGCACACCCCGGGCGAACAGGTCCAGCACCTCGCCCAGCATCTCCCCGAGCCGCTCGGGGTCGACCTCGAACAGGTCGAACGCCCGGTACCGCACGCCCGGGTGGGTCTCGGCGATCTCCCGCGGGTCGCGGATGTCCGCCTTGCCCATCTCCAGGAACCGGCCGCCGTTCGGCAGCAGGCTCAAGGACGCGTCGACGAACTCGCCGGCCAGCGCGTCCAGCACCATGTCCACGCCCTTGCCGTCCGTGGCACGGGCGAAGGTCTCCGCGAAGTCGAGGTCGCGGGAGTTGGCGATCCGCTCCGCCGGCACGCCCAGGGCGCGTACGGCCTCCCACTTCGCCGGGCTGGCGGTCGCGTAGACCTCCGCGCCCAGGTGCGTGGCGAGTTGCACCGCCGCCATCCCGACACCGCCGGCCGCCGCGTGCACCAGCACCCGTTCCCCGGCCGCCAACCCGCCGAGGTCCACCAGCCCGTAGTAGGCGGTGAGGTACACGATCGGGACCGCGGCCGCCTGTGCGTACGACCAGCCGTCCGGGACCGGCGCGACCATCCGCCGGTCGGCGACGGCCACCGTGCCGAACGACTCGAGGACGAGACCCATCACGCGGTCGCCCGGTGCCAGGTCGGTGACGTCGGCCCCGGTCTCCAGCACGACACCCGCGGCCTCGCTGCCCAGCGGCGCGTCACCCGGGTAGACGCCCAACGCGATCAGCACGTCGCGGAAGTTGAGACCCGCCGCCCGCACCGCGACCCGGACCTCACCCGCCTCCAACGGGCGGTCCGCGCCGGAGGGCACCAGCTTCAGACCCTCCAACGACCCCTTGGCGACCGGCGCCAGCCGCCACGGGCCCTCGGCGGGCACCGCGGGGGCTCCCGCACGGGCCAGCCGGGGCGCCAGCGTCCGTCCCTCACGCACCGCCACCTGCGACTCGCCGAGGCCCGCCAGCGCGGCCCAGTCCGGCGCGGCCCCCGCGGCGTCGCCGCCGTCGCCGGCCGGGTCGAGGTCCACCAGGACGAACCGGTCCAGGTGCTCGGACTGCGCGCTGCGCACCAGGCCCCAGGTGGCGGCCGCCGCGACGTCCGGCACCTCCCCGGCGGTCGAGATCGCGCCCCGGGTCACCAGCACCAGCCGTGCCCCCGACAGCGCGTCGGCGGCCAGCCACTCCTGCACCAGCGCCAGCGTGCCCGCCGCCACGGCACGCGCCGCACCGGCCTCGCCGCCGGCGGCCGACGCCGTCCCGACCGCGGCGACGACCACCTCCGGCGCCGCCGCGCCCGCCGCCACCGCGCCGGTCAGCGCACCGAGGTCCGCGTGGCGCTCCCCGGCCCCGGCCAGGTCGCCGAGCACCGCCACCGGCACCGCCGCGGCCGCCTCGGACGCGCGGACCGGGACCCACTCCACCGTGAACAGGCTGTCCTGCCCGCCGCCCTGGGCGCGCTCCAACTGCGCCTGGTCGACGGGACGGAAGGCGACGGAGTCCACCGCCGCGATCACCGCCCCCGCGTCGTCGACCATGTCGATGCGGACCGCGGAGTCTCCGGCCGGGGTGATCATGACCCGGGCCCGCGTCCCGGACGCCTGCCCGGTCCTGATCCCCGACCACGCGAACGGCAGGCCCACCTGCGAGCCGGCCCGCGCGTCCATCAGGCTGCCGTGCAGCGCGGCGTCCAGCAGCGCCGGGTGGATGCCGAAGCCCTGGGCGGAGCCGGCGTCCTCCTCCGGGAGGGCGAGTTCGGCGTAGACCCGGTCGCCGTCGCGCCAGGCCGCCCGCAGGCCCTGGAAGAGCGGCCCGTACTCGTAGCCCGCCTCCGCCAGCCGTTCGTACAGCCCCTCGACCGGCTCGGCGGCGCCACCCTGCGGCGGCCACTGCGCCGGGAACCGCACCGCGGGGGACTCGACCTCCGAGCCGAGCTTGCCGCGCGCGTGGCAGGTGGGCTGGACGCCCTCCTGTCCGGCGCCCTCACCCGGCGCGGTGTAGACCGCGATGTCCCGGCGCCCGTCCTCGTCCGGCGCGCCCACCATGACCTGGAGGTCCAGCCCGCCGTCCTCGGACAGCAGCAGCGGGACCTGGAGCACCAGTTCCTCGACGACCGGGCAGTCCAGGTGCGCACCCACCGCCGACGACAGCTCCGCCAGCGCCGCGCCGGGGACGATCACCATGCCGAACACGGCGTGGTCCCGCGTCCACGGCTGGGCCTCCTGCGACACCCGCCCGGCGAAGACCCACTCGTCGCGGTCGCCGACACGCACCGCCGCCGACAGCATCGGGTGCCCGAACCGCGCCAGGCCGGACCCGGCCAGGTCGCCGCCGCCCGCCCGTACGGGCAGCCAGTAGCGCGACCGCTGGAACGCGTAGCCCGGCAGGTCCACCCGCCGGGCACCGGTCCCCGCGTAGAACGCGGCCCAGTCCACACCGACCCCCGCCACATGCGCCTCGGCCAGCGACATCGCGAACCGGCCCGGTCCCCCCTCACCACGCCGCAACGACCCGACCACCCGCACCAGATCACCGCCCTCCACCTCCTGCACCGTCTCGCTCACCGCCGAGACCAGCACCGGATGCGGCGACATCTCCAGGAAGGCACCGACCCCCTGCCCGGCCAGCGACCGGACCGCCTCCTCGAAGCCGACCTGGCCGCGCAGGTTCGCATACCAGTACCCGCCGTCCAACGTCTCCGTGCCCACGAAGCCACCCACCGCCGTCGAGTAGAACGGCACCCGACCCGCCCGCGGCACAAGAGGCGCCAACACCTCCAGCAACTCCCCCTCCATCACCCCGACCTGCGCCGAGTGCGACGCGTAGTCCACCGGGACCTTCCGGGCCCGCACCCCCTCCTGCCTCCACTCCTCCAGCAGTTCGTCCAGCGGGCCCGGCTCACCCGACACCACCACCGACCGCGGACTGTTCACCGCCGCCACCGACACCCGACCCCCGAACCGACCGATCCACCCCTCCACCTCACCCACCGACAACCCCACCGACACCATCCCCCCCAACCCCGCCAACCGCTCCCCCACCAACCGCGACCGCAACGCCACCACCCGCACCGCATCACCCAACGACAACCCACCCGCCACATACGCCGCCGCAATCTCCCCCTGCGAATGCCCCACCACCACATCCGGCTCCACCCCCACCGAACGCCACACCGCCGCCAACCCCACCATCACCGCGAACAACACCGGCTGCACCACATCCACCCGCTCCAACGACGGCGCACCCACCACCTCCCGCAACACATCCACCACACGCCACCCCACCAACCGCCCCAACTCCTCATCACACGCCGCCACCTCCCCCGCGAACACCGCAGAGGACTCCAACAACCCCACCGCCATCCCCACCCACTGCGCCCCCTGCCCCGGAAACACGAACACCGTCTTCCCGGTGTGCGCGCGGCCCTCGACCACGCCCGACCCCGCGTCGCCCACGGCCAGGCCGGCCAGCGACGCGAGCAGCCCGTCGCGGTCGGCGGCCGACACCGCGGCGCGGTACTCCAGGTGCGCCCGCGTGGTCGCCGTGGAGTACCCGACGTCCGCCAGGCCCAGCCCAGGCCGCGCGATCAGGTGCTCCCGCAACCGACCCGCCTGCGCCCGCAGCCCCGCCTCGTCCTTCGCCGACACCAGCACCTGCACGGGCACGGGCACCAGCGCCGGCACCGCGGGACATCCCCCGCCCGCCCCCTGATCCGGCTCCTCGGCACCCGCCGGGGCCTCCTCCAGGATGACGTGCGCGTTCGTGCCGGAGATCCCGAACGACGACACGCCCGCGCGGCGCACCCGCTCCCCGGCCGGCCAGGGCCGCGCGTCGGTCAGCAGCCGGACCGCGCCCGACGCCCAGTCGACGTGGCCGGAGGGCGCGTCGACGTGCAGCGTGGCCGGCAGCACCTCGTGCCGCAGCGCCTGCACCATCTTGATCACGCCCGCGACACCGGCGGCCGCCTGGGTGTGGCCGATGTTCGACTTCATCGAGCCGAGCCACAGCGGGCTCTCCGCGTCCCGCCCGCGGCCGTAGGCGGCCAGCAGGGCCTCGGCCTCGATCGGGTCACCGAGCTTGGTGCCCGTGCCGTGGCCCTCGACCGCGTCCACCTCGTCGGGCCGCAGCCCGGCCGCGGCCAGTGCCTGCCCGATCACCCGCTGCTGGGCGGAACCGTTCGGCGCGGTCAGGCCGTTGGAGGCGCCGTCCTGGTTGATCGCCGAGCCGCGCAGCACCGCCAGGACGCGGTGGCCGTTGCGCCGGGCGTCGCTCAGCCGCTCGATCGCGATCACCCCGGCGCCCTCGCCCCACCCGGTGCCGTCGGCGGCGGCCGCGTACGCCTTGCAGCGGCCGTCGGGGGCGAGGCCGCCCTGCCGGCTGAACTCGGCGAAGATCCCGGGGGTGGACATGACGGTGGCGCCGCCGGCCAGCGCGAGCGAGCACTCGCCGTTGCGCAGCGCCTGCGCGGCCAGGTGTGTCGCCACCAGCGACGAGGAGCAGGCGGTGTCCACGGTGACGGCGGGGCCCTGGAGGCCGAGCGCGTACGCGACGCGTCCGGAGGCGACGCTCGGGCTGTTGCCGGTCAGCAGGTAGCCGTCGTAGCCGTCGGCCTGCTCGTGCAGCCGCGGCCCGTAGTCCTGGCCCATCACGCCGGTGAACACGCCGACCTGGCCGCCGCGCAGCGAGCCGGGGTCGATGCCGGCGTCCTCCAGCGCCTGCCAGGCCGTCTCCAGCAGCAGCCGCTGCTGGGGGTCCATGGCCGTGGCCTCGCGGGGGCTGATGCCGAAGAAGTCCGGGTCGAACTCGTCCGCGTCGTAGAGGAACCCTCCGTTGCGGGTGTACGACGTGCCGGAGCGGCCCCGGGTCGGGTCGTACAGCGCGGCCAGGTCCCAGCCGCGGTTGGCGGGGAACTCGCCGATCGCGTCCCGCCGGCCGGCGACGAGATCCCACAGGGACTCGGGCGAGTCGGCGTCCCCGGGGTAGCGGCAGGCCATACCGACGATCGCCAGCGGTTCCGTGCTCACCGACGGCTGCGCGGCCGGCTGGACGGAGGCTGCGCCCCCGTCGAGTTCGGCACGCAGGTGGCGCGCGAGCGCGTCCGGCGTCGGGTGCGCGAAGACCAGCGTGTCCGGCAGTTCGAGGCCGGTGGCGGCGGCGAGCCGGCCCCGCAGTTCGAGGGCGGCCCCGGAGT
This sequence comes from Streptomyces sp. SN-593, assembly GCF_016756395.1. Lineage (NCBI taxonomy): Bacteria > Bacillati > Actinomycetota > Actinomycetes > Kitasatosporales > Streptomycetaceae > Actinacidiphila > Actinacidiphila reveromycinica. The sequence goes on from NZ_AP018365.1 coordinate 2,360,604, forward strand.
CGAGGCCGAGGTCCTTGAAGGTGCGCGAGACGTCGACGGCGTCCGGTGAGGCGTGCCCGAGGGTGATGGCGGTCGCCTTCTGGACGACGCCCACCAGGTCCTCGGTGCGCGGGGCGGTGCCCGCGGCGGTGTCCTCCGGCGCACCGGCGGCGGGCCGCGGGCCGGCGGGGGCCGGTGCGGCCGGGAGCGGCAGGGGCGTTCCCGCCGGGGCCGTGGCGTTCCCGGTGGCGGCGCCGAACCAGAAGCGCTCGCGCTGGAAGGCGTAGGTCGGCAGGTGGACCCGGCGGCCGGTGCCCGGCGCCGGTGCCCAGTCCAGCGCGCCGCCCTGCACGTGGTACTGGGCGACCGAGGTGAGGAACTGCCGCAGGCCGCCGTGGCCGCGGCGCAGCGTGCCGGTCACGAGCGCGTCGCTGACGTCGGCGTCCCGCAGCGTCTCCCCGATGCTGCCGACCAGTCCCGGGTGCGGGCTGGTCTCGACGAAGGCGCGGTTGCCGTCGGCGAGCGCGGCACGGACGGCCGGCTCGAACTCGACCGTTTGGCGCAGGTTGCGGAACCAGTAGGCGGCGGTCAGCTCGGTGGTGTCCAGCAGCCCGCCGGTGACGGTCGAGTAGAAGGCCAGGTCCGCGCGCCGGGGCCGGATCGGGGCGAGCAGCCGCAGCAGGTCCTGCTCGATGGCGTCGACCTGCGGCGAGTGGGAGGCGTAGTCGATCGGGACCTCGCGGACGCGGACGCCGTCGGCCCGGCACGCGGACATCAGTTCCGCGAGGGCGGCGGGGTCGCCGGAGACCACCGTGCTGCCGGGGCCGTTGACCGCGCCCACGCCGAGCAGTCCGGTGTAGCCGGCGATCCGCTCGCGGACGGCGTCGACCGGCTCGGCCACCGACACCATCCCGCCGAGGCCGGCCACGGCCTTGAGCGCCTGGCCGCGCAGCGCGACGACGGCGGCGGCGTCCGACAGCGACAGCGCGCCGGCGACGTGCGCGGCCGCGATCTCGCCCTGGGAGTGCCCGATGACGGCTGCCGGGGCCACGCCCTGGGCCTGCCAGAGGCGGGCCAGGGCGACCATCACCGCGAACAGCGCCGGCTGCACCACGTCGCCGCGGTCCAGCGACGGCGCGCCCGGCGCCCCGCGCACCACGTCGAGCACCGACCAGTCCTGGTACGCGGACAGGGCCTCGGCGCACGCGGTCAGGTGCTCGGCGAAGACGGGCGAGGTGTCCAGCAGGTCGCGGGCCATCCGCGGCCACTGCGATCCCTGCCCGGGGAAGACGAAGACCGTCCCGCCGACGGCGCGGGCGGTGCCCTCGACCACGTTGGCGGCCTGGTCTCCGGCCTGGAGGGTGTGAAGGCCGGCGCGGAGTTCCGCGTGGTCGTCGCCGAGGACGACGGCGCGCTGCTCGAACGCCTGGCGCGTGGTGGCCAGCGCCCGGGCCGTGTCGGCGGTGGGCACCTCGGGCCCCGACGCGGCGTGCGCGCGCAGCCGGGCGGCCTGCGCGCGCAGCGCCGGGGTGGTGCGGGCGGACAGCGGCCAGGAGTGCGCGGCGATGTGGTCGGCGGGGACGTCGGCCGGGATGTCGGCGGGGACGTCCGCGGGGGCTTCGGCAGGGGCCTCGGCAGGGATGTCGGCGGGGGCCGGCCCGGCCGGCCCGCCCGCGGGCTGCTCGGCCACGACGAGGTGGCAGTTGGTGCCGCCCATGCCGAACGAGCTGACGCCCGCGACCAGCCGGCGCCCCTCGTCCGGCCACGGCCCCTGCGCGGCCTGGACGCTCAGGCCCAGCTCGGCCAGCGGGATGGCGGGGTTGGGGTGCTCGTAGTTGAGGCTGGCCGGGACGTGGCGGCGCTCGATGCTGAGCAGTACCTTCAGCAGCCCGGCGACGCCGGACGCGCCTTCCAGGTGGCCGATGTTGGTCTTCAGCGAGCCGACGCGCAGCGGCCGGTCCGCCGGCCGGCCGGTGCCGAGCGCGGCGCCCAGCGCCGCCGCCTCGATCGGGTCGCCGACCTTGGTGCCCGTGCCGTGCAGCTCGACGTACTGGACGTCGTCCGGCCGGACGCCCGCGGCCCTCACCGCGTCGCGGATGACGTCGCGCTGCGCCTGCTCGCTGGGCACGGTCAGGCCGTCGGTGAGGCCGTCGTTGTTGACGGCGCTGCCCAGGATCAGGCCGTATATCCGGTCGCCGTCGGCGCGGGCCCGGTCCGCCCCCTTGAGCACGACGACGGCGCCGCCCTCGCCGCGGACGAAGCCGTTGGCGCGGGCGTCGAAGGTGTGGCAGCGCCCGTCGGGGGACAGCGCGTTGAACTGCTCGGTCATGGCGGTGGTGCCCGGGTCGAGCATGAGGTTGACCCCGCCGGCCAGGGCGAGGTCCGCCTCGCCTCGCCGGATGCTCTCCGCGGCCAGGTGCACCGAGACCAGCGAGGAGGACTGCGCGGAGTCGACGGTCAGGCTCGGCCCCCGCAGGCCCAGGCTGTAGGAGACCCGGTTGGCGATGATCCCCCGGTTCAGGCCGGTGAGCGTGTAGCGGGACAACCGGCCCTGCTGGCGGGCCATCAGCGTGGCGTAGTCGCTGGCGATGCTGGCGGCGAACACGCCCGCGCGGCCGCCGGCGAGGTCGGCCGGGACGATGCCGGCGTCCTCCAGCGCCTCCCAGCACAGTTCGAGCATGACCCGCTGCTGCGGGTCCATCGCGGCCGCCTCGTTCGGCGAGACGCCGAAGAACGCGGCGTCGAACGCGTCGACGTCGTCGATGAAGCCGCCCGGCCAGTCGGGCCCGTCGGGAGCCGTGGTCCGGTTCCGTTCGGACGCCCTGCCGATGGCGTCGCGGCCCTCGCGCAGCAGGTCCCAGAGCTCCTCCGGGGTGGAGGCTCCCGGCAGCCGGCACGCGATGCCGACCACGGCGATATCCGGTCCGCCAGCAGTGGGGGATTCAGTCATCACTATCTCCACTAAGGTCCGACCAGTGCCAGGACGGGACTGGAGCCGGGAACGCTTCCGGTGTGCTGCCGGGCCGGCCCGCGGCGCCTCCGGCCGCCGTGCGCGGCTCGCCGGGCACGGCTGCCGGAGGAGCCGGGCGTTGCCGCCCTCGCGGTCAGCGGAGGGTCACGGGCAGGTTCTCGTAACCGCGGATCGTCAGCCGGTCCCGGCGGGTCGGCTCACCGGCCGGCGCGACGTCGGGGAACCGGTCGAGCAGTTCGGTGAAGGCCACCGTGCCCTCCAGCCGGGCGAGCGGCGCGCCGAGGCAGTGGTGGATGCCGGCGCCCATGGACACCGGCTGGATGGCGGTGCGGGTCGGGTCGAAGCGGTCGGGGTCCTTGTAGCGCTTGGGGTCGCGGTTGCCGGCGCCGAGCGCGAGCAGGGCCCACTCGCCCATCGGGATGCGGGTGCCGGCGATCTCGGCGTCCTCGCGGGCGACGCGGGCGATGAGCTGCACCGGCGAGTCGAAGCGCAGCACCTCCTCGACGAAGTTGTCCGCGGCGATCTGCTTGGCGTGCAGCCCCGCGGCGACCTCCGGGTGCTTGAAGAGCAGGTTGAGGCCGTTGCCGAAGATGTGCGTGGTGGTCTCGATCCCCGCGGCCAGCACCACGCCGAGGTTGCAGACGAGTTCCTCCGCGGTCAGCGGCGCGTTCTCCTGGTCGGTGATCTGCACGACCGCGCTCACCAGGTCGTCGCCCGGCTCGGTGCGGCGCCGGGCCACCAGGTCCTGGAAGTACTTCTCGAACTCGGCGTACGCCGTGTCCGCGATGAGGGTGTCCTCCTCGGTGGGGGTCACCTCGAACACCAGGGTCCAGTCGTTGGCAAGCTGCTTGAACCGCGGCCAGTCCTCCTTCGGCATGCCGAAGAGCTCGCCGACGACGCCGACGGACAGGTTGAAGGCGAAGCGGTCCATGAAGTCGACCGGGGAGCCGTCCGACGTCGCGTCGGCCATCTCGTCGAGCAGGTCCCGAGCGATCTGCCGGATCATCGGTTCGAGCGCGGCGACCCGGCGGGCGCTGAACGCCCGGGCCATCACGTCGCGCATCCGGGTGTGGTCCGGCGGGTTGGTGTCCAGGATGCTGTTGGTCAGGGCGACGACCGACGGGTGCAGCTTCCACTCGGCGGCGGTGAACAGCCGGTTGTACCGGTCGTCCCAGGGGCCGAACTCGCTGGCGCGGAGCGTCTCGTTGATCGCGTCGTACCCGGGCACCATCCACAGCTTGTCGCCGAGCGGGGCGACCGGGCCCAGCCCGTGCGCGGCGGCGTAGTGCGGGTAGGGGTCGTCCCGGCCCTCAGGGGTGAGAAGCTCCCCCAGAATCTCGTTTGCATCCATGCGCTGACTCCTCAAGTTGCCTGATGTGGCGGTGGCGTTGGGGCCGGGAGCGGTGTGCGGCGGGTCGGCCGGACCGGCCTCGGACCCGGATCACTGGGCGGCGAAGCGTTCCTCGAACTCGGCCATGGCCTTGCCGTAGATCTCGACGTCGGCCGCGGTGTAGCGGGCGAGGGTGTCCTCGATCTCCTGCTTGCCGTAGCGCTGTTCCATGTCCTGGAGGGCCTCGCGGACGTAGCGCACGTGCCACCGCTCGTCGAGCATGATCTTCTCGATGGTGGCCCGCACCGGCGCCGGGGTGTTCGCCTCGCGCAGGTGCTGGTTGTAGTGGCCGATGGTCCGCTTCTCGAACACCAGCGTGATGGCCATGACCTCCATCAGACTGGCCGGCACACCGACCGCGTCCATGTACCGGTCCTGGTACGCGTCACGCATCGGGATCGCCCGCTGGTCCAGCGAGTCGATGCAGTTCGTCCAGTACGAGGCGTGCGCCGACTCGTCCGCGAAGTGGTGCGTCACGTCCTTCTGCAACGGGCCGCGGATCGTCCGCGCCACCCGCCCGAAGAACATCGCCCCGCTCATCTCCGACGACCGGTAGAAACTCGCTATCCACAACTCGTTCTCGGACAGTCGGATGTCACTCACGAGGTCCTCCCCCAGCGGGTGCGCACGAGGTACTCGGCGGTCTGCGACACCAGCGCGTCGGGGTCGGGCGCCTGGTAGCCGGGCCACGCCTTGTGCAGCCGGGTGTTGGTGAAGACCTTCGGCCGGAAGAGCTGCGCGGAGAACGGCGAGACCGACTCCAGCGCGTCGAGCACCGGTCCGTGCGGCAGGGTGCGGAGCCCGTTGATCAGGTTGGCGAAAGCCGCCTCGTCGACCAGCAGCGGGCGCAGGATCTGGCGCCGCAGGAAGCTGCTGTCCTGCTCGAACGCGGTGAACATCAGGTCCACGATCCGGCCGAGCCGCGGGGTCTGCTCCAGGTCCGGGCACACGTGGTAGTAGCCGGGCTCCGCGGACAGCAGCGCCATCGTCGCGTCGACGGTGAACTTCCCCGTCCCCAGCGACACCGGGATGTCGGAGAGGCCGGGCATCAGCGACAGCAGGCCGTAGTAGAGCAGCTTGAGCGTGTTGTGCACCGCGTTGTACTGGCTGACGTGCCCGGTGTCGTCGTCGGCGATGATCGTGGGCACCCGTGCGATGGTGGCGGGCAGCCCGCTGTCGAGGACCAGGCGCTCGGCGGCGTGCTTGGACCACTCGTAGTAGTTGGCGAAGTGGACGGCGTCCGGGTCGTCGTCGGACCGTCCGGCGGCGCGCGGCTCCAGGACGGGGCCGGCGGGCTCCTCCGCGATGTCGCCGACGGCGAGTCCCGCGGTGTACAGGGTCGAGAGCAGGACGACGCGCTCCAGGTCGGGGCAGCGCTGGGCCAGTTCGACGACCTGCCGGGTGCCGCCGATGTTGACCGCCTCGGCGGTCTCCTTGTCGACGGCGAACTTGGTGACCGCGGCGGTGTGCACGATGTGCGTGATGCCGGCGGTCGGGACGCCGTCCAGCGCGCCGGGCACGGTGAGGTCGGCCTCGGCGCGGCCGTAGGCGAGCACGTCGCCGTAACCGCCGTGCTCGCGCAGTGCCTTGACGAGCAGTCCGCCCACGTAGCCGGCGGCGCCCGTTACCAGGACGGTCATGACTCGGTCACCTCCGGGAGGCGGACGCGGCAGACCGCCTCGTGCCGGACGAGGCGGAACTCCTGCGGTGGGCAGGCGGGTTCGTTCGAGGGCCGGCGCTGGTCGCTCACACCGCCTCCAGGATGGTGGCCTGCCAGTTCAGGCCGAACCCGGCCATCGTCAGCAGCAGCCGGTCACCGGACCTGATCCGTCCGGACTCCACGAGCGCGGCGAGGTTCAAGACGTTGTCGGCGGAGATCACGTGCCCGGCCTCGGGCAGCGTGACGCTCACCACCTTCTCGGTGTCGATCTTGAAGAGGTGGGCGAGGACCGTCCAGGCCACGTCGTTGGTGTTCTGGGTGACCACCCAGTCCAGGTCGGTGGCCTTCATGTCCGCCCGCTGGAGCGTCTGGGCGATCAGCCGGTGCATGTAGCTGAAGTAGCTGCCGACCGTCTCGTCGTCGCTCGCCATGCCCAGACCGCCGTTGGTGATCTGGTGGCTGGCGACGAGCCGGAAGGCGCCCTCGCTCGGCTCCCTGGTGACGACGCAGGCGGCCGCGCCGTCGGAGATCACGTTGTACGCCTGCTCGTAGACCGCGTTCTCGGGGAACCGGTCGGCGGTCACGCACAGGACGCGCTGCCACGACGGCTCGGTGGCGAGCATCGCGCCGGCGATCCGCAGCGAGCCGAGCATCGAGGTGCACGCCTGCTGGTTGAGGCCGATGGCGATCGCGCCGTCCAGCTCGAAGTCCGCCTGGAGCCGGCTGACCGGGAAGTCCATCAGGTGCTTGACGTCCCGGGTGGTGCGCCACTCCTCGTCGCTGCCCACGTTGGCGTTGAGCGGCAGGCAGGTGGCGTACACGATGGCGTCGGCGCCGGCCGCCTTGTCCGCTATCGGGCGGACCGCGGCGCAGGCCAGGTCGTAGGCCGAGGTTTCCGGTTCACACATGTAGTGCCAGCGGAATCCCGCCGCCTTCATGTCCTCCGCGGAGGAGAAAAGCCTGCCCGCCGCCGCGGAATCGTCGACGTGGCTTTTCCGTTCGCCGAGCGCGTACTTGAACGAATCGATGTAGAGGGATTCCACCATCGCGCTCCCGTCTTCGCGCCGGGCCGTTGTCCGGCTCCGCGAATTGTGTGGTCGGAATCATCGATGGGACGAGCATAGGTCCGGCGGTTCAAGCAAATCCCTAGTCAGTAACGGGACCGGACCGGACCGGAGAACGCCCCTCCCGGGTTTCGCGCCGGGCCGGGAAACACGGCGGACCCGCCGTCGGCGGTGTGCGCCGACGGCGAGTCCGGCCGGGTCGTACGGACGTGCGCGGCGACCGCCGCGAGGCTGGCGGCGCGGGGCGGGCGGCGCCGGCCCCCGCAAGGGTCAGACGAGCCGGGTGCCGGGCAGCTTCCCGGCCGACCAGAGCTGCCACATGGCGCGCCGCTGCGGCTTGCCGCTGGAGGTGCGGCGGATCAGGCCGTGCTCGCCGACGATGACGGCGATCTCGGGGTCGGGCCCGAGTTCGGTGCGCAGCGCCTGGGTGACCTTGTCGGCCCAGGGGCCCGGCTCGGCCTCCGCGAAGACGGCGATGCCGGGGCGGCCGGCGTCGCTCATGCTGACCACGGCCAGCCGGTTGAGGCCGGCGGCCTCGCGGGCCTTGAACTCCAGGTCCTCGACGTAGACGGTACGGGCCCGGACCTTGAGGCTGTCGCCCATGCGGCCCAGGACGTACAGGTCACCGTCGTGCACGAAGCCGGCGTCGCCGGTGCGCAGCACCCCCTCGAACGGCTCCTCGCCGACGTAGCCGTCGGTGACCGAGCGGCCGCTGATGACGATCTCGCCGAGCGAGCCCTCGGGCAGGGCCTTTCCGTCGGCGTCCGCGATCTCGACCTCCACCCCGTCGACGGGCAGCGGCCACCCCTGCCCGGCCAACCAGCCGGTGCCGTCGCCGGCCTCGGGGGTCACCGCGCCGGGCGGCGGCAGCAGCAGGCCGGTCTCCAGGACGTCCACCGGCTCGCCGAACTGCATCTTCGCCCAGTCCGGGCGCGCGACCCGGCCGGGGCGGCCCACCGCGCCGGCGGTGACCGCGGAGGTGTTCTCCGCCAGCCCGTAGGCGGGGTGGATCACGGCGGGGTCGAACCCGGACGGCGCGGCCGCGGCGGCGAAGGCGCGCAGCGCGCCGGGGTCGGGCACCTCCCCGCCCACGATCGCCGACCGCCACCCGGACAGGTCCAACTTCGCCCACTGCTCCGGCCGCAGCCGGCGCGCGACGTAGCCGAAGCCGAACGACGGCGCCCCGGCGTGCGCCGCCTTGCCGGTGCCCAGGCACGACAGCCAGCGTTCGGGGCCGCGGATGAACTGGTCGGGCCGCATGAGCCACAGGTCGCCCTGGCGCGCGGCGGTCATCACGCAGGCCAGCAGGCCCATGTCGTGGTTGAACGGCAGCCAGGAGGCCATCCCGTCGCCGTCCTTCCACTCCATCCAGCGGTAGAGGACGGCGAAGTTCGCGACGATGTTGTCCCAGGTGACCTGGATGGCCCGCGGGCTGCGGGTGGTGCCGGAGGTGAACTGCAGCACCGCGACCCGGCCCGGCTCCCGCAGCTCCGCCGGCTCGGCCGCGTCCCTCCGCACCTCGCTGACCTGCGTCACGCCCTCCAGCAGGGGCGCCGACTCGGCGTCGGCGAACGTCACCGCCGGACGCGCCTGGTCGAGGATCGCGGCGGTGTGCGCGGTGTACTCCGCGCCCGCGCCGTATCCCGGGACCGGGAGCATCGTCGCGCAGCAGCCCGCGGCCCACGCGCCGAACAGCGCGGCCAGACCGTCGCGGCTGCCCGGCAGGGCGATCGCGACGACGTCCCCACCGCCCACGCCCCGCGCGGCCAGGTCCGCCGCCACCCTGCGGGCGTCCTCGGCAAGCTCGGCGTACTCCACCCGCTCCCAGCCGTCACGTTCCCCGGCGAACCACACGCCGCGGCCGGGAGACGGCGCACTCAGCCACCCAAGTATCGACATGAGCTCCATCCTGCACGAGACGGCTCCGATATTGACTAGGGATTTGCCTGAGTCACCCGGCCTACGCTCGCCCCATCGATGATTCCGGCCACACAATTCGCGGAGCCAGGCGGCAGACCTGGCACGAAGACGGGAGCTCGATGGTGGAACCTCTCGATATCGATTCGTCCAAGTCCTACCTGACGCTCAACGGCGTGAAAAACCGCGACGGCGCTGCATTTTCCGTCTCTGGAGGCGACATGAGTGATCGGCTGCATGGGCGCGCGGGAGACGAGACATGAGCCTCGCGGAATCCGTGGCGGCGGTGGCTCGGCGGCTCAGCGAGGTGTCCCAGCACTCGTACCAGAACCCGTACACCGCCCTGGACTGGCCGGAGCAGGTCGACCCCGAGGTCGACTGGTTCTCCTCCCCCGAGCTGCTCAGCCTGGCCGGCACCCCGCAGTGGGACAAGCTGTCCGAGGCGGACCACAAGCGGCTGGCGTTCTACGAGGCGGTGAACTTCTACAGCCTCAACATCCACGGCGAGAAGGGCCTGATGGCCGGCCTCGCCGAGCGGCTCTACCGCAAGGAAATGATCCAGGTAGCGGACTACCTGCACCACTTCCTCGACGAGGAGAACAAGCACAGCATCTTCTTCGGCGGCTTCTGCACCCGGTACGCCCGGGTGTACCGCAGCCGCCAGTTCTCCGTCAACGAGGAGGAGGTGCCGCGCGACGTCGGCGACTTCCTCTTCTTCGCGAAGACCATGATCTTCGAGGAGATCGTGGACCACTACAACTGGCTCCAGGCGCGCGACGAGCGGCTGCACCCGGTGGCCCGGTACATCAACCGCAACCACCACGTGGAGGAGGCCAGGCACCTGATCTTCGGGCGCCAACTGGTCACCGAGCTGTGGCGGACGAAGGACTGGGACGCGCAGACGGTCGAGGACGTGCGCGGCTACCTCGCGGCGTTCATCACCAGTAGCTGGCGGGAGTACTACAACCCCGACGTCTACGCGGACGCGGGCCTCGCCGACCCGTGGGAAGTAGCCGAAGCCGCCTGGCAGTCGCCGGCGCAGCGGGAGCACCGGCGCACGGTCACCGCCAAGTGCCTCGGCTTCCTCGCCACCGAAAAGATCCTTCCCGAGGAGCCCGTCGATGCTTTCTGAGCCGGATTTCCGCGCCGAGCTGCGTGCGTGGGTCAACGAGAAGTCGGGGGTCCAGGTCACCGACCACAGCCCGATCTTCGCCGACCGCACCCTGCGCTCCGTCCACATCCCGGAGCTGCTGCTGCTGATGGAGCGGCTGCGGGGCACGCCCATCGACGTCGAGGACCTGCGCCCGACGGACTTCCGCGACATCGACACGCTGGCGACCCGCTTCGGGAAGTCGTCGTGATGCGCTGGCACGCCTCGGGGCAGGTGTCCCTCTCCGGGGACCTGCTGCGGCTGGCCGCGAACGCCGACGCGGCGTTCGTCCAACTGGCCGGCGTGTGGGGGGCGGAGGCCGAGCGCCATCCGTCCACCCTGCCGTCCGAGGTGCTGAACCGGACCGGCTACCTGCGGTCGTTCCCGCACCAGGCCACCCTGGCGGTCGGGCTCGACCCGGCCACCGTCGGCGACTTCGCCAAGGACCCGGACCAGGACCCGCGGCCCTTCCTGGGCCCGGCCACCGAGATCCTCACCCCGGCCGCGTGCTACCACCTCTACCCGGCGCACGAGGGCGAGTCCCTCGACGAGCCGCTCTACCTGACCACGGTGAACACCTGCTACCGGCGCGAGACGGTCTACGTGCCGCTGCGCCGCCAGTGGTCGTTCACCATGCGGGAGATCGTCTGCGTGGGCACCGGCAAGGAGACCGCGCACTTCGCGCAGCGGACCACCGAGGCGGTCACGCAGCTGTTCGACCTCGCCGGCCTGGACGTGGAGTGGGAGCACGCGACCGACCCGTTCTTCGAGCCGGAGCAGAACCCGGCGTTCCTGATGCAGAAGCTGAGCCCGGTCAAGCGCGAGGCGACGTACGGGGACCTGGCGATCTCGTCGGTGAACCTGCACCACGAGCACTTCGGCGAGGCGTTCGGCATCACCAGGGACGGGCAGGACGCGCACACCGCGTGTGTCGCCTTCGGACTCGAACGCTGGCTGGCGGCGGTCCTGGGCACCCACGGCGAGGACCCCCGGTCGTGGCCCGACCTGTCCGCGCTCGCCGCGGAGGTGGTCGCCAAGTGGCACGTGTCGTAGCAGACCTTGTGCACACCCGATGGGAGAGGACCTCGTGAGTGACATCCAACTGTCCGAGAACGAGTTGTGGATAGCGAGTTTCTACCGGTCGTCCGAGATGAGCGGGGCGATGTTCTTCGGGCGGGTGGCGCGGACGATCCGCGGCCCGTTGCAGAAGGACGTGACGCACCACTTCGCGGACGAGTCGGCGCACGCCTCGTACTGGACGAACTGCATCGACTCGCTGGACCAGCGGGCGATCCCGATGCGTGACGCGTACCAGGACCGGTACATGGACGCGGTCGGTGTGCCGGCCAGTCTGATGGAGGTCATGGCCATCACGCTGGTGTTCGAGAAGCGGACCATCGGCCACTACAACCAGCACCTGCGCGAGGCGAACACCCCGGCGCCGGTGCGGGCCACCATCGAGAAGATCATGCTCGACGAGCGGTGGCACGTGCGCTACGTCCGCGAGGCCCTCCAGGACATGGAACAGCGCTACGGCAAGCAGGAGATCGAGGACACCCTCGCCCGCTACACCGCGGCCGACGTCGAGATCTACGGCAAGGCCATGGCCGAGTTCGAAGAACGCTTCGCCGCCCAGTGATCCGGGTCCTCGTCGCCACGGTGAACCGGCCCCGCGCCGGCCGGCACGCGCTGCGGATCGCGGCGGCCGTGGCCGGTCTGCCCGGTGACCCCGCCGGGTACCGCTTCCCGCACCCGCGCGCCTCGGTGACGCACACCGACCGCGCGGGGGTGGCCGCGGTGCTCGTCGGCGGCGCCGCCGACGGCGTCGGCGTCGACCTGGAGCACGACCAGCCGGTCCGCCCGGCGACGGCGCGGTTCTACCTGCGGGACGACGAGCCCCACGACGACCTCCTGCGGCTGTGGACGGTCAAGGAGGCCCTGTTCAAGGCCGATCCGGCCAACGCGACGCGGATGCTCCGCGACTACCGGGCGAACGACCCGGCGTACCAGCACGTTTCAGCCCGACACCTCGGCGGCTGGCTCACAGTCGCCGCCCGTCTTGCGAGGGAGCCCATGCCCGCCAACACGATCAGCTTCGAGACCGTGGCCGAGCGGGTCGCCGGGGTACTGCGCGTACCCGCGAGCGACCTCACGCCGGAAACCCTGATCAAGGACCTGGCCGCCGACAGCTTCATGCTGGTCGAGATGATCGTCGACCTCCAGGAGGAGTTCGACGCCGTGTTCACCCAAGCCCGCCTCCGCGAGATCGACAGCCTCGGCGAACTCGTCAAGCTGCTCCAGGACTCGGCCGCGTGACCCCCCGCCCCCTGCCGGCTGCCGTGGCCGGTACCCGTCCGTTTTCGGAGGCTGAAGTCAAGTGAACGTTCCCGTCATGGTGTTGGTGCTCGCCGACTTCGTGGTGATCGGTGTGCTGCCCCGGGTCTTCTTCAAGGGCGGCAGCTTCAACCTCGGCTGGTGGCTGACCGGAGCCCCCTTCTTCGTCGTCCCCCCGTTCCTGATCGCCGCGCGCCTGGCGCACTGGCACTCGTGGCTCAGCATGGGCAAGGCGATCACGACGTTGACCGCGATCGGCGCGGTGCTCGCCGGCGCGTCGATCGCCCTGATGTTCTTCACGCTCGGCACCCACCGCGTGCCGCTGGCGCTGTGGCACCAGGAGGACGACGCGCCGGTGTCGATCGTGACGTACGGCGCGTACTCGAAGATCCGGCACCCGTTCTACTCGTCGTTCCTGCTCGGGTTCCTCGGCGCCTTCGCGATGTTCCCGCACCTGGGCACCCTGCTGCCGCTGCTCTACGCGATCGGCCGGCTGACGGCGACCGCGATGCGGGAGGAGAAGCGGCTGTCCCAGTCCGAGTTCGGCGGCGAGTACCGCGAGTACATCGCGCGCACCGGCCGCTTCCTGCCCATCTGACGAGCCCGGAGCACCGGCGTCGTCGACCTCTCGCGTCAGAACCCCACGGGCATGGATCACGCCCGTGGGGTTCTGCGCACGCTCCCCGACCATCCGCACGGTTCCCCGTCCCACAGAGCGTGACCGACCGGTCGGTCACATGCTAGACTCCGTGAGGCAGGCGACCCGAGACACCCTCAGGTACATCAACGCACGAGCAGCGCGGAAGCGACGGCTCGACGCGGAAGGGAACAAGGCCCTGTGACATCAAGCATGGAGTCGGCAAGCGACCAGGCACAAGACACCGAAACGCCCGGGGAAGCCCCGGACCCGCTGCGGTGGTGGTCCCTACTCGCGGTCAGCCTGGCCACGTTCATGACCTACCTGGACCTGAACGTCATCAACGTCGCGATTCCCACCATCCAGCGTGACCTCCACCTGTCGGAGGCCGGGCTGGAATGGATCGTGAGCAGCTACCTGCTCACCCTGGCCGGCCTGCTCCTGGCCGGCGGCCGCCTCGCCGACGCCTACGGTCGCCGCCGGCTGTACATGATCGGCCTCACCGTCTTCACGCTGTCCTCGCTGTCGGCCGGCCTGGCCGGCAACGGCGGCATGCTGATCGGGAGTCGGGCCGTACAGGGCATCGGAGCCGCCCTGCTGACGCCGGCCACGCTGGCCATCATCACCGCCACGTTCACCGACCTGAAGGAGCGCACCAGCGCGATCGGCCTGTGGACGGTGAGTGCGGCCCTGGGCCTCGCCCTGGGCCCGGTGACCGGCGGCCTGATCACCCAGAACATCCGCTGGGGCTGGATCTTCCTGATCAACGTGCCGGTCGGCGTGGTGACGCTCGCGCTCAGCGCCAGGACCGTCCGCGAGTCCAGGTCCTCCGACTCCGGCAACGTCCTGGACGTCGGCGGGCTGATCACCTCCGCGGTCGCCCTGTTCGCGGTCACCTACGCGCTGATCGAGGGCAACGACGCGGGCTGGGGCGCGCCGGAGATCGTCACGGCCTTCGTGATCGCCGCGATCGCCACCGTGGCCTTCTTCGTCTTCGAGACCCGCACCCCCGAACCCATGGTGAACCTGGGGCTGTTCCGCATCCGCCAGTTCACCGGCGGCATCAGCACCCAGATGATCTGGGCCTTCGGCGCCCTGGCCATCTACTTCTTCACCTCGATGTACCTCCAGGACGTCCTCGGCTTCTCCCCCCTGAAGTCGGGCGTGCTCTTCGTCCCGATGGCGTTCGCCCTCGCCGCGTTCGCCGGCTTCTCCACGCTGATGGAGAGCTGGATCGGCGGGTTCCGCACCGTCTCGCTCGGCATGGTGATGATGACGGTCGGTCTCATCATGCTGAACATGCACGACGAGCACTCGACCTTCGCCTCCCTGCTGCCCTGTCTGATCGTGCTGGGCGGCGGCATGGGCATCATGAACGTGCCGATGACGAACGCCGTGATGCACAACACCCCGAAGGCGCAGGCGGGGGTCGCCTCGGCGCTGCTCAACGACGCCCGCGAGGTGGCCGGCCTGCTCGGCATCACCATCATCGGGGCCGTGCTGCGGTCCAAGCAGGCGTCCGAACTGCGGTCCGGATCGAGCGCGTCGCAGTCCTTCCTCAGCGGCTACCACGTCGGCCTCTGGGTGGCGACGGGCCTGGTCGCGGTGGGCATCGTGTTCACCTACGTGATGCTGCGCCCCAGCGGGGAGCCGCTCCTCGACGAGGACGCGGTTCCCGCCCCCCTGACCTGAACGCACCGGAGCGGACCTAGTAGGGATAGACGCGGGGCGGCCAGCCCGGGCGGATGAGACCTATGGAGTATGCCTTGGAGACCACAGCGGGCCGGTTCTTGACCTTGAGCTTACGCATCAGGGTGTCCACGTGGTAGCCGATGCCGCCACGGCTCAGGTACAGCATCGAGGCCAGGTTCACGGTCGACATGCCGAGCGCCACCCCCTCCAGGATGCGTGCCTCGATGTCGGTCAGCACCAGCCGGTGCGTCATCGGCGAGGGGCACAGCCGGGTACCGCCCTCGGGGCACACCAGGGCCATCAGGCCGTCGGCTTCGCCGCCGTCACCACCGACGGTGAAGCCCGTCAGCTCCCCGCTGAAGACGGTCGAGTCCTTCTGGCGGAACGCCACCGCCGGCTCGGTGAAACGGGACCCCTGGTCGGCGAGCAGCCGCGAGAACTGCCGGCTGACCAGGGTCCGGGCGTCGGCGTGCAGCAGCTCGACGAAGGAACGTCCGCCCAACTCCGCGGGCCGGCAGCCGAACTGGCCCGAGAACTCGGTGTTGACCTCCACCAGCCGGAAGCCGGTGTCTAACTTGGCCATGCACATGCCGGACCGCTCGAACAGCGACCGGAGGATCTCCTGCTGACCGCCCTTGCCGATCTCGGAGACGAGTGCCTCTGTCATTGCTTCTCCCCTGCTCGCCCAGTGAACGAAGGTGATGCGAAGACTGTCGTGACGTGACGCTCTCTCGTGGCCTCCCGCGACGCGGAGGAGCCACCGTACCGGGTGCTTTCGTCGTCAACCCGGCCGTGACGGCGATCCGGACCGACATGTCTCCCCATGAAGGACTACGGACACATCGGTGTCGGTTCTCCCGGAAGTCCCTTTTCTTCCCCGGACCCGGCCGGCGTACCGCCGCCACCGGGTCGGGTGCCGCTCGCCGCGGGGAGCGCCCTGAGGGCCCGTCACCCGGCACGGGGGGCGTCTGCCGCGGTCCGGCTCGCGGCGCGCTCCTGCCCCGGCTCTGCCGTGCCGCACGGCAGCCGAGCGTTCGGTGCGATCCGGCGCGCCTTCGTCGGCGACCCGCGGATATCCGGGATCGCCGTGGCCGGCCGGTCCGCCGGTCTCGTACATCGCCATGGATCAGACGCATTCCTTCTGCATGACCGCCCTGCGGCAATGTCCCGGCACGCACGCGAAGAAGGCAGGCCCCGTTCCTGCGGGTCGCCAGTCGCGATGCACTTCACCCTCCCGAGCGCCTTTGCGGTGACCGTCCGGACCGGGGCCGGACCCCCCTCGACGGGGTCGACCGCGACCGGCCCCGAACGTCCCGCCCCCACCGCGCACGCCTGCCGCGGGCGGGCGGCCGGGAGGCCACCGCCCGTTCGTGGCGCGTGGGGGGACAGCTTTCCAGCCCGGCACGGTGCGGCGCTACTCCACGAATCCCTCGGTCACCAGCGGCGGCCAACTGCCCATACGGAACAGGCCGGCCGAATAGGCTCGGGAGACCAGCTCGGATCGATTGGCCGCTTCGAGGTTTTTCATCAGCGCACTGACGTGATATTCGACTCCACCACGGCTCAGGAAAAGCTTCGAAGCGAGCTGAACGGTGGACATGCCGGCCGCCACACCCTCCAGCACCAGGGCTTCCATCCTGGTCAGCGGCTTCCGCAGCCCGGTCGGTGCGGGCGGGGCGCCGTCGGTCCCGGCCTCCGGCTCCAACTCCAGCAGGACGACGAGCGAATCGATGCGTCCCTCGTCGTTCGTCACCGCGATGCCGGTCAGGGCGGTGCTGGCCCGCCCTGTGCAGGTCAACGCGGCGACACGGTCGCTGAACCGGCTGCGCTCACCACGCGCCAGCGAGAGCAGCCGCTGCGTCAGCGCGTCCCTGGCGCGGACGTGCACGAGGTCGACGAGGGACACCCCCGGCAGCTCCTTGACCGACAGTCCGAACACGTCGGCGAAGCCGGCGTTGCTCCCTATCAGGCGGAGGCCGAGATCCACGTGCGCAATGCGCGCGGACGAGTTGTCGAACAGCGACCAGAGTCTGTACACGTCGTCAGCCTGCTCAGGTGAGCAAGTATTCGTCCCAGTGATCGCATCTTGTGCCGCCGACACGATTTAGCCTCCCCGCATGCTCAGCCAAGGCTCCGGCCGTTTATTGGTCTAGACTCCCATACAGAAATCCCAAAAACCAGCCCCACCGCAAACCGGATTCCGACCGCTGACTCAAGTCTAGGGTTTTTCCTGCTCGTCCCACCGCCGAGCGCCGGGAGACCTCTTCTGTAACCGGCGCGTAAACAAATGAGCCGGGGTCCCCACACCGGCGCAGGTCAGGTGGCATGCTTGCCGCGCGGAGGATCGGCGGCGGGTGTCACGGAAATCACTGTCCGTAGCATTCGCTACGGCGCGCATACATGCGCGGCCGCCCGGAGTTCCTGGGATTTTGTCCAATTTCGGCAGATTGAACAGGGAAATCACGTCGGTATCCGCAGCTTCTTTTGGTTGACTATTTACTTTCCAATGTTCTACCGTGACCATTCCGGAAGTTCGCTTTGCGTTTCCCTCTTTGCGGGACCGTTCGGCAAAGACGGTTGCCGCGGAAGGCAGGCAGAACAGCGGCACAACGGCGGCAGAACGTGGGCAGAACGCGGGCAGAAACGGGCGGGAGGCCGGCGGAAGCGGGCGGGGGGACGAGTGCGGGCGGGCCGTTCCCGTGAACACCGGGGACCGGTGTCCGCGGCGGTCGGGGTGCTCGCGGATGTGGTGGGACACGGCAGCGAAGGAGACAGCCCATGTCGGTCGCGGAACCATCGCACCCGCCGTTCTCCGGGGGGCCGACGCGTACGCGGCGAGCCTCCGGTGCGGCCTTCGCTGCACGGTGCGACGCCCGGGAAAGCCTTTCCACGGCGACCGGTGGCGGAGCGGCCGCGGAGGCGCGGCTTCCGGTCGGCGGATGCGCGGAAGGGGTGGAAAGCGCGGCTGGCGCCGGACCGCGGATGCCGGGAGCGGTGCGCCGGCGGCCGCGGACGCCGGACGGCTGCGGGGTCCCGCCGGGGGAGGGTGCGGTCGCGCCGCACGAACGGGGTGCCGCGCCGCACGAACGGGGTGCCGCTCCGGACGGGTGCGGCGGCCCGCGGTCCTCAGATGCCGAGGAAACGCTTGAGCACGCGCCGCGACGCCGGCAGCGGGCGCCCGGCGTCGAACTCCAGCACCGAGATCTCCCGGGTCATCGCCGCGATCAACTGCGCGGCGGCCTCGGCGTCGTCCCAGCCCATCACCTTCAGGTCGGCCACGCCCGCCGCCGCCAGCCGCTCCCGGCGGGCGGCCATCGAGCCCTGCACGGTCGGGTCCGAACGGGCCTCCAGCGACAGCGCCTTGACGCCGCGGTTGGCGATCGACACGTCGAGGTACGCCTCGGTGCTGCGGAAGATCCGCTCGGCCCCGGGCGCCAGTCCCGCGATCGCCTGGTCGACGGCCTCCTGCACCCGGGCGTGGAAGCGCGCGTGCATGGCGTCGACGAACGTCGCCCGGTCCTTGAAGTGGACGTAGAACGTCCCCTTGGCCACTCCGGCCCGCGCGACCACCATGTTCACGCTGAGGCCGCCCAGGCCGTGCTGCTCCGCCAGCGCCGCGCCGGCGTCGAGCAATGCCTCGCGTGTCTGCAACGCACCGGGCATCTGCACTCCTGCTGCCATAACTTCGGAGTATATGCCCGCCCGGCCGTCCGCAGCCGGGCATGACCTCGAACATTCGGTGACCGACCAGTCGGTCACGTGCTACGCTCCGGCTCATGCGCATGGTCTCGACACCTCCCTTACCGCTCGCGTACGACACCGGCAGCCGACCCCTTGACGCCGCCCACGGCGCCACCGCCGAGAAGGAGCAGCAGCGATGAAAGCGGCAGTGATCGAAGAAGTCGGCGCCGCGCCGCACGCGACCGACCTCGCCGACCCGACCCCGGCCACCGACAAGCAGGTGGTCGTCAAGGTCGAGGCGACAGCTCTGAACTCGATCGACCTGCATGTCGCGGAGGGCCACCACCGCGCCGGCCCGCCGAAGGTCCCGTACGTGCCCGGCTTCGAGGTGGTCGGGACCATAGCGACCGGCCCCGACGAGGGTCTCCGGGTGCACGCCACGGTGCCGGCCGGCCTGGTGCCGGGGGTCAACGGCGGCCTGGCCGAGCTGCTGCTGACCGACCGAGGGGCCTGCATCCCGGTCCCGGACGGGCTGGACAGCGTGGTCGCCGCGGCGATCGGCGCCGTCGGCGCCGGCGCGGACCTGTCCCTGCGCAAGGCGGGCCTCCAGGAGGGCGAGAGCGTCCTGGTGCTGGGAGCGACCGGCCCGCTGGGCACGGCCGCGGTCCAGCTCGCCAAGCTGGCCGGCGCCAAGCGCGTCATCGCGGCCGGCCGCAACCCCGAGCGGCTGGCCCAGGTCGCCGACGCGGACGGCGTGGCGGTCCTCGGCGACGAGCCGCTGTCCGAGCAGTTGGCGGCGCTCGGCGGTCCGGTCGACCTGGTCGTCGACCCGCTGTGGGGCGCGTGGGCGGTGCCGGCGCTGGCCTGCCTGCTGCCCGGCGGGCGCTACCTGAACGTCGGCGCGGCGGCGGGCGACGAGAGCGCGTTCCGGGTGGAGATGCTCCGCGGCGCGCAGCTTTCGCTCATCGGCTTCAGCGGGACCACGGCGAAGCCGGCCGACGCGTACGCCGCGTACAACCGCGTCGCGGCCCTCGCCGCGGCCGGCTCGTTCGTGCTGCCGACGGCCACCTACGCGCTGGAGGACGCCACCAAGGCGTGGGAGGCGCAGGCGTCCTCGCCCGGCAAGAAGATCGTCGTCACACCCTGATCCGCCCCTGACCGAGGGTCCCCGGCGGTCCGCGCCTGCACACGGACCGCCGGATGTTCCACCCGCCGGGGCCGGGTCGCGGTGTCCGCCCGCCGCGACCCGGCCCCGGCGTGTCGTCCCTCCGGCCGGAACACGGGAAGTCCGGCCGGGACAACGGCCGTCCGGCCGGGCACGGGGAGTCCGGCCGGACCCGGCGGTCCCCATCCCCCTGCCGAGGACGGCGACGGGGCCGGGGCCGGGTCGAGCGGTTCACGGGGCCACGGGTTCGTCGGCCGGTGCCGCATTCACGCCCAAGGCCTGAGCGGCGGACGGTCAGCCGGCGCGCTTGCGCGTCGTCTTCTTCGCCGCGGTCTTCTTCGCTGCGGTCTTCTTCGCCGTCGTCGCCTTCTTCTCCGTCGCCTTCTTCGCGGTCTTCTTCGCCGACGCCTTCTTCTTCGTGGCGCGTCGCTCGTGCATGTGGTGCACCTGCGCGTCCTCGTCCTGGCCCCGGTCGGCGCGTGCCCGGTCGGTGGCGGCCTTCAGCGCGGACATCAGATCGGTGACGCCCGCCTCTTCGCGCTCGCCCTCGGCGGGCGTCGGCGGGGCCTGGTGTCCGACCTTCGCTTCGACCAGGGCCTGGACGGCTTCCGCGTACTGGTCGTGCATCTGCTGCATGTCGAGGTCGCCCATGGCGGAGATGTACTCCAGTGCGGCGCCGACCTCGTCGTCGGCGAGGTCCACGTCGGCGGTCGGTTCCGCGCCGGCCGCGCTGCGGATCTCATCGGGCCAGTGCAGCCTGTGCGCGACCAGGACGTCGCCGGCCGGGTAGATCAGGGCGAGGGCCTCGCCGGACCCGCGCGCCGCGTACTTCCCGACGGCCGCCTTGCCCGCCTTGGACAGGGCCTCGCGCATGAGCACGTACGGCTTGTTCGCGGCCTCGCTCTGCGGGGTCAGGAAGTACGGCCGGTCGAAGTACTCCGGCGGGACCGCGGCCAGCTCCAGGAAGCCGCTGACCTCGATCGTCTTCGCCGTGGGCAGCGGCATTTCGTCGAGCTCGTCGTCGCTGACGGGTACGAGCCTGCCGTCGGGGGCCTCCCACGCCCTGCCGATCTCGTCCTGGGCGAGGACCGCGCCGTCGGCCTCGCAGGTCCTGCGGTACTTCACCCGCCCCATGTCCTCGGTGTGGACCTGCCGGAAGCTGATCTTGTGGCTCCGGGTCGCACCGATCATCTGCACCGGTATCGCGACCAGCCCGAACGCCAAGGTGAACGACCCGATCGTGGGCGGCATGGCATCCTCCGCAGGTCAGCCCCCCTGCCCGCAGGCTACCGCCCCTCGCGCCCGGCCGCAGGCGCGAAGCCAGGGGACGTACTCGATGCCGGGGCGCCGTTTTCGCCGCCCCGGAAGCAGGCCGGCCGTGGCGGAGGGCGAGCGCGTCACCTGCCTGGCCGGGCGTGACGACGAGGGCCAGGGACCAGCAGCGGCTGTCCGCGGCGAGGTGCCACCACTGAGGCCGGCCCGCCGACGGCGGCGACGCGGACCCGCCTCCCGTAATTGCCCTGCCTCATGTTTGCAGTATGCCAAGATGCCCTCGGGTGCGTCGCTCCGCCCCCGGACTCGACGGGCAGCGGGGGGCAGCGGCCGGACTCCCCCCGTGGCCGCCCGGTGCTCGTGTAAGTTGGCCATCGGTGTGCCGGGAAGTCTGGTCGGCGAATACGAGAGAACTCTCTTCGCTGATCGGAGTCGCCCGTGGAATCCGTCGTCGCCTCCTCACCCCGCACTCCCTTCCCCGGCGCGGTCGTACCGCGCCGCCGGGCCGCGCCGCTCCCCCGGTGCCGCCGAGGCGTCCACCCGCCGCCGTGTGCCCCGCCCTTCCGATCGGCAGGCGGCTCGGCGCGCCCGTTCCCCCGCCCGATGCGGGCGCACCAGTCCCCGCGAACGCGGCCCGTATCCAGGGGACCTCACATGCGCGCGCGTGAACTCGCCCAGCCCTACCCGACCGTGACCCTCGGCAGCCCCGCGCTGAACGCGGCCCGGCTGGTGGCGGACCGCCACCTGCCCGGCGTACTCGTCGTGGACGCGGACGGCGCACCGTACGCGATCCTGCCGGCCTCCAGGTTCGTCCGCCTGCTGGTGCCCAGCTACGTGATCGAGGACCCCGCGCTCGCCGCGGTCGTCGACGAACGGCACGCCGACCGGCTCTGCGCCTCCCTGGCGGACCGCGCGGTCGCCGACATCCTGCCCCGGGAGCGCACCGCGGCGCCGGCGGTCGCCGACGACGACACCCTGCTGGAGGTCGCGGCGCTGATGGCCCGCGAACGCAGCCCGCTGGTCGCCGTCATGGCGGAGGAACCCGACGGACCCCGGCTGATCGGCGTGATCACCGCCTCCCACCTCCTCGACCGCCTGCTGTCCGTCGCGTGAACTGGCACGCCTGGGCCGCCGTCGCCGTCTTCGCCGGCACCTACGCCCTGATCATCAGCGAACGCGTCCACCGCGTCGCCGCCGCGATGGGCGGTGCCGCGCTGATGCTGCTGGTCGGGGCGACCGACGGCAAAGCCGCGTTCTACTCCGAACGCTCCGGCATCGACTGGAACGTCATCTTCCTGCTGATGGGCATGATGATGATCGTCGGCGTGCTCAAACGCACCGGCCTGTTCGAGTACCTCGCGATCTGGTCGGTACGAAGGGCCCGCGCACAGCCCTTCCGCGTCATGGTGATGCTCGTCGTCATCACCGCCACCGCCTCCGCGCTGCTCGACAACGTCACCACGGTGCTGCTCGTCGCCCCCGTGACCCTGCTGATCTGCGAACGCCTCGCACTGCCGGTCGCACCGTTCCTGATCGCCGAGGTGTTCGCCTCCAACATCGGCGGGATAGCGACCCTCGTCGGCGACCCGCCGAACATCATCATCGGCAGCCGCGCCGGCCTGACCTTCAACGACTTCCTGGTCCACCTCGCCCCGCTCGCCGTGATCCTGGTCCTGGTCCTGATCGGCCTGGCCCGGATCATGTTCCGCACCGCGTTCACCCACGACGCGGAGCGCGCCGCGGAAGTCCTCGCGCTGGACGGCCGGGAGGCGATCCGCGACCCGCGGATGCTCGCGCAGGGCCTGACGGTCCTCGGCCTGGTGATCGCGGGATTCGTGCTCCACCCGGTGATCGGCTTCGAGCCGAGCATCGTGGCACTGCTCGGCGCGGGCCTGCTGGTGGCCGTCTCCAGTGCCGAGACCGGCGAGGTACTGGCCGAGGTCGAATGGCCGACCCTGGCGTTCTTCGCCGGCCTTTTCGTCATGATCGGCGGGCTCATCGAGACCGGTGTCGTCACCCACGTCTCCGACGCCCTCGCCGACGCCGTCGGCGACAGGGAACTCGGCGGCTCCCTGCTCATGCTCGGCGCCTCCGGTGTGCTGTCCGGCGTCATCGACAACATCCCCTACGTCGCGACCATGGCACCCGTCACCGCCGACCTCGTCCACCACCTCGGCGGCGCCGGGGACCACGTCATGTGGTGGGCGCTGGCCGCCGGCGCCGACCTCGGCGGCAACGCCACCGCCATCGGCGCCTCCGCCAACGTCGTCGTCCTCGGCATCGCCGAACGCGCCCGCCACCCCATCGGCTTCTGGCAGTTCACCCGCTACGGCCTCGTCGTCACCGCCGCCACCATCGGCGTCTCCGCCCTCTACCTGTGGCTGCGCTACTTCGCCCTCGCCTGAAGCACTCTCGTCAGGGACTGCGGGCCCCCTGGACTTCGAGCCGGCGCAACGGAGGCGACGGAGCTCTGCGCCGTCACCGACCGCCCGCAGGAGGCAGGCCCCGTGCTCCGGTTCCGGCTGATATACGCGCTTCGGGAGCGGTACGTGCCACGCGCTGGGCCGTGCGCACGAAGGAGGCTACCGCGGTGGAGCGCGACCGTTCCGGCCAGGCGATGGAGAGCGTGGCCGGGGCCAGTCCGGCGATGGGGCGATAGACGATGCCGGGCCGGGGGAAGCGTTCGGCCACCCAGACGGGCAGGAACCAGACGGCACCGCCCACTTCGATCAGGTTGAAGATCTGCGAGTGATCGAGCAGGTTGCGCGGCACGGACGGCGCGGGGTAGCCGTGTTCGGCGGGCTGCCCGTGCGGCAGGCTCCGTCCCGTCAGGTCCGGCAGGCGCAGGCTCGGGCGGGAAGCGAGCGGGTCGGACGCGGCCAGGGCCACGACACGCGGCCCGGTGACCAGAACCTCGCTGTCCAGCCTGCTGTCGTCGACTGTGTCCACGATGAGCGCCACGTCCGCCCTCCCGTCGCGCAGTGCCGTCGCCTGTTCGCCGTACGCGCCCAGCAGCAGTTCGACCGGTGTGTCCTTGTAGGCGGCGAGAATCCCCGGCAGCAGACCCGCGTCCTGGTCCGCCTTCAGCGCCAGCCGCAGCGTCGGTTCGCCAGCCCCGGCATGCCGGGCACGGCTCTCCGCCAGGGCCACGGCCTCCAGAGCCACCCGCGCGTGGTCGAGCAGGACCCGGCCTGCCCGGGTGAGGGCGACCCGGCGCGTGGTCCGCACGAACAACTGCACCCCGAGCTGCCGCTCCAGAGCGCCGATGGCACGCGACAGCGGCGGCTGCGCCATCCCCAGCCTCTCGGCGGCCCTGCCGAAGTGCTCCTCCTCGGCCACTGCCACGAAATAACGCAACTGGCGCGTCTCCAGCTCATTCATACCCGCAGGATATCAGTTCGAAGAGACAAGGTATTTCCCATCCGGCGCGGGCCGTCATTTACTGATCCCGGGATGCGTACCGAAAGGGACTGGGTTCACCCATTAATCTCCCTCGCATCCCTCTGCCTGTCACCATCTCGGGAGCGACCAGTGGAAAATCCCCTTACCGGGCACGTCGTCATCGTCACCGGAGCCTCGTCCGGAATCGGCGAAGCGACAGCAAGGTGTCTGCACGAGGCCGGCGCTCGCCCGGTCCTCGCGGCGCGGCGGGCCGACCGGATCGAGACCTTGGGCGACGAACTCGGCGGGGCCTTGGCCGTGCCCACCGACGTGACGGTGCCCGAGCAGGTGCACGCACTCGTGCAGGCCACCGTCGACACGTACGGCCGGGTGGACGGCCTGGTCAACAACGCGGGAGCGGGCGCCTTCCACCGGCTGGACGCCATCACCCCGGCCGCGTTCCTGGACCTGCTGAATCTGAACGTCGTGAGCACCGTGACCGCCATCCAGGCGGTGCTGCCCCACATGCGGGCGGCCGGCCACGGCCGCATCGTGAACATCAGCTCCGGCGCGACTCAGATGCCGATGGCGGGCAACGCCATCTATCCGGCGGCCAAAACCGCGGTGAACTGGCTCAGCCAGGTCGGTCGACTCGAACTCGCGGACGAGAACATCCAGCTTTCGGTGGTGCTGCCGTCGGTCACCCGGACCGAGTTCTACGAGGACGGCGAACTGCCTTCGGGCATGGTGGCGCATTCACCCGAATACGTGGGTCGCGTGATCCTTCGAGCACTGCGCACCGGCGAGGAACGTATCGACATCCCGCACGGTCCCGAGCAGCCGGACTTCCCCGCACACCGCTGACACCCCTGCCGACCACCCACCACCTCCGCCACGAAGATGATCGCGGCCAGAGCTTCACGGTCACCGGCCCTGCGCCGGCCACCGCCCTGAGGGCGCTTCATCGTCGCTGTGCGCCTGCCAGGGTTCCGTCCGTTACCGGGGTCGTGACCCGCCGTGGGAGCCCCCGGCGACGGGCTAGACTGGGGGTACGGCAGACGAGCCGGGCGGACGGTCGCGTCGGATCAGCAGTGATCCGCCGAGGAACGTCCGGGCTCCACAGGGCAAGGTGATGGCTAACGGCCACCCGGGGTGACCCGCGGGACAGTGCCACAGAAAACAGACCGCCGGGGATTTCGGTCGCCGGTAAGGGTGAAACGGTGGTGTAAGAGACCACCAGTGCCCAGGGCGACCTGGGCAGCTAGGTAAACCCCACCTGGAGCAAGGTCAAGAGGGCGCCATAGCGATATGGCCCCGCGCGGACGTTCGAGGGCTGCCCGCCCGAGTTCGCGGGTAGACCGCATGAGGCTGTCGGCAACGGCAGCCCTAGATGGATGGCCGTCTCCCCGGCCGCCGCGAGGCGACCGGGCGACAGAACCCGGCGTACAGCCCGACTCGTCTGCCGCCTCCTGCGGCTTTTCCTGGAAAGGGCCTCTGACCAGAGTCGGAGGCCCTTTCCGGTTTTTCAGGGGCTTGCCGCGTCAGGCCGCGAAAAGTCCCTCGGAAGTCCCTCGGACAACGGCGGGTGGTGCCGCCGACCGCGGTGATCCGGCACCGGCACGGGCGGTCCGCCGCCGGCCGCGACCCGCTCGGCTGGGTCCCCGCGCGCGGAGCGGCGGCCGGCGGATCGCGCCGCGTGCCCTGGACGCGGTCACCTCCCCCGGAGGAACTCCCGGTCGGCGGAAATTCCGCGCGCGAGGGCGTTTACGATTCCGCCCGGGGGTAAGGGCGCTGCGCTGCGGCGCGTGCCGACCGGCGGTAAATTTGACGAGGGAGAGTTTCCGCACCCGCGTCAATGCGCGCCCGCCACGCGGAGATTCCGGAACGACCACACCGCCCGTCACACAATGATTGGGAGAGCCATGGGTTTCGTGACGACGAGCGACGGCACGGAGATCTTCTACAAGGACTGGGGTTCGGGTCAGCCCGTGGTGTTCAGCCACGGGTGGCCGCTGTCGTCCGACGACTGGGACCCGCAGATGATGTACTTCCTCGGCCAGGGCTTCCGGGTGGTCGCGCACGACCGGCGCGGGCACGGGCGGTCCTCCCAGGGCCCCGACGGCCACGACATGGACCACTACGCCGACGACCTGGCCGCGGTGGTCGAGCACCTGGACCTGCGCGACGCGATCCACGTCGGCCACTCCACCGGCGGCGGCGAGGTCGTACGCTACCTGGCGCGGCACGGGCAGGACCGGGCGGCCAAGGCCGTGCTGATCAGCGCGGTGCCGCCGCTGATGGTCCGCACCGACGGCAACCCGGGCGGCCTGCCCAAGAGCGTCTTCGACGACTTCCAGGTCCAGACCGCCACCCGCCGCTCGTCGTTCTTCCGGGAGGTGGCGGCCGGCCCGTTCTACGGCTTCAACCGGGACGGGGTGGAGCCCGACGAGGCCGTCATCCAGAACTGGTGGCGCCAGGGCATGACCGGCGCGGCGAAGGCGCACCACGACGGCATCGTCGCCTTCAGCCAGACCGACTTCACCGGGGACCTGAAGCAGATCACGATCCCGGTGCTGGTCATGCACGGCGACGACGACCAGATCGTGCCCTACGCCGACGCCGGCCCGCTGTCGGCCGAACTGCTCCCGAACGGCACGCTCAAGACCTACGCGGGCTTCCCGCACGGGATGATCACCACCCAGGCCGACGTGATCAACGCCGA
This sequence comes from Streptomyces sp. SN-593, assembly GCF_016756395.1. Classification (NCBI taxonomy): domain Bacteria; kingdom Bacillati; phylum Actinomycetota; class Actinomycetes; order Kitasatosporales; family Streptomycetaceae; genus Actinacidiphila; species Actinacidiphila reveromycinica. The sequence goes on from NZ_AP018365.1 coordinate 2,387,619, forward strand.
CCTGCTCGCCTTCGCCAGGAGTTGACGGCCGCCGGCCGCCGACCCGACGGCCGGTGTCCGACGGCACCGGCGGCCGGGCCGCCCGACGGCCCCCACCGACGGCTCCGTCCGACGCGACGGACGGAGCCGACCGAGCCGCCGGGTCCCGTTCGGCCTCTTCGGGACCCGGCGTCGACACGGCCCCGCCCCGGGCACGGGGCGGGGCCGTCGTCCGCGGCCGTAGGCTGCTCAGGACGGCCGCGGCGCAAGGCGGCCGGGAGGACCCGTAGATCCGCGAGGGAGAAGCCGTGCTCGTCCTGCTGCCGCCGTCCGAGGGGAAGGCCACCGCCGTACGGGGGCGGCCGCTCGCGCTGGACGGGCTGTCGCTGCCCGCGCTGACCGGCGCGCGCGAGGCCGTCCTCGACGAACTGGTCGGCCTGTGCGCGGGCGACGAGGACAAGGCGGCCGAAGTGCTCGGCCTCACCCCCGGGTTGCGCGGGGAGATCGCCAAGAACGCGGCGCTGCGGACCGCGCCCGCGCTGCCGGCGGCCGACCTTTACACCGGGGTGCTCTACGACGCGCTCGGCCTGGCCACCCTCGACTCCGCCGCGCTGCGCCGGGCCCGCCGCTCGGTGCTGGTCTTCTCCGGGCTGTGGGGCGTGCTGCGGCCGGCCGACCGGGTGCCGTCCTACCGCTGCTCGATGGGGGTACGGCTGCCGGGCACCGGCGGCCTCGCCGGGTACTGGCGCCCGCACCTCGACGCCGTGCTGCCCGAGGTCGCCGACGGCGGGCTCGTGCTCGACCTGCGCTCAGCCGCGTACGCGGCCGCCTGGAAGCCATGGGGGGACGTCGCGCGGCGTACGGCGACGGTACGGGTGCTCCAGGTGAGCGTTGTCGCGGGCGTCGAGAAGCGGTCCGTGGTCAGCCACTTCAACAAGGCGACCAAGGGGGAGTTGCTGCGCGCGCTGCTGACGGCCGGGGCGGCGCCGAAGGACGTCGCCGGCCTCGCCGCCGCCCTCCGCGACCTCGGGTTCGAGGTCGAACGGCACGACGGCTCCCCCCGACTGGACGTCCTCCTCCGCTGACGCCCCGTCGGAGGCGCGGAACCGTGCCATCGGCCCCCACCGCCGAGTGGTCCCCGAACCGAACCGACGGGACGCCTCGCCCCGGAGGGTCCACCACCCCACCCCGTTGCAGGGAACGCAACGGCCGTTGCGCGAGGTGGTGGCCGCGGCCAGGATGACCGCATGGACAGCGTTCTCGACCTCGCCCCCGTCGTCCCCGTGGTCGTGCTGGAGGACGCCGCGGACGCCGTACCGCTCGCGCGGGCGCTCGTAGCGGGGGGACTGCCGGCGATCGAGGTGACCCTGCGCACCCCCGCCGCGCTGCACGCGATCGCCGCGATCGCGCGCGACGTGCCGGACGCGGTGGTGGGCGCGGGCACGGTACTCGGCCCGGACCACGTGGCGGCGGCGGAGGCCGCGGGCGCGCGGTTCCTGGTCAGCCCGGGCTGCACCGAGCGGCTGCTCGACGCGATGCACGGCTCGGGCCTGCCCTTCCTCCCCGGCGTCTCGACGGCGTCGGAGGTGCTGCGGCTCCTGGAGCAGGGGGTGACCGACATGAAGTTCTTCCCCGCCGAGGCGGCCGGCGGGGCACCGTACCTGAAGTCGCTGTGGTCGCCGCTGCCCCGCGCGCGGTTCTGCCCGACCGGCGGCATCGACGCCGCCCGCGCGTCGGGCTACCTCGCGCTGCCCAACGTCGCCTGCGTGGGCGGCACCTGGATGCTGCCGGCGGACGCGCTGCGGGCGAAGGCGTGGGACCGGGTCACCGGGCTGGCCCGCGAGGCGGCCGCGCTGGCGGGGTGAGGTGCTCCCGGTCCACGCCCTGTTCGGCCCCGGGGGCCGCCCGAGCGGCCCGTCCCGAGCGGTCGCGGGGTGGCGAACCCGGGCGGCGACGATCCGGCGCGGCGACAAGCCCGAGCGGCAACGATCCGGCGCGGCGACAAGCCCGAGCGGCAACGGTCCGGCGCGGCGACAAGCCCGGACTGCGACGAGCCCGGGCGCCGGCGAGCGCCGCACCGCCCCCGCCGCCGGCGGCCTACTCCCCCCGGCCCGCGGCCACGTCCCCGCGCAGGTGCGCCGTCGCGTTGACATACCGCACGGACGCGTTGCCGTCGGCGTAGTGGTCCACCGCGCACAGGGCCGCCGGGGCCAGGTACATCCGGAAGAGCGCCTCGGGCGGGGCGCCGAGGGCGAGCCGGACCAGCGTCTTGATCGGCGTGACATGGCTGACCAGCAGGACGGTCGTGCCCCGGTGCGCGGCGAGCAGCGCGTCGCGGGCTGCCTCCACCCGGGCCGCGACCTGCTCGAAGCTCTCCCCGCCCGGCGGGGCGACCCGCGGATCGCCGAGCCAGGCGGTCATCGTGTCCGGGTCGCGCCGCCGCGCCTCCGCGAAGGTGAGGCCGTCCCACGCGCCGAAGTCCGTCTCGCGCAGGCCCTCGTCGACGGTGACGTCCAGCCCCAGGCGCGCGGCGGCAGCGGCGGCGGTCTGCCGGCAGCGGGCGAGCGGCGAGCTGACCACCGCGCGCACGGGGGCGTGGCCGACGGCCCCGAAGCCGGTCCCGGCACCCGGGTCCCCGGGCGCCGATCCCTCCCCCGCGGCCGGCGGCGCCGCGGCCAGTTCCCCCGCGGCCAGCTCCGCCTGCGCCCGGCCCCGCTCCGAAAGGTCCGGGTCTCCTCCCCCGCTGCCGGAGAACCGCCGTTCGCCGGTGAGCGGCGTCTCGCCGTGCCGCAGCAGCACGAGCGTGGTGGGGGCGCCCAGATCGGGCGCGGCCGACGGGTCGGGCGCGCCCGCGGTCACCGCGCTACAGCCCGGAGTCGGCGGTGCGCACCAGGATGCGCCGGCAGTTCTCGCACCGCACCACGGTGTCGGCCGGAGCGCTGCGCACCTCGTTCAGCTCGGTGATGTTCAGCTCCAGCCGGCAGCCCTCGCAGCGCTTCTGGTAGAGCCGGGCCGCGCCGATCCCGCCCTGCTGGGCGCGCAGCTTGTCGTAGAGCTTGATCAGGTCGTCGGGGACGGCGGCGGCCAGCACCTCGCGCTCCTTGGCCACCGTGAAGCCCTCGGCGTCGATGCCCTCCAGCTCGGCGGTCCTGCGCTGCTCGACCTCGGCGACCTCGGCCTCCAACGCCTCGACCCGGCCGGCGAGTTCGGTGCCGCGCTCCTGCGCGCTCTCGCGGCGCTCCATCACCTCCAGGACGACGTCCTCCAGGTCGGACTGGCGCTTGGCGAGCGAGGCGATCTCGCGCTGGATGTTCTCCAGGTCCTTGGGGGAGGTGACCATCCCGGAGTCGAGCCGCTGCTGGTCGCGGGCGGAGCGCTGCCGCACCTGGTCCACGTCCTGCTCCGCCTTGGTCTGCTCGCGGGCGGTGTCGCTCTCCTCGGTGCGGGCGGCGACGAGCAGGTCGCGGAGCTGGGCGAGGTCGGCGCCCAGCCGCTCCAGTTCGGCGTGCTCGGGCAGGTTGCGGCGCTTGTGGTCGAGCTGCGCGATACGCGCATCGAGGGCCTGGACTTCGAGAAGTCGGATCTGGTCGGCGGGCGCGGCGTTCAGCGGGGGGCTCCTGAGCTGCTGGAAGGGGAATTCGGGTACGGCGACGGGTCGGCCGGGCCGGGCGGCCCGGGCACGTCGGACGGGTCCGGCGCGGTGGACGGCGCGTGGAGCGTCCACGGGTCCGTGACCGTCCGCGAGACATGGGTCCGCAGGTTCCAGCCGTGCCGGTCGGAGATCTCGTCGAGCTGGCCGGCCGCCTGTGCGCACCAGGGCCACTCGGTGGCCCAGTGCGCGGCGTCCACCAGCGCGGGCGGGCCGGCCTGCCGGGCTTCGGAGGCCGGGTGGTGCCGCAGGTCGGCGGTGAGGAAGGCGTCGACACCGGCCGCGCGGACCTCGGCGAACAGGCTGTCGCCGGAGCCGCCGCAGACCGCGACGGTGCGGATCGGGGTGTCCGGGTCGCCGGCGATCCGCAGGCCGGCGGCGGTGCCCGGCAGTCCGCGCGCCGCCCGGGCCGCGAACGCGGCGAGGCTCAGCGGCGCGTCGAGCTCGCACAGCCGACCCAGGCCCCGGCGGCCCGCGGGATCGGTCGGGTCGGGGACGAGCGGGCCGGTGACGCGCAGGTCGACGGCCGCGGCGAGCGCGTCGGAGACCCCGGGGTCGGCCCGGTCGGCGTTGGTGTGCGCCACCAGCAGCGCGACGCCGCCGCGGATCAGGTCGTGCACCACCCGGCCCTTGAAGCCGGCCGGGCCGACGGGCGCGACGGTGGTGGTGCCGCGCAGGTAGAGCGGGTGGTGGGTGACGAGCAGGTCCGCGCCGAGCCGTACGGCCTCGTCGACGACCTCCTGCACCGGGTCGACGGCGAACAGCACCCGGCGCACCTCGGCGGAGGGGTCGCCGCAGACCGGGCCGACGGCGTCCCACGACTCGGCCAGCTCCGGCGGCCAGAGGGCGTCGAGGGCGGAGAGCACGTCGGCAAGGGAGGGTGCGGGCACGCTACGAAGGTTACCCGCCGCGCCGGGCGGCCGGGATGCGAGCGCCCGACGCAGCACAACGGCTCGGACGACGGCGCCGGTTCGCGTGGAGCGACACCCTTACGTGTGAACTGTCCCGGTGCACGTTGATCGTCCTCACGTGCGAAAACTACGGTCCTGAGCCGGAGGTGGAGAACCCACATGACCCTCGACACCACTGGCACCCCGCGGACCCCGTCCCCGTCCCCGGCGACCGCCCCGTCCCCGGCGTCCGAGCCGGCTCCCGCGCCGGTCCCGGCCGGGCCCGTCCGGCGCCGCACCGGCTTCACGATCAGCGCGGACGGGGCGTACGCGGCCTGCCTCGCCGAGGTGACCGTGCCGAGCGAGGAGGGCGAGGGAGGCGGCTGGTACGTCGAGCGCTGGTCGCTGGACGGGCCCGAGCCGTACGCCGTGGCGCTGCCCGGCACGCAGCCGGAGGAGCCGGGCACCGAGGTCCTCCCCCTGCCGGACGGCCGCGTGCTCGTACGGCGCGAGGTCGGCACCGTCGCCGGAGTCGCGGCCGGGACCGGGGCGGAGGACGGGGACGGGGACGGGGACGGCGAGGGTCCGGTCCGCGCCGGCGCCTGCCACGACCTGTCCCTGCTCTACCCGTCCGGCACCGGCACCGGCGCCCAGCGGATCGGCGCCCTGGCGGGCACGGAGGTGCGGCTGCTCCCGCCCGCGCCGTTCGGCGCCTTCGCCACCTGTTACGACGCGGAGGGCGGCGCGACCTCGGTGTGGCAGCTATGCGACGCGGGGGGCGGCAGCGGGGGCGGCCCGGTCCGCCTGCTGACGGTGCCCGGCCGCTGCACCGGTGGCGCCTGGCTGGACCGTACCGGGCAACTGCTCGCGCTCGACCGCGAGTTGGACGGTCGGACGAAGGCGGTCGCGGTGGACCTGTTCGCCGGCCGGGTCAGCCCCCTGCTCCAGCTCACCGAGGACAGCGACGACCGGTTGCTGCTCGCCGAGCCGGACAGCGGGCTGATGATCGTCCGCAGTGACGCCACCGGGGAGCCCCGGCTCGGCTGGGGCGTGCTCGGCAGCCGCCACCCGGTGCGCTTCCCCGACACCCTGCGGGTCGCCGGCGCGCTGCTCTCCCCGGTCGCCGCGCAGCCCGGGCAGATCCTCACCCCGGAGGCGTGCGTGGTCGCCTTCCGCTCGGCGGTGCCCGGCGGCCGCTCGTCACTCGCGCTGTGGCGGCCGGGCGAGCGCCGCCTGCACTGGCGTCCCGCGCCCGCGGACTGGCTCGGCCCGGCCGCCCGCTGGCTGCCGCGCTCCCCGCTCCACCTGCCGGCGCCCGACGCCCTGCACGCGTACGACCCGCCGCCGGTGGCCGCCCCGGCGCCGCTCGCGCTGCCCGCGCCCCGGCTGGTCCGTCCGCGCGCCCTGCCCCGGGCCCGCCGCCCCCTCGCGGTGCTCCCGCTCCAGAAGGCCCCGCTGACCCCGGTCGCGTGACCCTCGGTAGACTCGCCCGCGTCACCCAGGGTGAACGCCCCGGGTGGTCGAGGCAGTCACGCGGGCACACGGGGAGAGCGGAACGATGTCGGACGCGACCAGGGCCGATCACGTGCGCGACCAGGCGCACCATGGCACGGACGAGGACATGGCGGGGCGCCACCGGGGCGAGGCGTCGCCGGAGGACTCCGAGGCGGCGGCGCCGCACGGCAAGCACCGCCGCGAAGGCGGGAACTGAGAGAACCCGGCGCACGGACGGTTCGCCGGCGGACCGCCGGCAGGCACACACGGACGCGGCACCCGGCGGGTGCCGCGTTCCGGATTCCGGGGGGAACCGATGGCGGAGCGCTGGGGCCTGATCGTCGAGGAGTCCAAGGGAGGCCGGTACGGCTTCGTGCGCTGCCGGGTGCTGGAGGTGGTCACCGGCAGCCGGGAGGACGCGCTCGCCCGGTTGGAGGGCCACGCCACCACCTACCAGCCGCGCCAGGAGCGGCACCCGCCCCGGACCCGGCTGTTCCGGTCGGCGGACGGCTTCCTGCTGGTCGGCAGCGGGGCCCCCGGCGAGTACGCCGACGACTGGCACGTGCTGTGCCGCTTCAGCGCCGCGGAGTTGCTGCGCGACAGCGAGGACACCCGGCGCGAGGCCGAGGCGGAGCGGCGGGCGCAGGAGGAGCTGACGGCGCGGGAGCGCGCGGAGAAGCGGCAGCGGCGCCGCGACCGCTGATCCACCGCGGCCGCTGATCCGGCACGGCCGCTGGTCCGGCACGGCCGCTGGTCCGCAACACCCACCGATACACCGCAGCCACTGATGCACCGCGGACCCGGAGCGCCTGGGGAGCACCCTGGCTCCGGCTTGGGTACGGTGGCCGTGCTCGTCGGCCGGCCGCACGAGCGGGCGCCGCACGAAGCCGCTGCGGCGCGACACCGGACGGGGACGGGGATGGCGGTGGACGCGAGACAGACGTCCGGCACGGCGGACGACGCCGCGCCGGACCCCGAGGGCAGGCGCGGCCGGAGGCGCGGCGCACGCCGTGAGCGGGACGCGGAGTCGCGCGGGAAGACGTGGTGGCGCCGGCACGGGCGGCTCGAGGACGAGATCGAGCAGTTGCGGAAGCCCGACGGCAACGCCCTGATCCCGTGGCTGCTGATGGCGCTGGGCCCGGTGATCGACGTGCTCAGGGGCGACGTCCCGCTGGCGTGGCTGGCGGGCGCGGGCCTCGTGGCGTTCTGCGCGCTCTACGTGCTGACCGTGCGCTCGTCGTTCAGCCCGCGCTACGGGACCGGGCCGGTGCCGCTGCGCCTGCTGGGCGGCCTGGGCGCGACCGCGCTGGCGCTGGCGATCGGCTACGGCGGCAACTTCCTGCTGCTGTTCGTGCTGGTGTCGCTCTGCGTGGGCAGCGTGGCCAGCAGCCGCCGGACCCTGGGGATACTGCTGGTCCCGACCAGCGCGGCCGCCGGGATCGTCTCGGGCCTGCGCCACGAGGGGTTCTGGTCGACGATCAGCCTGGCGTACGGGTCGTTCCTGTCCGGGCTGGTGGTCTCGGTGATCATCACGCTCTTCCAGGCGGTGGACCAGTTGAAGTCGACCCGCCAGGAGCTGGCGAGGTCCGCGGTGGCGCAGGAGCGGCTGCGGTTCTCCCGCGACCTGCACGACCTGCTCGGGCACACCCTCTCGGTGGTCGTGGTGAAGTCGGAGGCGGCCCGCCGGCTGGCACCGCGCGACCTGGACGCGGCCCTCGCGCAGGTCGCGGACATCGAGTCGGTCGGCCGGCAGGCGCTGACCGAGATCCGCGAGGCGGTCACCGGCTACCGCGAGGGCAGCCTGTCGACCGAACTGGACCGGGCCCGCTCGGCGTTGACCGCCTCCGACATCGAGGTGGTGGTCCAGGAGTCGGGCCCGCCGCTGCCGCCGCAGACCGAGGCACTGCTCGGCTGGGTGGTCCGCGAGGGGGTCACCAACGTGGTACGGCACAGCCGCGCCTCGAAGGCGACCATCGAGCTGCGGACCGAGACGGGCCGCACGCACCTGACCATCACGGACAACGGTGCCGGTCCGGCGGAGCAGGACGCCTGCCCGACGGTGCGCACCGGCACCGGCCTGCGCGGCCTGACCGAACGCCTCGCCGCGGCCGGCGGCTCGCTGGACTCCGGCCCGGCCCCGGCCGGCGGCTTCCGTGTCACCGCCGTCCTCCCGGTCGAGGAGGAGCCGGGGCGCTTCTAGGGCCAACGCCGTTCAGTTAGGGCGGGTTGGGTGGTGTCAAGGGCTGGTTGTGAGCATGTGGATGCTGATGGTGGCTTGGTGGGTGGTCCGGTCGATGGCGGGTCCTCGTGCGTTGTATTTGGAGATCGCTCGTTTGACGATGCGGTCTTTGGTGCGGACCCGCCGGGTGGGTAGGAGGTGGGCCAGGATGTGGCGGCCGATGGTGCCGACGAGGTCGATGTCGGTGGCGGTGGTGACGCCGGCGGCCAGGACGAGCTGGTCCCGGGCGGCGGAGAGGGCGGTGGTGAAGCCGGCCCGGTCCGGGTCGGTGCCCGGGATGCTGTCGGTGGCATCGGTCATCGCGGTCCGTAGTGCCTGGTAGGCGGTCAGCAGGGCCCAGACTTCCTGCTCGACGCCCGCCGGGGTGCGGGCCCGCAGGACGCGTCCGCCCAGCATCGTGGACTTCAGCTCCGCGTAGGCGGTCTCGATCTCCCAGCGCTCGTGGTAGAGCCGGACGAGTTCGGCGGCCGGGTGGGTTGCGGGGTCGGTGAGGGTGGTCAGCAGCCGGTAGTGGCCGGTGCGGGTGCCGTCGGCGGTGCGGACGGTGATCTCGGCGTCGATGACGCGGACGGTCAGCGCACCGATCCGGGCCAGCGTCGAGCCGTCGCGGCAGCGGGCCACCGGTGGCAGTTTCCGGTTCGTTTTGCAGCGCACCAGCAGGTCGGCACCAGTGGCGGCCCACTGGTTCAGCAGCGCGGCCGAGGCGAACATGCGGTCGCCCAGGAGCAGCATCCCCGTGCGCAGGTCCCCCGCCAGGCGGCGGGCGTACTCCAGCTCGCCGATCGAGGCCGGGCCGAAGGCGGCCCCGATCACCGAGCGGGTCCCGCAGGCGACCAGCAGGGCCAGCCGCAGCTGCGGATAGCCCGAGATCCCGTTGCCCAGCCGCTGCCGGGTGAACGCCGCGAGGTTGGCCGCAGCGTCCGGGACGGGCAGCAGGGTGCCGTCGACCGCGACCACCCTCAGCCCCCGCCACATCCCGGCGGCTGCGGTCGTGGCAGCAGGCCCCCGCACCAGGTCGAACAGTGCTTTCAGCGGTGCCGGCCCCAGCCGCTGACGGGCCTGGCGCAGCGCACTGCCGCTGGGGCGGACCGGCGCCGGGCCCGGTAGCCCGGCACACAACCGCTCGAAGACCTGCCCGTAGCCCAACCCGGCGAACAACGCCCCGGCCAGCAGCAGGTAGACCGTGACCCGAGCCGGCACCAGCCGCACCCTGCGCTGCACCGCGCCCGTGGCCGCCAGTACCTCATCGACCATTTCGAACGGCACGATCCCGGTCAGCTCGCCGATGTGCCCCGGCGCGAACACACCAGTCGCTACCCCGACCGTCCCTGATATGGCAGCCTGTTCCAACAGCGGAGCTCCTGTAGTGAGGATGTCTTGGAGGACAAACCTCTTCTACAGCAGCTCCGCTGCCTCGTTCACCAGCCTTGACTAACAGCCCCAGCACCTAACTGAACGGCGTTGCTTCTAGGGCCTGTCCGGCGGGTCCTGCCGGGCGTCACGGGCCCGGCACGATCCGCGGGACAGGCCCTGGGGTCGGGTCTGCGCGGTACGTGCCATGATCTCGGCGTGGGGAGGGCCCCACCGCCCGGGGGAATCAACTGCGGTTGACGCGGCCGGCCACCGCGTGGGCGACCAGCAGGTAGACCGCGGCGGGCAGACCGTAGTTGAGCACGGTGCGCCACTTCGCGTTGTCGACGGTGAACATGTCCTTCGACCAGGTCGCGAGCCAGTTCGCCGCATGGTGGACCGTGCTGACGAGGTCGTTGGCGCGGTTCGCGTCCAGGACGAAGAAGAAGATCCAGAGGATCAGGATGAGTGCAGCGATGTCTGCGGCGATGAGGATGATCACCGCGGCGGGGTTGCCGCCATATCGTCTGGCCATGGCTCTCGTTTTGCCCGGCCGCAGGGGGCGAAACCTGGTCCGTGCCGACCTGATGTGAGGCGGACCCGACAACTTTCGGAAGGCCGCGCCGCGGGCATGGCGACGGCCGGCCGCCGCCCTCGTCGAGGGTGACGACCGGCCGCTGTGCGCTGCCCGGTCACGAGGCCGTGCCCGCCCGGCGAACCGGCCCGACGCGGTCAGCCGCGCTGGATGCCGCTGCTGTCCTGGAGGACGCCGCGGCGGCCGTCCTGGGTCTGCGCGATGAGCGCCTGGCCGCGCTGGTCGACCGCGAGGTACCAGGTGCCCGGGGCCAGCTCGGCGATCTGCCCGCCGCTGCCGTCCTCGGCGAACAGCGGCCGCGGCACCGGCACCGCGAACCAGAACGCGGTGAAGTCCGCGGACGGCGACGGGGCGGCCGTGGTCGGCTGCGCGTGCACACCGGCGGCAGGCGAGCCGCCGTACGGCGGCTGCGGGGCCGGGGCGCCGGCGTAGGCCGGGTCGACCGACTGGGCGCCGCCCGGGTAGCCGTAGCCGGCCTGCGGCGGGGTCGCGCCGTAGGGCTGCGGGCCGCCGACGCCGTACGGCTGCTGCGGGCGCGGGGCACCGGCCAGCGGGGCCTTGAGCGCGGGCAGCCGGCTGTTGAGCACCGCGGCCGCGGCGATCACCACGCCGAAGATCAGGGTCAGCCAGGCGCCGACCTTCTTGTCGATGTTGTCCTGGTTGTTGAAGAGGGTGGACCACACCGCGGTCCAGCCGACGAACAGCGACAGCGCGATCGCCCACTGGTCCAGGGTCAGCCCCAGCACCTGCCGTCCCGCGAGCTGACCGGACCGGGCGAACAGCACGGCAGCGGCGGCGACGATCGCGGCCAGCGTCACCGACGGCAGGATCGGGAACGTGGCGGAGTGCCACAGGTTCTGCGAGCTGTGCGAGACGCCACCGGACACGGAGTAGCCGCTGGGGTAGCTGTAGAACGGCAGGAAGGAGGCGATCAGCAGCAGCGCCGCTGAGCCGATCACCAGGCCGTCTCCTCGGGTCAGGGAGCGGAAGTTCACGTCGGGTCCTGTCCTTTGCGATGCGAAATGCTGGAATCGGTTCGTCGGGGCGGGAAGCGGTGCCCCATCGTACGGGTGTGATCTTCGGCCGGGTGTCAGGTATGCGTCTTGGTGCACGATCCATACCGGACTGCTACAGCCCTGTCACCTCTTCCCGTCGGCAGGCCCCGCGGGGGAACCCTGGAGAAAGGCGGTGAGGCCGTCGGCGATCCCCTGGGCGGCGCGCTGCCGCCAGGCGGTGCTCGTCAACGACCTGGCGTCCTGCGCGTCACGCATGTTGCCGCACTCGATGAACACCTTCGGCACGGTGGAGAGGTTGAGCCCGCCCAGGTCGTCGCGGACCATCAGGCCCTTCCCGCCGCCGAGGTAGTTCGCGAAGGGCTCGCCGGTCGCCGCCTTGAAGTGCGCGCGCAGCGTGGTGGCGAGCCGCAGCGACGGCGCGGCGATCTTCCGGGTGTCGGCGGCACCGGCGTGCAGCGACTTCGGCGCGATGACGTGGAAGCCGCGCGCGCCGGCGGGGGCGCCGTCCGCGTGGATGGACAGCGCGGCGTCGGCGTGCGCGTCGTTGCCGATCCGGGCCCGCTCGTCGACGCAGGGGCCGTACGGGCGGTCGCCGTTCTGGGTCAGCACCACCTTCGCGCCGCGCGCGGCCAGGATCGTCCGCACCCGCCGGGAGACGTCCAGGGTGTAGGACGCCTCCGGGTAGCCGGAGTTCGTCTCGGTCCCCGTGGTGTCGCATTCCTTGCGGTTCGTGCCGATGTCGACCAGCCGGTCGATCTCCGCGGTGTGCTGGTAGTTGGTCGGGTTGTGCCCCGGGTCGAGCACGACGACCTTCCCGGCCAGGGGAAGCGTTTCAGCAGACGGCGTCGCCGCAGGGGTGGTGCCTGGCGTGGCGCTGCCGCCGCCGGCGTTCTTCCCGTCGGCGCCTGACGCGCTGCCGGTGCTGTGGGTGCCGCCGGAACCGGTGCCCGAGTCCGCCGCCGTTCCGCAGCCGCTCGCGAACACCACCGCCGTCACCACGACCGCTACGGCGAGTCCGCCGCCACGACCGCCCCCGTGTGACCCGTTGCTGAACACGCCCGCGACTCTATAGGCCCGCGCCGTCACCTTGCACCCGGCGTCACTTTCCGTGTCCGCCCGCCTCCGCGCCGGGCCGGTCGAACGGCCCGCCGCCGCGGCGCAGCACCCGCAGCGTGCGGGTCGCCGACACCTCGGTGAACGCGCCGGAGGCCAGTGCCCGCCGGTAGATCCGGTACGGGGCCTGGCCGCCGTCGGCCGGGTCGGGGATGACGTCGTGGATCACCAGCAGGCCGCCCTCGGCGAGCAGCGGCGCCCAGCCCTCGTAGTCGGCGCTCGCGTGCTCGTCGGTGTGGCCGCCGTCGACGAAGACCAGGCCGAGCGGCTGCCGCCACACCTTCGCGACCTGCGGGGAGCGGCCGACCACCGCGATCACGTGGTCCTCCAGGCCGGCCGCGTGCAGGGTGCGGCGGAAGTGCGGGAGGGTGTCCATCCGCCCGGTGACCGGGTCCACCAGCTCCGGGTCGTGGTACTCCCAGCCGGGCTGCTGCTCCTCGCTGCCGCGGTGGTGGTCGACGGTCACCACCACGGTGCCGGCCGACGCGGCCGCCTCGGCGAGCAGCAGCGTGGAGCGGCCGCAGTAGGTGCCGACCTCCAGCAGCGGCAGTCCGAGGCCGGCCGCGGCCTCCTTCGCCGCGGCGTGCAGGGCCGTGCCCTCGTCGAGCGGCATGAAGCCCTTCGCGGCCTCGAAGGCGGCGCGTACGTCCTTGTCCATGGCGCCAGCGTAGGCGGGTGTGCCGGGACCGGCCGGACCCGGTCACCCGGCGCGTCCCGGCGCGTCGCGGCGCGGCCGGCCGCGGCGGGGCAACTCGTATGGCCTGCACGCCAGTTCGTGCCTACGCTGGCCGGGTACGTTCCGGCAGGTTCCACAGGTCCCACCCACCCGAGGAGTCCCATGCCCGTACCCGGTCAGGCGCACGACATCCTGTCACCGCAGTTCGCCGAGGACCCCTACTCCAGCTACCGGGTGATGCGGCGGGAGACGCCGCTGCTGTGGCACGAGGGCATGCGGAGCTACGTCGTCTCGCGCTACGCGGACGTCGAACGCGCCTTCAAGGACAGCACCTTCACCACCGACAACTACGCGTGGCAGCTCGAACCCGTGCACGGGCGGACCATCCTCCAGATGAGCGGCCGGGAGCACTCGGTGCGCCGCGCGCTGGTCGCGCCCGCCTTCCGCGGCCGGGAGCTGCAGGAGACCTTCCTGCCCGTGATCGAGCGCAACTCGCGCGAGCTCATCGACGCCTTCCGGCACACCGGCTCGGCCGACCTCGTCGGGCAGTACGCCACCCGCTTCCCGGTGAACGTGATCGCCGACATGCTCGGCCTGGACCGGGCCGACCACGACAGGTTCCACGGCTGGTACACCTCGGTGATCGCCTTCCTGGGCAACCTCGCCCAGGACCCGGAGGTGATCGCGGCCGGGCAGCGCACCCGGGTGGAGTTCGCCGCCTACATGCTGCCGGTCATCCGGGACCGCCGGGAGCACCCCGGCGACGACCTGCTCTCCGCGCTGTGCCGGGCCGAGGTGGACGGCACCGCGATGGACGACGAGGACATCAGGGCGTTCTGCAGCCTGCTGCTGGCCGCGGGCGGCGAGACCACCGACAAGGCCGTGGCGAGCGTCTTCGCCAACCTGCTGCGGCACCCCGACCAGTTGGACGCGGTACGGGAGGACCGCAGCCTGGTGCCGCGCGCGTTCGCCGAGACGCTGCGCTGGACACCGCCGGTCCACATGATCATGCGGCAGGCCGCGCGGGACGTGCCGGTGGCCGGCGGCACCATCCCCGCGGGCAGCACCGTCACCTGCCTGATCGGCGCCGCCAACCGCGACGAGGAGCGGTACGCCGACCCGGAGGCGTTCGACATCTTCCGGACCGACCTGAACAGCACCAACGCCTTCTCGGCCGCCGCCGACCACCTGGCCTTCGCGCTGGGACGCCACTTCTGCGTCGGCGCCATGCTGGCCAGGGCCGAGGTGGAGGTCGGGGTCAACCAACTGCTCGACGCCCTGCCCGGGATACGGCTGGCACCGGGTGAACTCCCGGTCGAGCGGGGCGTGTTCACCCGCGGGCCGGCCTCGGTACGGGTGGAGTTCGACCCGGTGTGACCCGCCGGGCGGTCAGCGGCGCGGCCGGCCGGGCGGTCAGCCGGGGTGGGCGGCCGGGCGGTCAGCCGGCGTGGGCGGAGGTGAAGTGGACCGGGAGCGCCTCCAGACCGCGCATCCAGATCGACGGCCGCCAGACCAGCTCCCGCGGCGGCACCGACAGCTCCACGTCCGGCAGCCGGTCGAGCAGCACCTCCACCGCGGTCCCCGCGATCGCCTCGGCCAACTCCGGCGCCGGGTAGGGGCAGCGGTGCTCGCCGTGGCTGAAGGAGACGTGCGCGCTGTTGCCGCCGACCCCGGCGGGCCCGTCCGGCCGCACCTCCGGGTCGGTGTTGGCCGCCGCCAGCCCGAGCAGCACGCAGTCGCCCTGCCGGATCTGCCGCCCGCCCAGCCGGGTGTCCCGGGTGGCCCACCGGCCGACGAAGTTCTGCGTCGGGGTGTCCTCCCACAGCACCTCGTTGAGCGCCTGCCCGACGCTGCCGCGACCGCCGGACAGGGTGACGGCGAACCGGTCGTCGGTGAGCATCAGCCGCAGCGCGTTGCCGATCCAGTTCGCGGTCGGCTGCTGGGCGGCGGCGATCACCGTGATCAGGTCCTGGACGATCTCCGGGTCCGCGAGCCGGGCCGGGTGCGCGAGCATCCGGGAGGTCACGTCGGGGCCGGGCACCGCCCGTTTCTGCTCCAGCAGCGCCTGCACCCGCTGCTGGACCCGCAGGTAGGCCGCCACCGGGTCGTCGCCCTCGGCTGCGTCCAGCGACGCGATCAGGTCGCGGACCATGTCGGCGGTCTGCGACTCGGGCAGCCCGCACATCCAGATCGCCGCCAGCAGCGGCAGCCGGTGGGCGTAGGCGGCCATCAGGTCCGCGCGGCCCCGCCCGGCGAAGGCGTTGATCAGCCGGTCGGCGACCTCCTCGCACTGCCGCTTCAGCTCGAACTGGTCCACCTCGGCGAGCGCGTCGCTGATCACGCCGGACCGGCGCCGGTGCTCCGCGCCCTCGGTGAAGAGCACCGACGGCTGGTAGCCCACGAAGGGCAGCAGCGGCCAGTCCGCGGGGATGTTCTCCCACTGGTTCCAGCGGCGCGAGTCACGGGCGAACAGTTCGTCGTGGGAGGTGACGTAGTGCAGTTCGCGGTAGCCGAGCACCAGCCAGGCGGGCACCCCGCCGTCGAGCAGCACCGGCGCCACCGGGCCGTGCGCGAGGCGCAGTTCCTGGTAGAGGCGGGCCGGGGCCTGCTGGAACCCCAGGCCGCCGAGCGCCACGGCGCCGGGGTCGGCCGGGCAGGTCGGGGGCGGTGCGGACAGCGCGGGACCCGCGGGGACGTGGTCGGTCACTGGGCCATCTCCTGGGCACGGGACAGGGCGTAGAGGTGGTCGACGAGCGTGATCAGGACGGTCCTGCCGGACTCCCGGTCGCGCGCGTCGCAGTCGATCAGCGGGACGGCGTCGTCGAGGGTGAGGGCGTCCCTCACCTGGTCCAGGGTGTGCCGCGGCGGCCCGAAGGTGTTGCGGGCCACCACGAACGGCAGGCCGTGGTGCTCCAGCCGGTCGATGGCGTACCAGGAGTCGGCGACCCGGCGCGGGTCCACCAGCACCACGGCGCCGAGCGTGCCGGAGAAGAGCCGGTCCCACAGGAACCAGAAGCGCTCCTGGCCCGGCGCGCCGAACAGGTACAGCACCATCCGCTCGTTGAGGCTGATCCGGCCGAAGTCGAACGCGACCGTGGTGGTGGTCTTGCCCTCCACCCCGGTGGTCTCGTCGATGCCGATGCCGGCCCGGGTCATCGTCTCCTCGGTGTTCAGCGGGCGGATCTCGCTGACCGAGCGGACCATGGTGGTCTTCCCGACGCCGAACCCGCCCACGATCACGATCTTCAGCCCCTCGTCGGCGGTGTCGGCCAGCGGGGGGCGCGCGGGCGGTTCAGAGTTTGCGGAGTCCAACGAGCACCTGCTTCAGGAGTGCGGAATCGGGCAGCCCGGCGCCCTTCGGGGTACGGGGGTGGCGGGCGGTGACCTTGCCGGTGTCGAGGAGGTCGGCCAGCAGGATGCGCACCACGCTCACCGGCAGCCGCAGGTCCGCCGACAGCTCCACGACCGCGGTGGGGCGGCGGCAGATCCGCAGGATGGCGGCGTGTTCCGACTGCATGCCGGCCGCCGGCTGCGACTCGCTGACGATGAGCGCGACCAGGTCCAGCCGGGTGTCGTCGGCGCGGCTGCGGCCCCCGGTGAGGGTGTAGAGCCGGTCGGGGTTCTCACCCTCGACGGACTCGCGGCTCATGCCGGGCCCTCGGCCGGCCTTCGCGGCGGCGCGGTCAGGTAGTCGCTCAACTGCTCCACCAGCTCGCTGGTGTTGTGGCCGATCATCCCGGCGTCCGCGTCCTCCGCGGCCACGACCGCGAGGTGGGCGCCCTCGCCGGCCTCCACGATCACCAGCAGGCCGCCGTGGAACTCGGTCATCGACTGCCGCACGCCGCCGGTGCCGTCCCCGAACTCCACGGAGGCGCCGTGCGACAGGCTCTGGATGCCCGAGGCGATGGCCGCGAGCTGGTCGGCCTGGTCGACGTTCAGGCTGGTGGACCAGCTCATCTTGAGCCCGTCCCGGGAGAGCACCAGCGCGTGCCGGCTGCCCGGGGTGCGGTCGAGGAGGCTGTCCAGCAACCAGTCCAGGTTGCGATCGGTGGTCTGCATCGCGGTCGAGGTCCGCCCGGCACTGCTCCGGGCCGCGGGCCTCTTCCTCCAATCTGTTCGTCCTGACGCTGACGGATGGGGCGTGGGCGCCGGGGCCCGGGCCTGTCCGGCGGAATCCTTCGGTCGGGCCCGCGGCGTCCGTGCCGTGCTCCGCGGGGCGGAGGGCCGTCCTCGTACCGGGTCGTCCGTGGACGGTTCGGCAACGCCGGGGGCGCGGTAGCGGGCGTCGAGGGCCCGGCGCGATCCGCCGGACAGGTCTGCTAGGGGGCGTCGTCCCGCGGTGCGCGGTGCGACGGCCGGTGCGCCGGCCGGTACGGTGCGGCGCGCGGCGCCTCGTGCGCCCCGTCGTCCGGTGCGCGGTGCGACCCGGTCCGGAACGCCTCGCGTTCCTCGGACGGCGCCATGGCGTGGGACGCGTCCTGCGGTACGGCGCCGCGCTCGCGCGTGGTCTGCTCCCGCCGGCGCCGGCCCGCCGCGACGAACGCGCCGAAGCGGGCGCCCATGTCGCCGGTGGGCGGCCGGGGCGCGGGCGGGGCGCCGTCGGGCGGGAGATCCCCGGGCAGGGGGTGGTCGGCGCGGGAGAGGGTGCGGCCGCGCACCCGCTTGGGCAGGGCGAACAGGTCCTCCTCCGCGCCGCCTGCCGCGGCCTCGGACGCCGTGACGGGGACCGGGCCCGAGCCGGGCCCGGACGCGGCCTCGCTGCCCGCACCGGACGCCGTTGCGGATGCCGGCGCGGAACCGGAGTCGGGATCGGGGCCGGGGCCGGGGTCGAGGGCAGGGCCGGGCAGGGGAACGGGACCGGCCTCGGGGGCGGGGACGGGGACGGTCGCGTCCGACGGATCGGGGGTCGCCGGCTCCGTCACGGTCCCGCCCGCCGTACCGAGCTCGCTCACGTGACGGGCGGTCACGTCGGCCGCGGTGTCGCCGGGCGGCCGGCTGGACCAGGCGCCGCCCTCGGCGGAAGCGGCCGGCGCGGGCACCGGGCGCGCGGTGCGGGCGGCCGGTCCGGCCTGCCGCGTCGGCAGGCCGCCCGGCCCGGGCACGACCTCGCCGGAGGCGGCCGGGCCGCCCCCGGCCGCCGCCGACGGCGCCGCGGCCCGGTCCCGGGGTGCCGCCGACCCGAGCGGACTCTCCCGGGGCCGCGTGATCAGGTGCTGCGGGATGAGCAGCAGCACCCCCGTACCGCCGCGCGACGACGGCCGGAAGCTGACGGTCAGGCCGTACTTCCCCGCGACGCCCCCGACGACCGCCAGGCCCAGCCGGGTGCCGGACAAGGTGCCCAGGCGCAGCGGGTCGTGGGAGACGGCGTGCTGCGCGCGGCGCAGCGCCGGCGGGCTCATCACCAGGCCCGCGTCCTCGACGGTGATCACCACGCCGGTGGTCAGCTCCTCGACGTAGAGGTGCACCGTCTCGGTCGGCGGCGAGAACCGGGTGGCGTTGTCGACGAGTTCGGCGAGCGCGTGCATGACGCCCTCGGCGGCGTGGCCGACGACCGCCGCGGTGCTGGTCGAGTGCAGCCGGACCCGCTGGTACGCGCTGATCCGGCCGATCGCGCCGCGCAGGATGCTCTCCATCACGATCGGCTTGGTCCAGCGCCGGCCGGACCGGCCGCCGGTGAGCACCGCGATGCTGTCGGCCAGCCGCCCGGCCTGGGCGGTGGCGTGGTCCAGCCGGAGCAGGTCGCCGAGAACATCCTGGTCGTAACGGTTCTCCATCTCGCGCAGGTCGGCCATCATCGTGGTGGTCAGGGCCTGGACCCGGCCGGCGGCGTTGGCGCACGCCGCGAGGGTGGCCGCGCGCAGCCGCGAGCCGCCGGCGAGTTCGGCGGTGAAGACCTCCAGGACCCGGCGGTGCCGGGGGTCGGCGAGCGCGGGGGCGGCGGCCAGGGCGGTGCCCGCCGAGGCGCCGGCGCCGAGTTGCCCGACCATCGCCGGGATCGCCTGCTCCACCAGCACGCGCGCGTCGGCGGCCAGTTCCTCCAGGCGGGTGTTCAGCCGCTCCGACCCGGCGCGCGCGGCGGCCAGTTCGGCGTGCGCCGCGTCCGCCTCGGCCGCCATCTGGGCCACCCGCCGCTGGTGGCCATCGATGTACGCCTCCGTCTGCGCGACCTTGCGGCGCAACTCGGCGTTCCTGGCGTCGACGGCGGCGAGCCGGGCGGCCGCGTCCCGGCCGCGCCGGGCGGTGCTCCCGGCCCAGGCGACGGCCGCCACCAGCAGCGCGCCGTAGCCGATCGAGACCGCCCGCACCCAGGTCCGCGCGCCCTGCGGGGCGCCGAGGACGAGGCCCGCGCATGCCAGCCCGCAGACCACCACCGCCCCGAGGGCGAGGGCCGGGGCCGCGGGGAGCGGGCGTCTTCCGGCCTGCCGGCCGGCGGGTGAACGATCTGGCATCTGTCGGTCCTCGTGATCGGTCGGAGGCACGGCGAGGAGTCCGGGAAGCGGAATGCGCGTGCGCGGCGCGGACCTTCCGTCCGCCGGAACCGCGACCGGCCGATACGGCCCGCCCGCCGCCGACCGGTATTCGGCGGCGATTTCGGGGGCCGTAAGGGATAACCGGTGACGGCGTGCACCCGTCGAAGCCCGTCTGCGCATGAGGTTCCCGGACGTTCCATGCCCTTGCTGATCCGTGGTCGATCCCGCGCCGGGTCCATCCGAACTTCGGTGCGGGCCAGCGTACATGATGGTCCGCCCCTACCCGCTGTCCCTCACTCCGCCGGGTAAGTCCCTCGTTCGGGCGACGTTTTCGGTATTTCCCGCGCCGATATTCCGACCGTGCGATAGGCCGATGATTTTCTTCCCGGCGGTCCGGCCCGATGACGCGTCCGGTGATCCGCCGCGGTATTCCCCGAGCACCGGACCGGCCACCCGCGAATGGCGCCGGCCGCCCCGGGGAAACGTCTTCCGGAACGGTTTTCCCGCGGGACGGTTCGCGTCGGCGCCCGGCACGGGACGGCGGCGGCCGGCGGTCCTCCGGTTGACTTCGAGTGCGCTCCAAAACCTAGTGTCGAAGGCGTTCGCCAGCCCTCGAAGTGGCGCCCGGTCCGCCGGGCAGGAGGAGTGTCCGCACATGATCACCCGAACCGCGCTCGGCTCGCCCGGTCTCACCGTCAGCGCGATGGGTCTGGGGTGCATGGGGATGAGCGAGAGCTACGGCGCCCCCGACTGGGACGGCGGCCTGGCCACCATCAACCGGGCTCTGGAGCTGGGCGTCACGTTCCTGGACACCGCCGACGCCTACGGCACCGGGCACAACGAGGTGCTGGTGGGCCGGGCCGTCCACGGCCGCCGGGACCAGGTGCAGTTGGCCACCAAGTTCGGCATCGACCGCAGCGCCGGCGACCGGGCGCGCCGCATCCGCGGTGCCCGGGACTACGTGCTGCGCGCCTGCGACGCCTCGCTGCTGCGGCTGGGCGTCGAGGTGATCGACCTGTACTACGCCCACCGCCCGCCCCAGGACGTGGAGATCGAGGAGACCGTCGGGGCGATGGCCGAGCTGGTCGAGGCGGGCAAGGTCCGCCATCTGGGCCTGTCCGAGGTCGACGGCGAGCTGCTGCGCCGGGCGCACGCGGTGCACCCGATCACCGCGGTGCAGAGCGAGTACTCGCTGTGGACCCGCGACGTCGAGGCGGTCACCCCGGTGATGGCCGAGCTGGGGGTCGGGTTGGTGCCGTACTCGCCGCTGGGGCGGGGGTTCCTGACCGGCACCCTGGACCGCTCCACGCTGGGCGAGAAGGACTTCCGGAGCACCAACCCCCGTTTCGCCGGCGAGGCGGGCGAGGCCAACGAGAAGATCGCGCGGACCGTGCGCGAGGTGGCCGACCGGCTGGGCGCCACCCCGGCCCAGGTGGCGCTGGCCTGGGTGTACGCCCAGGCCGAGCGGCTCGGGGTGGCGGTGGCGGCCATCCCCGGCACCCGCAGCCCGGCCCGGCTGGAGCAGAACGCGGCAGCGCTGGAACTCACCCTGGACGCCGAGGCGCTGGCCGCCCTGGCCCCGCTGAGCGACCAGGTGAGGGGCGAGCGCTACCTCCCCGTGCACACCGCCGAGGTCGCCCGGGGGTGAGAAGCCGTCCGGCGGATCGGGCCGGTCGCGGGGAGCGGCGGCCTCGTGAACCGGCCTCAGGGCTGTCCCGCGACCCCCGACGGGCGTGCGTCGACAGCCACGGCGCCTCGCTTCGTTGTCGGGCTCATCCACAGACGACCCGGTATGAGGACGACCCTC
Organism: Streptomyces sp. SN-593; assembly: GCF_016756395.1. Classification (NCBI taxonomy): domain Bacteria; kingdom Bacillati; phylum Actinomycetota; class Actinomycetes; order Kitasatosporales; family Streptomycetaceae; genus Actinacidiphila; species Actinacidiphila reveromycinica. Next base: position 2,408,897 of record NZ_AP018365.1, read on the forward strand.
CGCCTTGCGATCCACCGCAGCTGACGCCGCACGCTGATCCGCCGGGGAGGATGGGACAGCCCTAGGTCGAATTCCCGATGCCCCGGAGACGGGCCAACCGGAAGGATGGTCGTATGAGCGAACTCCTGGGGCGGCGTGCGCCTGCCTCCTCCCCCACCGGCCGTACCGCAGCACCCGCGTGGGTGGTGCTCGCCGCGGTGTGCGCGGGCCAGTTCCTGGTCGTGCTCGACGTGTCCGTGGTCAACGTGGCGCTGCCGTCGATGCGCACCGCGCTGGGGCTCGGCGACAGCGGCCAGCAGTGGGTGGTGAACGCCTACGCCCTGACCTTCGCCGGGTTCCTGCTGCTGGGCGGCAGGGCCGCCGACCTCTTCGGCCGCAAGCGCACCTTCCTGGTCGGCCTCGGCCTGTTCACCGCGGCGAGCCTGGCCGGCGGGCTGGCCCAGGACGGATGGATGCTGATCAGCGCCCGCGCGGTGCAGGGCCTCGGTTCGGCGGTGCTCGCGCCGACCACGCTGTCCATCCTCACCACGTCCTTCCCCGAGGGTGCCGAGCGCACCCGGGCGATCGGCACGTGGACGGCGGTCGGCGCCGGCGGCGGGGCGGCCGGCGGCCTGGTCGGCGGGGTGCTCACCGACTACCTCTCCTGGCGCTGGGTCCTGCTGGTCAACGTGCCGGTGGGCGCGCTGGTGCTGGTGGTGGCCACGCTCTGCCTGACCGAGAGCCGCGCGGAGCGGGCCCGCCGGCTGGACGTCCCCGGCGCGGTCCTGGTCACCGCGGGCGTGGCCGGGCTGGCGTACGGCATCGCGCAGAGCGAGTCGTACGGCTGGACGTCGGCGCGCTCGCTGCTGCCGCTGGCCGCGGGCGCGGTGCTGCTCGCGGGGTTCACCCTGGTCGAGGCGCGTACGGCGGCGCCGCTGATGCCGCTCCGGCTGCTCCGGGTGCGGTCGGTGTCGGCCGCGAACACGGTGCTGCTGGGGTGCGGTGCGGCGACCTTCTCGACCTGGTACTTCCTGTCCCTCTACATGCAGAACGTACTGGGCTGGAGCCCGGTGCGCGCCGGGGTGTCCTTCCTCCCGCACACCGTCGCCATCATCGTCGGCTCCAAGCTCGCGCCGCGGCTGATGGGCAGGACGGACGCGCGGCTGGTGGGCGCGGCCGGCGGGGTGCTGTCGGCCGCCGGGCTGGCCTGGCAGAGCACGCTCACCGTGCACGGCACCTTCGCCGGCACCATCCTCGGGCCGGGCGTGCTCACGATGTTCGGTGCGGGGCTGCTGATGACGCCGATCGCCGCGGCCGCCACCTCCGGGGTGTCGATGGGCGAGCAGGGCGTCGTGTCGGGGCTGTTGAACACCTCACGGCAGCTCGGCGGCGCACTGGGCCTGACCATCCTCGCCACGGCCGCCGCCGACCGCTTCGCCTCCCGCCACTCCCACGGCGCCGACACCGCCCACGCCCTGACCTCGGGCTACGGCCTGGCCTTCCTCATCGGCGCGGCCTTCCTCGCGGCCGCCACCTGCCTGATCGCCCTCCTCCCCAACCCGACCCCCAAACCCGCCTAGACCCGTCCGGCGGATCCCGTGACGGATCTCGTGGCGGGTCCTGTGACCGTCCCATGAGCGTTTCGCTGTGCCGATCACGGGGCGGGGCGGTCCGAGGGCCGGCGGCCCCGCCCCGTGTCTCCGCCCGACGCGGCTCCGGACCCGCGCGCTCAACAGGTATGGGCCGCCACGGCACCGATGAGCTCGGGCCAGAGTGCACGCGGCCGATCGTGGCCCATGTCGGGGACCAGCAGGAGCTTGGCGCCGGGCACCAGTTCCGCGGTGCGCCTCCCGCCGCTGGGGTCGATCAGCGTGTCGTCCAGGCCGTGGATCACCAGCGTCGGCACCCGCAGCTCACGCAGTGCGTCCGCACGTGAACCGCTGAGGATCATCGCGCCGAGCTGCCGCCCGATCCCCCCGGGGTGGTACGCGCGGTCGTAGCTCGCGGCGGCCAGCTCACGCAGCACCGCGGCGTCGCCGTACCGCCTGGAGGCCCACACCAGTTCCCGCTCCGCCGCCGCGGCGTATCCGTCGCGGTCCGCGGGCCTCGGGGCGAACAGCACCGCCTGGGCCTGGGGGGTGGACCGGCCGTACTCGCTCTCGCCGGTCGAGGACATCATCGACGTCAAGGTCAGTACCCGCTCCGGGCGGGAGAGGGCCATCACCTGCGCGATCATCCCTCCCATCGAGGCGCCGACCACGTGGGCGCGTTCGACACCGAGCGCGGTGAGCAGGCCGAGGCCGTCGTCCGCCATGTCGAGGAGCCGGTAGGGAACCATGGCGAGGGCGGCGCCGATGTCTCCCGAGCTGACGGCGGCGATGAATGCGCCCATGTCCACCGGGTGGTCGTCGAACGAGGTGGACAGCCCGCAGTCCCGGTTGTCGTACCGGATCACGTGGCGGCCGCGGTCCGCCAGCGCTCGGCAGAAGTCCTCGTGCCAGGCGAGCATCTGCGCGCCGAAACCCATCACCAGCAGGACGGGAGGGTCTCCGGGGTCGCCGAAGGTCTCGTACGCGAGGGAGACCTCAGGGGACACGTCCACGATCGGCATGACCGGAGACTGTCATGTCCGCCCATGGCGCGCACCCGGAATACCGGCGGGCGCGTTCCTCGTCACGCGGCGGCAGGCGGCAACCGCGGCCAGGGCCGCCGGGGTGACCAGGGCGGCCGGGCCACCGCCGCGGTCAGCAGCAGGGGGACGGCAGCGCGGAGGGAAGCTCGTCGGCGGCGAAGACCGTGGTGGTGGCGGTGTCCCCGCACAGCGCGGCGACCGCGAGGAGGACCGCGGCCGCGGTCCAGGTGGTGCGCTCGGCCGGCCACACCGCGCGGTCGGCGAAGACGTAACCCGTCCAGTACAGGCCGTCCTCGGCGCGCAGGTGCTGGATGTCGGCGAGCACGCGGACCGCGCGGTCGGACCGGCCCACCGCCCACAGCGCGAGCGCGAGCTCCGCGGACTCGCCGCCGGTGACCCACGGGTTGGGGTCCACGCAGCGCACCCCGAGCCCGGGCACCACGAAGCGGGACCACTCCGCGTCGAGACGGGCGAGGGCCGCGGGCCCGCGCAGCGTGCCGGTCAGCACCGGGTAGTACCAGTCCATCGAGTAGCGGGACTTGTCGAGGAACCGCTCGGGGTGCCGGCGCACCGCGTGGCCGAGCGTGCCGGCCGACAACTCCCAGTCCGGCTGCGGCTCCTCGCGGTGCTCGGCGATGGCCAGGGCGCAGCGCAGCGCCTGGTGGATCGACGAACTGCCGGTGAGCAGCGCGTCGTTGACGGCCGTACCGTCGGCCTCGCGCTTCCAGCCGATCTGCCCGCCGGGCTGCTGGAGCGCGAGGACGTACTCGACGGCGGCGTGCACGGTCGGCCAGATCCGCTCGATGAACGCGTCGTCGCCGGTGGCGAGGTAGTGGTGCCAGGCACCGACGGCCACGTAAGCGCAGAAGTTGGACTCCCGGCCGAGATCGGTGGGGTGGTCGGCACTGCCGTCGTGGTAGGCGGCGTACCAGGAGCCGTCGGGGTTCTGGTGCCGGACCAGCCAGTCGTACGCCGCCTCCGCGCGGTCGTGCTCGCCGGCCGCGTCGAAGGCCATCGCGACCTCGGTGTGGTCCCACGGGTCGAGGTGGTGGCCGCGGAACCACGGGATCGCCCCGTCGCCGCGCTGGGCCGCGGCCATGGCGGCGACGGTCTGCTCGGCCTGCTGCGCGGTGAGGACACCGGGCAGCTCCAGGCGCTCGGTGCGGCGGCCCTGGCCGCGGCTCGGCGAGGTCACTTGGCGCGTTCCGCGCCGGTCCCGCCCGCTCCGCCGACCGGCCCGCCCGATGGCGCGACCTCCTCGGTTTCCCCGCTCCCCCCGGCCCGCACCGCCTGCTCGGGCAGCCGCGGCTTCGTCGCGTAGGCCACGAAGCTCTTGCCGACCACCGGGTTGAGCACCTGCTCGGCGAGGCGGGTGGCCAGCGGCTTCTTCATGATGTCCCACACCAGCAGCTTGTGGTACAGCTTCACCGGCAGCGCCTGGTCGTCGTCCACACCGACCGCGCACTTGATCCACCAGTACGGCGCGTGCAGGCCGTGCGCGTGGTGGGTGCCGTACGGCTTCAGGCCCGCCTCCCGCATCCGGTCCAGGAGCTGGTCGCCCTTGTAGATGCGGATGTGGCCGCCCTCGACCTCGTGGTAGGCGTCGGAGAGCGCCCAGCAGATCTTCTCCGGGCCGTACCGCGGTACCGTCACGGCGATCCGGCCGCCGGGCCGCAGCACCCGGACCATCTCGGCGAGCACCGCCTTGTCCTCGGGGATGTGCTCCATCACCTCGGAGATGATGACGACGTCGAAGCTCTCGTCGGGGAAGGGCAGATGGAGCGCGTCGCCCTCCATCGCCAGCGCGGAAGCACCCGCCGGCGCCTCCCCCGCCTCCCGCATCGCCGCGAACCACCGGGCGACCTCGCGGATCTCCTCGCCGTTGCGGTCCAGCGCGATCACCTGCGCGCCGCGCCGGTAGCACTCGAAGGCGTGCCGCCCGGCACCGCACCCGAGGTCGAGGACGCGGTCGCCCGCGGCGAGCGGGAAACGGGTGAAGTCGACGGTCAGCATCAGCGATTGCTCCCCACGGGGTCTCCCGGATGTGCGGTCTTCTTGGCGTGTCCGTCCCGGCCGTTCCCCTGCGGGTCCCCCGCACCGGCGGTGGTACCGGCACCGGCGCTAGCTGCGGCACCGGCGGCGGCATTCGCCGGAACACCGGCCGAGGCGGAAGCGGCCGCCGACGCGGCCGCCGACGCAGGACTCGCGGCCCGGCCACCCGGGGTGCCGGCCGCGGTCGGCGAGGGCGGGCGCGAGGGCGCCGGCGCGGGATGCGCCGCGATCGCCGCGCGGTACAGCTCGGCGGTGGCCTCGGCCGCCCGCGTCCAGGTGAAGCGCTCCAGCACCCGAGCGCGCCCCGCGGCACCCAGCCGCGCCCGCAACTCCGGTTCGCCCAGCATCCGTTCGAGCGCGGCGGCGAGCGCGCCCGGGTCCCCGGGCGGCACCGCGAGGCAGGTCTCGTTGTCGGGTCCCGCCACCTCCGGTATGGCGCCGCCGGTGGTGGCCACCAGCGGCGTGCCCGTGGCCATCGCCTCGGCGGCGGGCAGCGAGAACCCCTCATAGAGCGACGGCACGCAGGCCACCTCGGCGCTGCGGATGAGGTCGACCAGTTCGGCGTCGCTGATGCCCTTGACGAACCCGACGGCGTCGGCGAGCCCGAACTCGGCGATCGCGCGCGCCACCGGGCCCTGTTCGGGCTGCTTGCCGACGACCACGAGGTGTGCGTCGGGCCGCTGCGTGCGGACCTTCGCCAGCGCCTCGACGAGGAAGACCAGGCCCTTGAGCGGCACGTCCGCGCTGGACGTGGTGACGATCCGCCCGGGCACCTCGGGCACCGACGCGTCCGGGGCGAACAGGCGGGCGTCCGCGCCGATCGGCACCGTGTGCACCCGCTCGGGGCGCACCCCGAGGTCGGCGACGATCTCCTGCCGCGAGGAGCCGGAGACGGTCAGCACCGACGGCAGCCGGCGGGCCACCCGCTTCTGCATGCGGGTGAAGCCGTACCAGCGGCGTACCGACATCCGCTTGCGGCGGTCGGCGGCGGCCGCGAGGTCGAGGCGGCGGTCGACGGTGATGGGGTGGTGGATGGTGGTGACCAGCGGCAGGCCGAGGCCGAGCAGCCCGTACCCGAGGGTCTGGTTGTCGTGCACGACGTCGAAGTCCGCGCGGCGGGCGGCGAGATGGCGCCGCGCGCGCAGGCTGAAGGTCAGCGGCTCGGGGAAGCCGCCGGTCCACATCGTGCCGACCTCCAGCACGTCGACCCAGTCGCGGTACTCCGCCAGGCGAGGGGTGCGGAACGGGTCCGGCTGCCGGTACAGGTCCAGGCTGGGCAGTTCGGTGAGGGTGACGCCCTCGCCGAGCGCGTCCAGTACGGGGTAGGGCTGCGCGCCGATCACCTCGACACTGTGGCCGAGTGCGGCCAGTTCGCGGGCCAGGTGCCTGACGTACACACCCTGGCCGCCGCAGAACGGGTTGCCCTTGTAGCTCAGCAGCGCGATTCGCAGGGGCCCGGACGGAGAGGTCACTCCGTCTCCCTTCTCGCTGCGATGTGGGCCGGAGCGTAACCGGTCGCGCTAATCTAGAACAAGTTTCAGATGGATCGTACAGGGGGCCGGTTCGCCCTCCCGCACCCGGCTGCCATCATGCACACACCACCGGCCGGGGCGCGCGGCGCGCGACCCGGCGGCCGCCGCGACCCGGGCGGCGGGCCGTCGCCGCCCGGCCGCACGGCGACGGCACGTCGGAGGACAGGACGGATGAGCGCACACCCCAGGCCACCGGCCCCGGCCCTGACCGCGCGGCAGGAGGCCCGGCGCAACCGCATCCTCGCCGCCAGCACCGAGCTGGCCTGCGGCGGCGGCTTCGACGCCGTGCAGATGCGGGAGGTCGCCGAACTGTCCGACGTGGCCCTCGGCACCCTCTACCGCTACTTCCCGTCCAAGATCCACCTGTTGGTGGCGGTCATGGAGGACCAGCTCGGGCAGCTCCAGACCGCGCTGCGCACGCGGCCCCCGTCCGCGCCGGAACCGGGCCGCCGCGTCGCCGACACCCTGCTGCGGGCCTTCCGCGCGCTCCAGCGGGAGCCGCTGATCGCGGACGCGATGTTCCGGGCGATGATCTTCGCCGACCGGTCGGTGCGCGCCCAGGTGGACACGGTGTCCCGGCTGACCACCTCCATCATCGTGGAGGCGATGGGCCGACCGGGTGTACCGGGCGCACCGGGCGCACCGGGCGCACCGGGCGCACCGGGAGCGGGTCGTACGGCGACGGGCGCCGCGGAGGCGCGCGGCGGGGAAGCGGGTGAGCCGGGGGCAGGCGCGTCGGGGACGGGCGCCGAGGACCTTCCGAAGGCCCTGCGCTCGACCGTCCGGGTGATCGAACACACCTGGCACGCGGCGCTGGTCGGCTGGATCTCGGGCCGCGCCTCGGTCGCCGAGGTGACAGAGGACATCCGAACGGCGTGCGGCCTCCTGGACAGGGCGGCGCGGGCCGGCTGAGCGGGCCTCGGCTCCGGCGGCGGGCGGAGCCGAGGCCGGGAGACCGGGCGGACCCGGTTCGGGCGGACCGGGCAGCGGACCGTTCAGGCGCCGGACCCACCGGGCATCGGGCAACCCACGGCCGAGCCGACCGGATTCCGGCCGACCGGGTTCAGACGGACCCGGTTCAGGCGGACCCGGTTCAGGCGGACCCGGTTCAGGCAGACCGTTCAGGTGCCGGACCCACCGGCCGTCGGGCAACCCGCGGCCGGGCGGACCGCGTACAGGGCGCCCCGCCGGCGGGCGGAACCGCGCCGGCCCACGAACATCCGCATGGCCAGCCCCGGCGCGCTGGTGTCCCCGAAAAAGCGCCCGCGCGTTTATCACGTGTCCCGTCCGGCGTCGGCGCCACCGCGGCAGGTTCCCTCGATGGGAGGGCGCGCGCCCGCAAGTCGCCCGCCCCCGGCGCCTCCTGCCACTCCATCCATGCACCCGACGGGCACCGAAGTTCACCCGCACGGGGCGATCCGCCGGGTATGAATGGGTTCGCGTTCGCCCGGGGGTCGCGGACATCACCCGCAGGGGGACGAGGGCGGCGCACCGATGCGACCACACGAGGGGAATGCCCGGTGATACGTGTACTGGTGGCCCACGACACCTGTCTGCTGCGCTCGGCGCTGGCGGCTCTGCTGGGCCGGGAGGCGGACTTCGAGGTGACGGACACGGCCTGGCCGCTCCCGGCGGAGACCGAGCGGTCCTTACGGCCCGACGTCTGCGTGGTGGACGCGGACTGCACGGGCTGGCGGCAGCACGTCGGCGCGGCGGCCGGCCCGTTCGGCGGCTCACCCGGCGGAGCGCTCGGCGGCCCACTCGGCAGACCGGTGCGCGCTCCCGCCGGCGCGGTCGCCGTCCGCGGGGGGAACGCGGCGCGTGGCCAAGGCACCCGCGCGGCCGGCGGGAACGGCGGCCCCCGGGCGCTCGGCGCGGGCCGACCGGCGAACGGCGGTGCGACGGGCGGCGATCCGAGGGGCGGCGATCCGAGGGGCGCCGGGCCGGGAGCCGCCGGAGGCTGGCCCCGGCCCGGAAGCGGCGGCCCGGGCCGCCCCGCCACCCACGGCCCGGCCGTCACCGGCCCCGGAGGCGGGCCGGCCCGGACGCGCTGCGCGCTGGTCGTGCTCACCGGCCCGGGCAGGCCGGGCGACCTGCGCCGGGCGCACGAGGCGCACGCACTGGGCTTCGTGAACAAGGACCGGTCGGCGGACCGGCTGCCGACGGCCGTGCGCCAGGCCGCGCAGGGGAAACGGTTCGTCGACGAGTCGCTCGCCGTGGAGTTCCTGCACGCGGCCGACATGCCGTTGACCAGGCGGGAGTTGAGCGTGCTGTCACTGAGCGCCGAGGGCGCCCCGGTCACCGAGATCGCGCACCTGCTGCACCTGTCCCACGGCACCGTGCGCAACTACCTCGCCTCGATCACCCGGAAGACGGGGGCCCGCAACCGGGTCGACGCGATCCGGATCTCGCGGGTCGCCGGCTGGGTGTGACGCGGCGCCCGCGACGTTCTCGGCGCCGAACCGCAGGCGCCCGGCGATCACCGAGGCGCGGCCCGTACCCGACCGCCGCCCGTCCAGGGCGGATCGCTCCGCCCACGCAGCACCTGGTCGACGGCGTGGGCGGGCGCGGCCGGCAGCAGCAGGCCGAGCCCGACGGGCACCCCGGCCGGTACCGCGACCGTGCCGGTGGCGGCCCTGCTGCCGCGCGTCGCGGGACGGGCCGCGCGGGGCCGTGGCGGGCCACACGGGTCCTCCTCCGGCGGCCGGCGGCGCGCGGGACGCGGGTTCGGGGGGCGGGTTCCCGGGCCGGTGCAGGGGCGGGTTCGCCGGCGGGTCGGGAAGCGGGTTCGGGGACGGCGGGCAGGCCGGGGCCCCGCCCCCGGGTGCGGAGGGCGGGGCCCCGGCCCTGTCGGACAGGGCCTCGGTCACCGGTCGAACCGCCGAGACGCGACGCGCGGTCGCGTCCCCGGCGGATCAGGAGCCCCCACCGAGCTGACGCGGTTCCCCGGACTCGGCGAGCCGGCGTCGTCGGCGCCGTGTCCGCGCTCGACGGACACCATGGTGTGCAGGTCGGCAAGGGCCGGGTCAGGTGCTCCTTTCCGTTGCCGCCGAGGAGTTCGGCGGGTGGTGGACGGCCCGGGTCGCTGTCCGGACCGGTTCGTGGGGCCCGCGGTTCAGCGCGCGGGCGGGGGGAGGAACGGCGGCCGGGGAGCCGGCGGCCGTCCGGCGGCCGCGGCGCCGAGGGCGAGCGGGCAGCCCGGCGGTGCGGGCGGGGGCCGGGGCGGCAGCCGGGGACGGGCCCGGCCCACCGGTCCCGGCGGCGGGGTCGGGATCGCCGGCCTGCACGTGCAGGTCGGGTGGGGGTGAACTCGCGCGCAGGCCGGTTCCACCGCCGCTCCCGCCCCACGCGGCGGCGTGCGGCGGGCCGTCGGCGCCCTGCGGCGCCCGCGTGATCTCGGCGACCGCCTCCTCCGGGAACCGTGCCGGTACCGGGAACCGGCGGCCGAGCACCTCGGCCGGGTGCGCGGCCTTGCCGCGGTCGACGGCGAACAGCCTGGTGACGGGCAGGAAGAGGGCCGGCCGCGGGCGGGCGAGGGGGTGGATGTCCTCCTCGGTGCCGCGCCGGTCGGGCCGCGCGACGGAGCCGGGGTCGCCCACGGCCCGGCGGCCGTTGTCGGTGCTCCGCGCGGCGGCCTCGACGTCCGGCAGAGGCACCGTCTCGTCGCCCGGCCCGCCCATGGTGTCGAACGCGTGCGGGTCGTTGAAGACGGGCCCGCACGCGTGCACTTCGGCCACCGCGTCCTGCACGCCGGCGCGGATGCGCAGCGGCCGGCGGGTGAGGTCGGCGACGGCCGCCGCGTCGCGTTCGCGCCGCCGCCGGGTGACGGCGTCGGCGCCGGCGGAGGCCGGACCCGCGTGCGGGCGGCCCTTCTTGAGCACCACCGCGTCCCCGGTGCGGGTGACGGTGCCGGCGTGGACGCCACCGCCGTCGGAGAAGTACGGGGCCTGCCCGATGCGGTAGGGCGGGTCGGCGACGGTGGCGGCGTTGCGCGCCGCCGACTGCGGCGCGGGGAACTCCGGCAGGGTGGCCCGGCCGGGCACGTGGGAGGCGGGGCACTGGTCGTCGGGCGCCAGCCGGCCCTCGCGGCCCTCGACCGCGGGCACCGGGCCGCCGGGCCCGGCGTACGTGGAGTCGCGCGGGTGCACCGGTCGGGGCCCGGGCACGAACGGTACGGCGGCGGCGCCCGGGGCCTTCCCGTCCCCGGGCGCCGCGGCCTCGTCACCGGTGGTCGCGGACAGCCGGTCCGGGCTCTCGTGGAAGTGCCGGTCGGCGAGGCGGAAGACCTCGTGGTGGTTGTCCATCGATCCCCCCTCATCACGGTGACGACACCGAGACTGGCACCGGAGGCGGAATCGGGAGAAGTCACCGTTGTCACCTGATCGCCGTGCGGAACGCATATGTCGGACCGTCGGATCACCTGACGTACGACAGCCGCGATGCGTTCCCCGCCGCGCGCCCTCGGTGTTCGCCCAGCGTGAACGCGCCTCCCCGCCCGACCCTCCCGCCGCACACGGCAGCCCTGCCACTCGCGCGCCGACCCGGTCGGCGTTCTCGGCGCACCCAAGCAACGCGACGTCACAGCAAGGGAGTTGACTATGCGAGAGTAAGATCTCCGAGGTGTTATGGGGCAATCATGCACCACTGCAACATTGTCTCTGATTAGGTACGGATTTCCTGAAACGATCTGGACCCCGCGAGAGCGGAACGGCACACTCGGAAACCAGCACCAAGAAGGGACACCATGCCGCTCAGGAGCACCGCGACCGCCCGCCAGGAGCGCCTAGGCGCGGAGCTGAGAAAGATGCGGGAAGCCGCCGGCATCACCGCCCGCGACACCGCGCGGTTGCTCGGCACCGACCCGGCGAAGGTCAGCCACATCGAAGCGGGGCGGCTCGGTGTCAGCGAGGAGCGGTTAAGGCGTCTCGCCGCGTTCTACGAATGCGGGGACGCGGCCCTGGTCGACGCCCTGGTCAGCATGGCCAACGGGCATGGCCGCAAGGGCTGGTGGGAGGCGTACCGTGGCGTGGTGCCGGCCGGCATGCTCGACATCTCCGAGATGGAGCACTACGCCGTCCACCTGCGTCCGCTCCAGGTCAGCCACATCCCGGGCCTGCTCCAGACCGAGGCGTACGCCCGGGCGGTGGTCGGCCACGCCGTCCCGCCGCTGCCGGACAACGAGTTGGCCGCCTGGGTCGCCCACCGGATGGAGCGCGCCAACGTCCTGCACCGCGAGGCCGCGCCGCCGTACGAGGCGCTGGTGCACGAGGCCGCCTTGCGGATGCGGTTCGGCGGGGCGAAGGTTGCCAAAGCCCAACTGGAGCACATCCAGGAGCTGAGCCACCTGCCCCAGATAAGCGTGCGGGTCATCCCGTTCGCTTCGGAGGGCCATGTCGGCTCCAGCCACGCGATGCTCTACGCGAGCGGCACCGTCCCGCAGTTGGACACCGTCCAGATCGACTCCGCGCACGGCGTGACCCTGCTCCATGCGACCACCCAACTCGCCAACTACCTCAGCCGTTTCGAGATCCTGACCAAGGTGGCGCTGGACCGGGAAGAGTCACGCGACTTCATCCACAGCATCTCCCGAGACCTCTGAACCTCTGAAAGGGCCCTCATCCCATGACCGCGCCCCTGGCTTGGCAGAAGTCCACGTACTCCCAGGACAACGGGGACTGTGTCGAGTTGACCGCACACGGGGGCGCGGTCCTCCTTCGCGAGAGCGACAACCCGGCGGTGGTGCTCACCACCACGCGCAAGGACCTCGCCCGGTTCCTGCACTTCCTCAAGGCCGCACCGACCTCGACGGCCGCTCCGGCCGGTCGTGGTCGCCGCCGCACAGGTCCGCGCTCAACTTCGTGACCAGTGCGCCGAGTTCGGAGTTCCGGGACGCGTCCCAGTCGCCGAGCAGGTCGGCCAGCACCGCCCGGCGGGCCTCACCGAGCCGGTCGGCCAGCGCCTTCCCGGACGTGGTGAGCCGCAGCGGGTTGCCGTCCCGTACGGCGAAGCCCCGGCTCTCCGCCTCGACCGCGGACCGTTCGATCACCTCGCTCGGCACCGTGGAGTGGGCGGCCAGCTCCACCGGGTCGGCCTCGCCCTGGTGCGCGATCCGCAGCAGCAGCCAGCCCGTGGCCGGGTGGATGTCGGCGCGCGCCTTGCCGGTCACGCGGACGTACAGGTCGCGCTTGGCCTCCCGGCTGCCCAGCACCGACAGGCAGCGGGCGATCTCGTCGAGCGAGGAGCGCTCCACCGGGTTGGTGCCGAACGTCTCGTTGGCGTCCGGCGCCGTCACCGACCCGCGCAGCGGCTGCTCCTTCAGCAGCCAGGCCAGCACGAAACCGAGCAGCGCGACCGGCACCGCCCACAGGAACACGGTGGTGATGGACTCCGCGTAGGCGTGCAGCACCGGGGCCTTGACCGCGCTCGGCAGCCCGGCGATCGCCTTCGGATCGGCCTGGAGCCGGGCGGGGTCGAAGCCGGCCGGCACGTCGACCCCGCGCAGCGCCGACACCAGCTTGTCCGACAACTGGTGGGTGAAGACGGTGCCGAAGACCGAGACGCCGAAGGACGCCCCGATGGAGCGGAAGAAGGTGGTGCCCGAGGTGGCCGCGCCCAGGTCCTCGTAGCCGACCGCGTTCTGCACCGCGAGCACCAGCACCTGCATCACCAGGCCGAGGCCGAGGCCGAAGACGAAGAAGTACAGGCTCATCTGCCAGGTGGCGGTGAACTCGTCGAGCTGGTGCAGCAGGAGCAGCCCTGCCGCGGTGACGGCGGTGCCGAGGATCGGGAAGACCTTGTAGCGGCCGGTGCGGCTGACGATCTGGCCGGAGCCGGTGGAGGACAGCAGCAGGCCGACCACCATCGGGATCATGTGGACGCCGGAGAGCGTCGGCGAGTAGCCGTGCACGACCTGGAGGAAGGTGGGCAGGTAGGTCATCGCGCCGAACATCGCGAAACCGATGATGAAGGAGACGGCCGAGCAGATCAGGAAGGTGCGCACCCCGAACAGCCGTGGCGGCAGCACCGGTTCCTCCGCCCGCCGCTCGATCAGCACGAACACCCCGACCAGCAGCACGCCGAGCACCGCCAGCGCGATGATGCCCGGCGAACCCCACGCCCAGGTGGTGCCGCCGAGCGAGGTGACCAGCACCAGGCAGGTCGCCGCCGCGGCCACCACCGCCATGCCGGCGTAGTCGATGCGGTGGGGGGCCGGAGCCCCTGGTGCGCCGCTCCGGGGACGGGCCGGGATGTGCAGGACGACGGCGATCACCCCCAACGCGACCACGCCGATCGGCAGGTTGACGTAGAACACCCAGCGCCAGGAGAGCTGCTCGGTGAACACCCCGCCCAGCAGCGGCCCGAGCACGCTCGCGGCCCCGAACACCCCGCCGAACACGCCCTGGTAGCGGCCCCGGTCGCGGGGCGGCACGATGTCGCCGACGATCGCCATCGACAGCGCGATCAACCCGCCGCCGCCCAGCCCCTGCAACGCCCGGAACGCGATCAACTCGCCCATGCTCTGCGCGATCCCGCACAGCGCCGACCCGATCAGGAAGAGCACGATCACGGACTGGAACAGCCGCTTGCGGCCGTACATGTCACCGAGCTTGCCCCACAGCGGAGTTGCCGCAGTGGACGCCAGCAGGTAGGCGGTCACCACCCAGGAGAGGTGGTCGATGCCGCCCAGGTCGCTGACGATCGTGGGGAGCGCGGTCGACACGATGGTCTGGTCGAGCGCGGCCAGCAGCAGGCCGAGGGCGAGCGCGCCGATCGCGATCCGTACCGCGCGCCTGTCCTGCTGCTCGCCCGGTGCCGCCGCCGGCGCAGCGGCGGTGGGGGTGTCCTGGGCCATGTGGCAGCTCCTCGCCTCGTCTCCCCGAGGGTCGAGAACTCATATTCGCACCCTTTGCCCCGGTACGGCCTGCGGAACAGGTCACCCCCGCCGCCGTGCGCTGTGCCGGAGGCGTGTCGTATCGGCATAATCACCGGAGACGTCGCGCACGCCGTGTGAACGGACCGTGCGGATTCACGTACGAACGGCGGGAGGGGACACCGTGGCGCCGAGGCAGCCGAGCGGACCGGAGGACCGGTACGACGGCCGGTACGACCGGCCGGACCGGCCGTACCCGTCGCACGGGCCCCACCACCCGCCGGCCGCCCACCCCGCGCCCGGCGGCCCCGCCGAGGACGACGCCGGCGGGATACGCGCGGCCGAGCGGTCCGCGGAGCGCGCGGCGGCCGTGGCGGCCGTCGAGGGCTTCCACCCGCTGCGCCTGCGCCCCTACGTGGCCGAGCCCGACGGCGAGGCAGGCGAGACCACGGTCCGACGGCTGATCGACACCGGGGCGACCGGCGCGACCGGCATACCCGGCGCCGCGTACGCCGACACGCCCGGCCCCGTGGCGGGCGGGCCCGCCCCGCACGACCTCGGCCTGTTCCCCGCCGACGGCCCGGACCGGCCGGACGACGGAGACGGGTACGCCGCGGCCGCCGCGCGCGGCCGGCACCGCCGGCGCAAGCGCGGCCTCGTGGTCGCCGCGGCGGCGGTGGCCGCCTCGGCACTCGCCGCGGGCGCGGTGGCGGTCAGCGGCCAGATCGGCGAGGAGCAGAGCGGCGCCGACCGCGCCCTGCCCGACCAGTCGTCCTCGATGCCGGACGTGGTGCTGCCCCCGGACGCCGCCCACGCCACCGCATCGGCGGCCCCGGCCATGACCGGCCGCAGCACCGCGGCCGACACGCACCGCGCGGCCGGTCCGTCGGCCACGCCCTCGGCGTCCGCCACCCCTCCCCCGGCCGCCGGCGACGGCACGCCGGCCGCGCGTTCCGCCGCGCCGGCCCTGGTCTCCGGGTCCGCCTCGACGGTGACCGCCACGCCGCCCGCCACGTCCACCGCCGCCACCGACCCGGCGCAGGGCACCGGCGATCCCACACAGCCCACGGGCACGGGTGGGAGCACCACCACGACGACCCCCGCCCAGGTGCTGGAGGTCGGCGACTCGGGCCCGGCCGTCGCCGACCTCCAGCGGCGGCTCAGCGAGGTGTGGGTCTACGCGGGTCCGATCGACGGCGTCTTCGACGGGCAGGTGAAGCTGGCGGTCGCCACCTTCCAGACCTGGTACTGGGTGACCGACGCCTCCGACGGCAGCCACAACGGCGTCTACGGCCCGAACACCCGCGCCGCCCTGGAACGCCAGACGCAGGGCGACTCCTAGCTCCTAGCCAGGGCCTGTCCGGCGGACCCTGCCGGACCCGCGGGGACGGTGCGTGCGGCGCCCCTCCCGGTCGGCGGGCGGACACGCGCCGCCGGAACCGCCGCGTCGGGACCGCCGCGCCGGCGGTCGCGTCAGTGCGGGGCGACGTACTGGAGCAGGCCCCAGGTGAAGTGCGCCACCAGCCGCTCCCCGGTGAGCGGGTCGGTCAGCGCCAGCCGGGCCCGGGACGGCGCGTCGGGCGGCAGCGGCGCGGCCGGCGGGAAGGCGCGCGCCGCGTCGTCCACGGTGCACGACCAGGGCGCCAGGTCCTCGACGGCCGCGAGACGCGGCGCCGCCGCCCCGGGGGCCCGCACCAGCCACTCGCTGACGACCGCCCCGCCGCCGGCACCGCCGCCACCCGGGAGCGTCACCACCTCGAACCGCAGGTCCGGCCAGAGCGGTACGGGCCACCGCGCCGCACGCAGCGCGAGGTCCCCGGCGCGCTGCTCCCGAACGTCCTCCGGCGGACCGAGCGCCGTGCGGTAGCGGGCCTCGCCGCGCGGGAACGTACGGCTGTGCAGCCGCGCCTGCCACCGGCGGTTCGCCTCGCGCAGGTCGGTGTGGTTCGCGCCCAGCGCCCGCAGCGCCTCGTCGACCAGGCCCGGCTGGTGGTCGGCCATCCTCCGCAGCAGCACGAGCTGGAACTGGAGCGGCCCGAAGGGTTCCGTGGGCATGCCGTGAGTCTAAGGGCCGCCCGACCGGGGGCGCGGGGGCCGGCGGCCGGGGGTCGCGCAGGGGCGGGGTGGCGCATGCGGCACATCTTTTGTATCGTGATGGAACAAAGTGGTTCCGCCCGCCTCCCCTGACCGGCGGGCGGGACCACGGAGTAACGGAGTCACCGTCGGGGGCGGTCGCAACGGCACCAGCCGGGGCGGCCGCCCCCGCGCCGTCCGTACGGCCGCGTGCGGAGGGCCCGCGCCGCCTCGTACCCCCAGGGAGCACTTCCATGACGCCGTCCACCCCGTCCGCCGAGTTCCGCGCCCGCGCGCTGCTGCTGGACATGGACGGGACCCTGGTGAACTCCGACGCCGTCGTGGAGCGCTGCTGGCGCCGGTGGGCCGAGCGGAAGGGGCTCGACCCGGCCTACGTGCTCTCGGTCGTGCACGGCCGCCAGGGCCACGCCACGATGGCCGTGCTCTTCCCGGACCGGCCGATGGCCGAGAACTACGCCGAGAACGCGGTGCTGCTGGCCGAGGAGACCGCCGACACCGACGGCGTGGTGCCGATCCCCGGCGCCGCCGCGTTCCTCGCCTCGCTCCGGGGCCTGCCGCACGCCCTGGTCACCTCCGCCAGCGCCGAGCTGGCCCGGACCCGGATGGAGGCGGCCGGGCTGCCCCTCCCGGAGGTCAGGGTCACCGCGGAGTGCGTGAGCGCCAGCAAGCCCGACCCGGAGGGCTTCCTGAAGGGGGCCGCCGAACTCGGCTTCGCCCCCGAGGACTGCGTCGTCTTCGAGGACGCCGAGGTCGGCATCGCCGCGGCCCGCGCCGCGGGGATGCGGGTCGTCGGCGTGGGCCCCCGCGCGCTCGCCCAGCACCCCAGCGCGCACGCGCCGTCCCTGGAACACGTGCGGGTGCGCCCGGCGTCCGGCGGCGGCCTCGTGGTGACCGTCACGCCGTGATCCCGTGATGCCGTGAGCCGGTGAGCCGGGTGATCCCGTAATCCGTGAGCCGGTGATCCCGTGAGCCGGTGATCTCGCGCTCCCGCGCTCCCGCGTCGGACCGATCCACCCGATCCCCCTCGCGCGGAAGGCGCGCGGGCCGGTCCTCCTCCCGGGGACCGGGACTGTCACACATCGCGGCGCCCGCCGGTTCGTCCTGGCAGCGGCGCCCCGCGACGGGGCGTCCGGCACGGGCAGTCCATCCGCACGGACAACGGACAACGGGAGAGAACGTGTTCGCCGCCTACCTCACGGTCACCCTCATCGGCGTGGTCCTCAACGGCGCCGCCGCCGTCACCTACCTGATCGGCCACGAATACCCCAAGACCCAGGCGGACATGAAGGGGATCGCCCGCGTGTGGGTGCCGGTCCTCGGCTCGCTGCTGGCGGCGGGCACCGCGGGCCTGGCGGCCGGGCTCGCGGTGCCGCTGTTCGGCACCCTCGCCGCCTGCGGCCTGGTGCTCTACTTCGTGGGCGCGATCCTCGCCCACCTGCGGGTGGGTTCGCGCGACATCGTCGGCGGCGCCGTGTTCCTCGCGACGGCGCTCGCCGCGCTCGTCCTGGGCCTCGCCGAGCACGGCGCCTGGTGACCCGCCGCTCCGCCCGGGTGTGCCCGGGGCAGCGGTCGCGGGCGCACGGCCGCGCGGCCGCGGGCGGGACTCACAGCAGGGCCGCGCCCGTGGCCGCCTCGTAGAGGCTGAGCGCGGCCAGCACGACCATGACCACCGCCGCCGCCTTGGTGATCAGCGGCAGGGGCACCCGCTTCATCAGCAGGCGGCCGCCGAAGATGCCGAGCGCCGCGACCGCCCAGAGCCCGAGCACCGCGCCGATCGCGACGGACACCGGGGCGTCGTAGCGCGCGGCGAGGTTCGCGGTCATGATCTGCGTGAGGTCGCCGAACTCGGCCACGAGGATGAGCATGAAGCCGGCACCGGAGACCTTCCAGAAGCTCTGGTCGGCCGGCGCCCTGACCTCCTCCTCGTCGTCGTCCTTGGCGAACAGCAGCATGGCCGCGCCGCCGAGGAACAGCACCCCGACCACCCCCTGGACCCAGCGGTGCGGGAGCAGCGTCAGCAGGCTGCCGGCCGCGATCGCGAGCGCGACGTGGACGACGAAGGCGGCGGCGACGCCGACGAAGACGTAGGACGGCCGGTAGCGGGTGCCGAGCATGAGACCGGCGAGCGCGGTCTTGTCGGGCAGTTCGGCCAGGAAGATCACGCCGAAGACGACGGCGATGACGCTGATGCTGAGCACGGAAGCTGTTCCTCGATCGGTCGGGGCGGCCGTACCGGGAGGAACCACGGGCTGTCCGGGGGTCGCTTCGGCACGGCAGCGTCAGGACACTGCGGCCGAAGGTCTCGCTGGCGGGCACCGCGGTGCACCGCCTCCGGGCGCCGGCCCGGCACGCTCCCACCTCGCGGTGCGGAACGGCCCGGCAGTATGTCGACGGTCCGGCGAAGAGCTACTCCCCTTCTGCTCCCGCCATGCTACGGCATCGCCCCCGTCCCACCCGGCCGCCGCCCACCCGGCCGCCGTCCACCGGGCCGCCCACCCGACACGAGGGCGCGGGCCCGCGCGGCCACATCCACGGAATCTGCGCCGAACCGTTTCCTGGAGAGTAATCCGGCCGTGATAACGCCGTGATTGTCTAGTACGTCACGTGCCCTCACGGGAACCGGGGCCCGGCACTGGCGTACGCTGTACGGCTGACGGTGGATGAAGATCCGCCGCTCGTTGACGCGACACCGGGAGCGCTCCTCCGGGGCTGCTTCGCAGACGGGCTCGCAGGACCAAGGCATGAGACCACGGCACGACACGAGCAGGACGGCGAAGGGCGAGGAGGCGTAGTGCTGCACCACCTGGGCTCCCTCTTCGAGTGGCCGTGGATCTACCTGCTCGTGGGCCTGTCCGTGCTCCTCGACGTGTTCGTGCCGGTGCTCCCCAGCGGCGTGCTGGTGATCAGCGCGGCGACCGCGGGCTCCACCGGGGCCCGGGACGGCGTGCTCGACATCCTCGTCCTGCTCGCCTGCGCCGCCACCGCGTCCTGCGCCGGCGACCTGCTCGCCTACCGGCTCGCCTGGCGCGGCGGGGCCTGGTTCGACCGGCGGATCGCGAACTCGCGGCGGCTCGCCGCCGCCCACGAACGGCTCGGGCAGGTGCTCAACAGTGGCGGCGGCGCCCTGGTGGTGCTGGCCCGCTTCGCACCGGCCGGCCGCAGCGTGGTCAGCCTGGGCGCCGGCACCGCCCGCCGCCGCCCGCGCGAGTTCCTGCCCTGGTCCGCGCTGGCCGGCGTCTGCTGGGCCACCTACAGCGTCGGCCTGGGCTGGATCGGCGGCCGGTGGCTGGGCGCGAGCTGGTTCGGCACGCTGATGTCCTTCGTCGCCCTGCTGGGCGCCGGCGCGTTCGCCGCGCTGGTCTTCCGCCGTGAGCGGCGGATAGCGCTGGAGGCGGCCGCCTTCGCCGCCGCCCCCCTCGACGTCGAGCCGCTGGCCGGCGCCGGTCCGCTGGCCGCCGCAGGTTCCCTCACCGCCCTCGGTCCGCTGGCCGCGGCGCCCGCGTCGGCCCTGGCCGAGGGGCCGCTGACCACCGCCCCTGCGGCCGCGACCCCGGCGGCCGCCGCGCCGCGCCCGGTGTCGGCCACCCCGCTGGTACCGCCGCCGGCCCCGCCGTTCGTCCCGCCGCGGCCGACGTTCGCGCCGTCGTTCTCGTCCTCGCTCGCCGTGGGCCCGCTCGGCGTCCCGCCGCAGACCGCCACGCCGACCGAGCGCGGCCCGGTCGTCGAAGCGCTCTGAGTTCCCCCCGCCCTCCCTCCCGGTGCGGCTCCGCACCCGCGCGTCGCACACACGTTCCCGTCCCTGGGACGGATGACCACGGAGCCGTACGGAACCGGACGGATCACCCCGGCCGCGGTGCCGCTTTCCCGTATTTCGGAAAGTATTCTCACTCGATCCGGCAATAGTCAGCACTCTGCGTCGCCGAAAGAATTGGGCCGTACCACCTCCTTACGGAAGGACAGTCCATGTCGGTTGATGCGGGTCAGGACACCGCACAAGGCAATCCGCAGGACGCTCAGGCGCGGACCAGTCTCGACACTGCCGCCGCGCGGAACCTGGCGACCACCACCAAGTCCACCCCGCAGATGCAGGGCATCTCGTCCCGCTGGCTGCTGAAGGTGCTGCCGTGGGTGCAGGTGAACGCGGGTACGTACCGGGTCAACCGCCGGTTGAGCTACGCAGTGGGCGACGGCCGGGTGACCTTTGTGAAGACCGGGTCCGAGGTCCGGGTCATCCCGCAGGAGCTGGGCGAGATCGCCGCTCTGCGGTCGTTCGACGACCTGCCGGCGCTGACCGCACTGGCGGATCGTTTCGTCCAGCGGGAGTACCAGCAGGGCGAGGTGCTGGCCGAGGCGGGGCGCCCGGTGGACACCGTCTACCTGATCGCCCACGGCAAGGTCGAGAAGATCGGCGAGGGGTCGTACGGCGAGCAGACCCGGCTAGGTTCGCTCGCCGACGGCGCCTACTTCGGTGAGCAGGCGCTGCTGGGCGAGGACACCTGGCAGTACACCTCCAGGGCGGCCACCGCGACCACCGTGCTGGAGCTGCCGCGGCAGGCGCTGGCGTCCCTGCTGGAGACCGCGGCGCCGCTGCGCGACCACCTGGAGGCGGTCCGGGCGATCCCGAGCCAGCGGACCAACAAGCGCGGCGAGGCCGCGATCGAGCTGGCCTCGGGCCACAAGGGCGAGTCCGCGCTGCCGGCCACCTACGTGGACTACGAGGTCAAGCCGCGCGAGTACGAACTGAGCGTCGCCCAGACCGTGCTGCGGGTGCACAGCAGGGTCGCCGACCTCTACAACGAGCCGATGAACCAGACCGAGCAGCAACTCAAGCTCACCGTGGAGGCGTTGCGCGAACGCCAGGAGCACGAGCTGATCAACAACCCCGAGTTCGGCCTGCTCAACAACGCGGAGTACGACCAGCGCATCCAGCCGCACGCCGGCCCGCCGCTGCCGGACGACCTGGACGAGCTGATCAGCCGCCGCCGCAACACCCGCTACCTGCTCGCCCACCCGCGCACCATCGCCGCCTTCGGCCGCGAGTGCACCCGCGCCGGCATCTACCCGGACCCCGTGGAGGTGAACGGCTCCACCGTCCCCGGCTGGCGGGGCGTGCCCATCCTGAGCTGCAACAAGATCCCGGTCTCCGAGGCGCGGACCAGCTCGATCATCGCCATCCGCACCGGCGAGGACAACCAGGGCGTCATCGGCCTCAACCAGACCGGCCTGCCCGACGAGTACGAACCGGGCCTCAACGTGCGCTTCATGGGCATCGACGAGAAGGCGATCATCAGCTACCTGGTGAGCACGTACTTCTCGGCCGCCGTGCTGGTGCCCGACGCGCTCGGCGTGCTGGAGAACGTGAACGTGTCGAACTGGCGCTGAACAGCGGCGACCCGCGACCGCCGACCGCGGCGGGGCGGCACTGACGAGGGCGGTTCCCCACCGGTCCGGGTGGGGAACCGCCCTCGTCGCGCGCGCTACGGGCGCGTGCCCGCTCCGTTCACCGCCGGAGCACGATCTCTCACTGCCGGAGCACGATCTCCCGGAACACGCCCGCGCCGACCGACAGGCCGTCGCCGAACGGCGCGTCCAGGTCCCAGATCAGGAAGAGCAGGAAGGCGATCAGCGCGCTGAACAGCCCGGCGAGGAGCAACTCCCGCCCCGAGCGCCGGATCTGGAGCGTGAAGATCAGCCCGACCGTGACCAGCGCGCCGGTGATCAGGCCGAACCACACCATGCCCGGCATGGTCGCCCCGAGGCTCTGGCCGCGGTCCGTCCGGGCCTGGTCCGCCGCGGTGACCTGGTCGAGCAACGGCTGGTACGCCTGCTGGCCGAGGTCGTCCTTCGGGTCGTAGCGCGTGATGTCGCTGCGCACCTTGTCCAGCAACTGCGTGGCCCTGGGCGACAGTTCGTCGTGGTCGCGCATGTAGGGCCACTCCTTGTCGGCCACGTACACGGCGTAGGCGTCCACGTCCGCGCGCACCTGGTCGCGTACGCCTGCCGGGTAGACCTGCACCCGGGCCTTGATCTCGTGCAGGGCCTGCGCCTCGGCGAGCACGTCCGCCTGCGCGCTGCCGCGGCCCTCCCACACGCCCGCGATGGCCAGGCCGAGCACGATCGCGTAGACCACGCCGATCATCATGACCATGTACTCGATGACGTCCGGCGTCTCGGACGGGTCGTCGTCGACGGCGATCCTGCGCTGCCGGAGCACCACGACGCTGATCACCACGGCGCACACCGCGACCATCGCGATGACCAGCACCAACCACTGTGACATGGATGAACTCCCCCTCTTTCGCTAGTGGTTCCTGCGGTAGGTGTGGGAGCCGGGGCGCAGTACGGCCACGGCGAGCAGGGCGGGCACGGTGGTGAGCAGCATCGTCTCCATCACGGTCCGGGTGTGCCGGGTCGGCTTGTGCACGGCTTTGGGCGCGGGGGTCGGCCACACGGCCGGGCGCGGCGGCGCGGCGGCGGGACTCGGCGCGGTGGTCGGCGGGGTGGTGGGCGCCGGCTTCGTGGTCGGAGCCGGGGCCGGGGAACGCGTCGGGGCGGGCGGGGACGGCGGTGGCGGGGCAACGACCGCACGCCGGGAGGGAGTCGGGGTCGGCTTCGGGGTCGGAGTCGGAGTCGGAGTGGGCGTCGGCGTCGGCGTGGGCGTGGGCGTGGGTGTGGGCGACGCGGGGGGTGAGGACGGGGGTGGGGAGGGCGGTGAGGACGGCGGCGGCTTGGGATGGCACCTCGCCGGCGGGCGGGTGTGCCACGGGTGGCCCGGCGGGAGGGTCCACGGACCGGTCCAGCCTCCGCTCCAACTCCAGGGCCAGGGCCAGGGCCACGGCCACGCGCCGCACTTCAGCGGCCAGGGCGGCTGCCAGTCGGTGTGGTGCGAGCCGAGTTCCCAGAACGGGGGCTTCGGGCGGGCCGGTTGGCGGGGGTGCCGGGCCTGCGGACGGGACGCCGGCGTCGAGGTCGACCCGGGTGTTGAGGTCGACCTAGTGGTCGGCTTCGGCGCCGGCTTCTGCCCGGGTTTCGGCGCCGGCCGCCGTGTCCGGTTCGGTGCGGTCGGCGGCGGATCGGCCGCGGTGGGTGCCGTCGTGGGTCCGGGCGCCGTGCCCGCGCGGGGAGTCGGAGCCGTGGAGGTCCGTGCCGGGGCGCGGGTCGGGGTGCGGGTCGGGACGGGGGTAGGGGTACGCGAGGAGCCCCGCGTCGGCGTGGGTTCCGCCGTCGGTCGCGTGGTCCGTGTCGGCGTCGGTCTCGGTCTCGGAGTCGGAGTCGGTCTCGGATCGGGCGAGGCGGTCGGGCCGGGTGGCCCTGACGGCTCTCGCGCGGTGCCCGGGCGGGCCGGTGGACGGGAGGTCGTACAGGCGCGGGTGGCGCGTATGCCGTCGCCGCAGCCGGGCCCGGAGGTCGCCGCGGCCACGCCGCCCAGACCCCACGAACCCGCTGCCATCACCACGGCGAGCGCCGCCCACAGCCGGGCGAGCCTCCCCCTCGAAATGCTCACCCCACCATGCTTCGCAGCGCCGTCGCGCGCACCCACGCGAATTCCGGCCGTTCACCCGAAAGGGTCATCCACGCCGCAAACGCGCCGATCCACCGCCCCTCGGGCCCGTCACCCGGCGCCGTCCGCGGGCACGGCCTACCGCGGCGCTCCCGCCTCGCCCAGCTCCGCCATCACCAGGTCCCACGGGTACGCCACCGGTTCGTCGCCGCCCGGCGGACCGGGTTCGAAGCCGCCGGGACCGTAGAGCACCCGCACGCCCGCCAACCGCAGTTCCCCCACGGACCGTTCGAACGCGGGGTGCCGGGCGTACGCCGAGTTGAGGCAGGGCATCGTGACCAGCGGGATGCCCTTGCCGATCGCCTCCGCGGCCACCCCGACCACGAACTTGTCCGTGATGCCGGCCGCCCACGCGTTGATCGTCGTGAACGTCGCCGGGGCCACCACGATCACGTCGGCCGGCGGCCACACGTCGGGCTCGCCGGGAGACTTGTACTCCCACCGCACCGGGTGGCCGGTCAGCACCGCCAGACCGTCCAGCGACTCCCCCAACCACCGCGCGGCGGTGGGCGTCAGGCCGAGGCACACGTCCCACCCCGCCCGCTGCGCGGACTCCACCACCCGCGCCACGTCGAACACCGGGGGTGCGGCGGAGGCGAACAGATAGAGCGTTCGAGTGATCATGCGCCCTACCCAACCGCCCCTCCCGCCCCACCGCAACCACCCCCCGCTCAGGGCCTGTCCGGCGGATCCCCGCGGTGTCCCGGGTCCGGACGCAGGGCCGTACCCGTATTGCCCAGCGCGGCCAGGCCCCGGTCGTAGAGATCGAGGACGTCGCCGCGCCCGTCGTCCTCGAGCCAGGTGACGGTGGCGGCGTCGAAGCACGCGAACGCCGTCGCGACGATCGCGCGGGCCTGCCCCCGGCCGATCCCGGAGGGGGCGAGCCTGGCTTCGAGCAGCGGCAGCACCGCCTCCTGGAGCCGTACCCGCTTCCCGAGGTAGGCGGCGCGCAGCGAGTCGGTGCGGTGCACCAGGCGGAAGCGCTCCAGCGCCTCCCCGGGGCTCGTGTGGAGCGAGAGCACCGCCTCGAACCCGGCGCGCAGCACCTGCCAGACGTCCGCGTCGGCCGGCTGTGCGCGGACGGCCTCCGTGAGGAGGGTGACGAACTGCTCCTCGCCGCTGCCGAGAAGGTCTTCCTTGGTGCCGAAGTAGCGGAAGAGGGTGCGCTGGGAGACGCCGGCCTCGCGGGCGATCTGCGCGACGGTCGTCTCGTCGTACCCCTGCTGCGCGAACAGGCGCAGCGCGGTCCGGAGGATCTCCTGGGCGGCCAGTTGCCGGGTGCGGTCCCACAGCGTGGCCGCCCCTCCGCCCTCTGCTCCCTGCGTCATGCCCTCAGCCTAGCGCGGCCTGCCATCCTGGCACACGCACGAGGTTTGGCAGTCACTGCCAGTCAGGCGTACGCTGCCGGAAACCGGGGCCGGGCGCCCGCACGGCGCCCTCCCTCCCGTTCCGCGCCCGGCGCGGGGGAACCGGGAGAGACCCCGTGCGACCAGCGAGGAGAACATCCGTGGCAGCGAAGACAGCACTCATCACCGGCGGGACCAGCGGGATCGGCAGGGCCACCGCCGAACTGCTCGCGGCACGCGGCTACCGCGTGATGGTCACCGGCCTCCACGACGTCACCGACGCCGTCCTCCCCCAGGGCGTCACCGCGGTGCAGGCCGACCTCGCGTCCCTGGCCGACATCGACCGGGCCGTCGAGCGGGCGCGCGAGCACCTGGGCTCCCTCGACCTGCTCCACCTCAACGCGGGCCTGCCCCGCCCCGGCCTCACCGTCGAGACCACCGACGAGGCCGCCTTCGACGCCCTGTTCGACGTCAACGTCAAGGGCGGCTTCTTCACCCTGCGGAAGGCGCTCCCCCTGCTGAACGACGGCGCGTCCGTGGTGTTCACCGTCGGCGCCGGCGAGGGGCTCGGCGCCGCGCTGACCGCCGCCAAGGGCGCCCTGCTGCCCCTGGTGCGCGCGCTGGCCGTCGAACTCGCGCCCCGCCGCATCCGGGTCAACGCGGTGAGCCCCGGCGTGGTGGACACCCCCGTGTACGGCCGGATGGGCATCTCCCCCGAGACGGTCGCCGCCTGGGGCGAGGGCGTGCCCCTCGGCCGCGTCGGCACCCCCGCGGACGTCGCCGAAGCCGTCGCCTTCCTCGCGTCCGACGCGGCCGGCTACATCACGGGTGACAACCTGCGCGTCTCCGGCGGCATGGGCGTGCACGCCGGCGCCGCGTAGGGCGTCGAGGGGACGAGGGCACGAGGGCACGGGGGGACGGGAAGCGAGGGAGCGGGGGTCGAGCGCGCGGGCCGGTCGACCCGCCACCGATCCCGTCGAGGAACAGCCACCGCGACCGGGTCGTCGCGCCCGGGTGGGCGGCGCCGCTCGCTACGCTGGCCGGCATGATCCACACCGTGGCGCTCGACATCGGCGAGACCCTCACCTCCGACACCCGGACCTGGGGGATGTGGGCCGACTGGCTCGGGGTCCCCCGCCACACGGTGTCGGCCCTCGTGGGTGCCGTCGTCGCCCGCGGCCAGGACAACGCGGACGCGCTCCGGCTGATCCGCCCCGGGCTGGACGTCGCCGCGGCGCAGGCCGCGATGGAGACCGCCGGGCGGGGCGAGCACCTGGACGAGACGGACCTCTACCCGGACGTCCGGCCCGCGCTCGGGGCACTGCGGGCCGCGGGGTACCGGGTGGTCGTCGCGGGCAACCAGACCGCGCGGGCGGCGGAGTTGCTGCGCGCCCTCGACCTGCCCGCCGACGTGGTCGCCACCTCCGGCGAGTGGGGGGTGGCCAAGCCGGACCCGGCGTTCTTCGCCCAGGTGGTCGGCGCCGCCGGGTGCGAGACGCACGACGTGCTGTACGTCGGCGACCACCCGCAGGACGACACGTTCCCCGCCGCTGCCGCGGGCCTTTCCACCGCGCACCTGCGCCGCGGGCCCTGGGGCCACCTGTGGGCCGACGACCCGGACGTGGCGCTCACGGCGGACCTGCGGGTCGGCTCCCTGACGGAACTGGCCGACCGGCTCACCAACCGTTCCTGACCCGCCCCCGGCCCCGCTCCGCCGCAAGGGCGGCCGCGCCACCGGACCCCGGACCCCCGCCGGGGCCCGACGACGCAACCGCCCCGCCGTGCCCACCGCCTCAGAGCGAAGGGGGCACTGCGGGACCGAGGTCTGGTTCGCCACGAGGGACGCGTGGACGAAGCCGACCCAGTTGTTCGTGCCGTTGGACTGGACCGTGGAGTAGAACCACCGGTTCGTCGCGTAGTTGCCGGTCGCCCAGTCGCCGTCCCGCCAGCACATCATGTCGACGTAGCGGCCGTTGGGGGCGATGCCGATGATGGCGCTGTTCTGCGTGGCCCCGGTGCGGACGTACGCCTGCCCGCTGTTCGAGGAGACGTAACTGCCGGTCCAGGCGGACGCGGGGGCGCCGGTGAGCGCCACGACGGCCGCGCCCGCCAGGGCGACGGTCGTCGCGGTGACTGCCATGCGCAGGGGTCCGAGCTGCATGTCGATGCCTCCAGGTGCTCGTGTCGTTCCCGTCGCACCCGACGCTAGGGGGTGCCGGCGGCCCGCTCCGCCGCCCGTTGCACGCCCTTCGCGGCGGCGCAACACCCGCCCCCACCCGCGCGCCGGCTCGCCCGCGCGAGGCGGAGGCGAAGCGGGGCGTGCTGCTTGCTGGGCACGTGGCGGTGCAACCGGGCGCCCGCCCGCCCGTCAGGCGACAGCGCTGGGGCCGCCGCCGGAAGACGCGCATCTTCCGCCGAAGCGTTGGCCTGCCCACTCGGGCGAGGAGAGGGCAGACTCCCCGCATGGACACCGCCAAGCTGGAGCTCGCCGCCCAGCGCTACCGAGACGCCGAAGCCGCACTCGCCGCGGCCCGCGAAGACCTGCAAGCCGAAGCCGTCGCCGTACTCCAGGAGACAGAGCGCGGCGGCCAGACCGAGGTCGCCCGCCTCACCGGCTGGCCCCGAGAGCAGATCCGACTCCTGGTGCGCACAGCGACGCACGCCGACGCCCTCGCCCGCGACGTCGCCGACCAGGACGGGGACTGGGACACCGCACGCGCGGTGGCCGCCCTCCGGGCTGCCGGCGTGGGCGTGGGCAGCGGGGACCGCGCCGACGAGAAGCAGGCCCGCGAGGCGCTGCGGAAGCTGGAGGCGCGCGGCGTGCTGGTGCGGGTGGACAGCCCGGGGAACACCGCGGTGTACCGCCGCGCCTGATCCTGCGCTGATTGTCGTATGGCCTCCCGCCCGGCCGGGGTGCATGGTGGCCCCACCCTCAAAGGGCGCGCCGCCCCGCCGAGTCTCCCCCTCCCGGCGGGGCCGCGTCGCGCCCGCGCTCCGGCCGCTCCTGGCGGAAGATCCGGTCGGCCGCGTCCCACCACGCCTCGGGCGCAGGGCGGCGCCCGGTCCGGGCGGGCCGGATGCTGCACGGGTCCCATCCGTGCGCCTGGCTGTTTCTGCGCGGCCGTCGTCGCCCATTTCGGGTGCGCCGCGCGGATCAGATCCCCTGTCGTGTTTCTTGATCATCGGGCTACCGTGCCCACACAGACCGGCACCGAGCCGGCCCGACACCAGGAGTCCAGATGGCCCGCCAGCTCCGCTACGTCGGCACCAACAGCGGTAACAACGGCTGCCCCACCCTGTACGAGGCTGACCCTGATACGTACGTCGTGCAGGGCCCCCGCGCCGACGCGAGCGATCTTGCGCAACTGCGCCACCTCGCCGACGACGAGACAGCGGTCACCGTCCCCCGAGCCCTGCTGGCGAACTTCGGCCCTAAGGAGACGATCCCCACGCGCGAGCCCATCAGCTTCGACGACTTCGACGACATGTTCACCACCTTCCGCCACACCGCGTGGCGCCTGGAAACCCGGCGCCGATACGCCTCCGACGAGGCCACCGACACCTACCAGCAGTTCCTCCAAGACGGCCGTGCCGACTGGGACCTCGCCGACCCGTGGTGCGTCGAGCGCCGCGAGCAGACCGCGCTCGGCAAGACCATCGGCCGGGTGCGCGTCATCGACGAACCGGCCACGCCAGGGCAGCTCTACCTCCTGGACAACGCACGCCGGAACACCGCGGTGGGCGAGACGATCCGCGTGCTGCCGCGGGCCCGCGCGCAGGAGGCGGCGCTGCCCGACGAGGACTTCTGGATCTTCGACTCCCGCGTGGTCGCGCTCCTGGCCTTCGACGGCGACGACCTGGTGGGCGTCGACCTCATCACCAACCCCGTCGAGGTGAGTGCCTACTGCCAACTCCGGGACGCCGCCGAGCACCACGCCATCCCCTTCGACCAGTTCGAGGCGGTACCGTCCGCTGAGTGACCACTGATTTCCAGCAGGGCCGTATTGCACTCGGCGAGCGGCTACGCGAGCTGCGTCGGGAGGCGCAGATGACCGTGCGGCAGCTCGCCGAGTCGTGCGGGTGGGCACCGTCCAAGGTGTCCAAGCTGGAGAACGGGAAGCAGACCGCGACGCCTCCGGACCTCGAGCGGTGGGCGGCTGGTGCCGGACGGCCTGCAGCCGCCGAGGAGTTGAAGGCCCGGCTGCGGGGCCTGGAGTCCGCGCAGCGCTCGTGGCGCCGGCAGTTGGTGGCCGGGCACCGGCCCGTGCAGGATGCTCTCAACGCGGAGTACGAGAGGTCCACGGTGCTGCGGGCCTGGGAGGACGCCATGGTGGTCGGGGTACTCCAGACCGCCGACTACGCCCGTGCGGTGTTCCGGGCCTACGCCGAACTCCAGCAGTCCCCGCCCGACGTCGAGGAAGCAGTTCGGGCCCGGTTGCGGCGACAGGACACGCTGTACGAGAGAGGCCGCCGGTACCGGATCGTGATGGGCGAGAGTGCCCTGCATGTCCGCGTGTGCACGCCATCGGTCCTGGCGGCGCAGCTCGACCGGCTGGCGGGCGTGGTGGGCCTGGACACCGTGGAGCTGGGCATCGTGCCGCTAGCCGCCCGCACGAAGCTGCCGCCCGCGAATGGCTTCTGGGTGTACGACGAGCGGCTGGTGATCGTTGAGGACTGGCACACAGAGATGTGGCTTGACGGCGCCGACGATGTGGCGCTGTACGTGCGCGTGTGGGAGGCGCTGGCGTCGTCTGCGGTGTACGGGCCGGCGGCGACGAGGTTGATCTCGCGGGCCCGGGCCGCGCTGGACGTCGCCTGAGGAACATCCCGAACCGCGGTGGCGTGGATTCGAAACATCGAGAAACACGGCTCGATCGGAGAAACACGGCGGGCATACCTTCCTGGTGACAGCTCATCAGGAGGCCGCCATGCAGGACACGTGGGTACCGAGCCGCAGTGTCTCTTCCGTACACGATCTCCTGGCTGATCCGCTGCCGCTGCCGCGGGTGCGGACGCTGGAGGTTTTCTGCGCCGGGCTCGCGGGACGCCCGCTGGAAGTCACGCTCGCCGAGCTGCGCCGGGCTCTGCTGGGGCCGGTGAGTGGCGAGAGCCGGAGACGTCTGCATGTCCTCGTCTCCACGCTGTACCACCGCGCTGGCGCGCCTTTGGACCTCACCATCGAGCTGCGCGGCGACATCGAGGCGGCGCCGACCGTCACGTTCACTGAGGAGGATCGCCATGTCGTGTGACACCCCTGGCTGCCGTAAGGGCGGCTGCACCACCGAGCCCACCGAGCCCACCCCTGCCCCCGCGCCGACCGGCGAGTGACGGTGACCGCCGGCGGGGGGCGCAGTTCCCTCACCCTGGTGCGGGGCAGCGCGGCGGTGCAGGACGCTGCGGCCGGGGCCTCGTACCGGGCGTACCTGGACCACGGCAAGACCTGCCCGCTCTGCCCCGACCACGCCTCGCGGTGCAACACGGCCGGGGACCTGTGGGCCGCCTACCGGCAGACCTGCCGATGACCCGACTGCCGCCTCCTGTACGGCGGCAGGGCCCGACGCCGGTCGCGTCCCCCGGCGTCGGGCCCACCCCATAGACGCCGCGGCCCGCATCCGCGGCGGACGGCTCTGGCGCCGGTCGTCGGGACCTGGGGCGCCAGAGCCGATCCACCCCCTGATCGCCGCGGCGGGGCCAGCCGCGGCGGGCCGTGTCTGGCGGCCGCCCCGGCGCGACCGTTCCGGCGCCGGGGCCACCCACTACCTCAGGAGAGGCGCATGCCCGACGCCCAGCCCGACGAGCCGACGCCTGACTCCACGCCCGAGCCGCCCCTCGTGGACTCGCGGGACATGCTCATCGCACGGGTGCGGTCCGAAATGCTCCTCCGCGGAGAAGAGGACCGCGAGCGGTAGTCCAGCCGCCGGTACCGGCCCGTCACCCGCAGGGCGGTGGCCAGTCCGAGAGCATCTCCGCGACGGACATGCCGAGGCCGTGAGCGAGCGGCAGCAGCACGTCCAGGCCCACGCTGCGGGTCGCGCTCTCGGCTCCCATCACCGTCTTCCGGTCGAGCGCGCCGCCTCGTCACCGTGCTGGTGGCGAGGCGGTCTACTGTCAGAAGAAGGGCCCCGCCGGATCGCCCGGCGAGGGCCCGCTCCCTGCGCGGTCGGTCCCCCACGTCGCGGGCCGGTGGGGGGAGGGCGCGGATCCGGCGCGGCCGGGAAGGAGATCGGCCCTGCGGGATGCCGAGATCGAAAGCCCCTCCCGACTGTGTCGGAAGGGGCTTTGACCTGGGTGGGCGTGGACGGTTTCGAACCGCCGACATCCGCCTTGTAAGGGCGGCGCTCTACCACTGAGCTACACGCCCCTGGGTCCGCGACGACACAGATTACCCCGGGGTGGGGCGTGCTCGGCAAGCGTCGCGGATCGGGCGGGTCCCCGCGGGCGGCGCGCGGAGGCGCGGGCGGCGTACGGCGGAGCCCGGTGGCGTACGGCGGCGCGCGGTGGAGTACGGCGGCGTAGGGCGGCGGGGGCGCGGAGAAGGGGGCCGTGTGTTCGGGCCGGGCGGGTGGGAGGATGGGGCGGAACGACGGTGAGCAGCGGACGCGGGGAGAGAGAGTCACTGTGACGACGGCACGCTCGTGGTGGCGGCGCGGCGACGACCTGCGTGCGGAGGCCCAGGCGGCGAAGGACGCCGCGGCCCAGGCGTTCTACGACCTGGACACGGCCCAGCGGGACCTGGAGATCTCGATAGAGACGATCTCCGCGGTGGACGACACCCCGCAGGCCCGCCAAGCGCTCGACGGGTTCCGGGCCCTCGTGGAGA
Organism: Streptomyces sp. SN-593; assembly: GCF_016756395.1. NCBI lineage: Bacteria > Bacillati > Actinomycetota > Actinomycetes > Kitasatosporales > Streptomycetaceae > Actinacidiphila > Actinacidiphila reveromycinica. The sequence continues at coordinate 2,440,783 of NZ_AP018365.1, forward strand.
AGATCGACCGGGTCAGCGGCGCCTACATCGCGACGGTGGACGCGCACGACATCGACCGCGACGGCCTGGACCACGCGGCGGCCTCCCGCGCCGTGTCCGAGCTGACCCAGGCGAAGAACGAGCTGGTCAGCGCGAAGAAGGAGCTCGAACGGTACAAGGCGGGCCTGGCCCCGCTGCTCGGCAAGGCCGAGACGCAGCTCGCACAGCTCGCGCCCGCCCGTGAGCGGGCCAAGCAGTCGCTGCTCGCGGCGAGCCAGGCGCTGGACGCGGTGCGTGCGGCCGGGCTCAAGGCCGACGAGTTGGCGGCCCGGCTCGCCGCGCTCGGCCCGGAGCTGACCAAGCTCAACGAGGGCGCGGGCAAGCACGGGGTGCAGGAGACGGTCCGGCGCGCCGACCAGATGCGGCGCACCGCGGAGGCGGTCAGGGCGGAGGCCGAGCGGCTGCCCGAGCAGGCGAAGGAGATCGACAAGCGGCTGGTGTCGCTGCGCACCCGGGTGCAGGCGCTGGGCACCCGGGCGGAGGGCGTCGCGCCCGTGCTCAGCGAGCTGCGGCGGCGGTTCTCCACAGCCTGCTGGCAGGACCTCCAGCACGTGCCGGACCAGGCCGCGCAGGCGGTCCGGCTCGCCGAGCAGGCTCTCGCGGAGGCCCGCTCGGCACGGGCGGAGCAGCGCTGGAACGACGCCACGGCGCGGCTGGCGACCGTCCGCACGCAGATGGACGAGGTGGACGGGGCGGTGTCCGCCGCCGGGGAGCGGCTGCGCCGGCTCAACGAGGTGAGCAAGGACCCGAGCGGCGAGGTGGAGAAGACGCGGTTCGCGATCCGCGACGCGCAGCGGCTGGCGATGCAGGGGCGCAGTACGCCCGAGCCCCGGCACGCGCGGCCGCTCGACGAGGCGGTGGCGCGGCTCGACCGGGCCGTGGGGGCGTTGCAGGGACGGCACCCGGACTACTGGGCGTTCCTCACGGAGACGGCGGCGGTGCGGGAGACGGCGAACCGGGTGGTGTCCAACATCAGGGAGGACCGCGCGGCGGGGCGGTAGGGGTCGCCTTGCGGGTAGGGCGGCCGTCACGCCCCCGAAGGGGCGGCCCCCGGACACCCGCGACCACCTGCCGGTGGACGGCTGAGCGCGCCGTTCCCCGCGCCCCTGGGCACGCCCGGGTACACCCGGGGCACCCACGCCCCCGAAGGGGCGGCCCCCGGACACCCGCGGCCACCCGCCGGTGGACGGCTGAGCGCGCCGTTCCCCGCGCCCCTGGGGAACCTCGGGACTACCCGGGGCACCCACACGCCACCAAGGGGCACCTCGGGAACCCCCGCGACCACCCGCCGGTGCACGGCTGAGCGCGCCGTTCCCCGCGCCCCTGGGCACGCCCGGGTACACCCGGGGCGCTCACGCGCCCGAAGGGGCGGCCCCCAGAGCCCGCGACCACCCGCCGGTGGACGGCTGAGCGCGCCGTTCCCCGCGCCCCCGGGCACGCCCGGGGCACCCACGTCCCGCCGGTGGACGGCTGGGCGCGCCGTTCCCCCGCACCCGCGGGGAGGGCCGGGGACGTCAGCCGCAGCAGCCGCCGCCGCAGCAGCCGCCTCCGCCGCCGGAGGCAGGAGTGGGGGAGGAAGAGGACGGGGCCGAGGTGGCGACGGAGACCGTGGAGAGGAGCTTGACCGTGTCGGCGTGGCCGCGGGGGCAGGGCGCGGGGGCGTCGGACTGGGACATGGGGCGGCGCATCTCGAAGGTGAAGCCGCACGCCTTGCAGCGGTACTCGTAACGGGGCATGCCCTCAGGGTAGCCGGAGCCGCGGGAGCGATCGACGTTCATCCACAGGTAACCCGGGGGACGCCGACGGCCCGCGCGGGTGTGGCATCTTCCGGGCATGGACACCGCCCCGCTCGACGCGCTGGAAGCGCTGTTCGGGGGCGCCGGCGCCGAGCGGGGCGCCGGCGGGGACCCCACCCGGGCCGGGCACCTGCTGCGGGCCGCGGCCCTCGCCGAGGCCGACGGCGCCCGGCCCGCGCTGGTCGCCGCCGCGCTGCTGCACGGCATCGACGCCCTCGACCGCGGGGAGCGCGCCGACGACCGGCGGGACCGTACGGGCGCGGACCGGCTCGCCGCGTGGTTCGGGCCCGACGTCACGGAGCCGGTACGGCTGCACGCGGCGGCCGGGCGCTACCTGTGCCGCGCCGAACCCGGCTACGCCGACCGGCTCCCCGCACCGGCGCTGCGCGCCCTCGCGCTCCAGGGCGGCCCGATGACGGTCGCGGAGGCGCGGGCGTACGAATCCGAGCCGTACGCCCGGGACGCGGTGACGCTGCGCCGCTGGGACGAGCGGGCGAGGGACCCGGCCGCCCGGGTGCCGCCCTTCGCCCACTACCGCCCGCTGCTGGCCGCACTGCTCACAGCCTCCGGGCCAGCGTCGTGCCGTCCGCGACCGTGAGCAGCACGTCGTCCACCCGGTCGTCGGCCCGTACCCGGTCGTTGAACGCCCGGATCGCCGCCGCCCCGCCGCCCTTGCCGAGGTCGGTCACGTCGCCGTGGTACAGGGTGTTGTCGACCACGAGGAGGCCGCCGGACTTCATCCGCGGCACCAACTCCTCCCAGTAGTCGACGTACGAGCCCTTGTCGGCGTCGACGAACGCCAGGTCGATCCACGGGTCGCGCGGCAGCGCCCGCAGCGTCTCGATCGCGGGGGCGATCCGCAGGTCGACGCGGTCCGCGACCCCGGCGTCCGCCCAGGCGGCGCGCCCCAGCGCCGTCCACTCCTCCGAGACGTCGCAGGCGATCACCCGGCCGTCGGCCGGCAGCGCGGCGGCCATCGACAGCGTGGAGAAGCCGGTGAACGTGCCGACCTCCACGATCCGGCGGGCACCGGTGAGCCGGACCAGGAACGCCAGCAGGGGACCCTGCTCCTGGGCCGTCTGCAGCCCCGCGACCTCCGCGAACCGGCGGTGCGTGGCCTCCACCAGCGCGCGCTGCGCCGGGCTCAGCGGCGGGTTGTGCTCCAGCACGTACGCGTACAACTCCGGTGTGAGCAGGGGGTTCTTCGTCTCGTACAACGGTCTTCTCCACTCGACGCTGCGAAGCTCCGCCCCGGCCCGACCCGACCGGGTGCTGCCGGGTCCGGACGGGGCCGGCCTGACCTAGGCTGACCGGATGCTCGTCGATGACGTGGTCGCCATGGTGCCCAGCATTCCAGGTCGCAGGGTGCTGCTCGGGTTGGCGGGTCCGCCGGCCGCCGGGAAGTCGACGCTCGCGCGGCGGCTGGTCGACGGCGTCAACGACCGGCTCGGCGCGGAAACGGCGGCGTACGTGCCGCTGGACGGCTTCCACCTGTCCAACGCCCAGTTGGACCGGCTCGGGCTGCGCGGGCGCAAGGGCGCCCCGGAGACCTTCGACGTCGACGGCTACCTGCACCTGCTGCGCCGCCTGCGCGCCACACCCCGTGAACGGCCGGTCTACGCGCCCGCGTTCGACCGGCGGCTGGAGGAGCCGGTCGCCGCCGGGCTGGTGGTCCCCGTCGCCGCGCGGCTCGTCGTGACCGAGGGGAACTACCTGGCCGACGACCAGGCCGGCTGGTGCGAGGTCCGCGACCTGCTCGACGGCCTCTGGTACGTGGACACGCCCCGGACGCTGCGGGAGCGCAGGCTGCTGGACCGGCACGTGAGCGGCGGGCGCTCCCAGGAGGAGGCGGTCGCGTTCATCGGCGACAGCGAGCGGCCCAACGCCCGCCGGGCCGAGTCCGGCCGGGTCCACTGCTCCCGGGTCGTGGCCGCGGAGGGCGGCGCCTGACCCGGCGCCGAGCACCTCCACACCTCGTCATCCGGACACCCGGACACCCGGGAGAAAATCTCATGGTCCCTACATGTATCCATGCTAGGGTGCATGCATGGATAACCGCCTTCCCGGCGACGCCCTCGCCGCCGCCCCCGACAGCGGCTCCAGCGCCGCGGGCGGCCGGCCCCGGCCCGCCTCGGCGGCCGAGCGGGCGTACACCGACACCAAGGAGCGCATCCTCGCCGGCGACCTGCCCGGCGGCAGCCTGATCAGCGAGGTCGAGGTCGCCGACCGGATCGGCCTGAGCCGCACCCCGGTGCGGGCGGCCTTCCTGCGCCTGGAGGGCGAGGAGTTGCTGCGGCTGATCCCCAAGCGGGGCGCGGTCGTGGTACCGGTCCCGCCCCACGAAGCGGCCAACGTGCTGGAGGTGCGCGAGGCCCTGGAGTGCGCGGCGGTGCGCCGGCTGCTGGCGGCGGACGACGAACGGCTCGCCGGCGCGGTGGCGCTGCTCCGCGGCCGCCTCGACGCGCAGGCGGCGCCCGCCCGGGACCTGGACGTCGACGCGTTCACCCGCCTCGACCAGGCGTTCCACCTGGCGATCGTCGCCGCCTCCGGCAACACCCTCGCCGAACGCTTCTACGCCTCCCTCGGCGACCGGCAGCGGCGGATGGCCGTGCACGCGCTGCGGCCCCGCCCGGACCGGCTGAGCGTGCTCGCCCGGGAGCACGAGGCGCTGGTGCGCCACATCGCCGCCCGCGACGAGGCCGCCTTCGCCGCCGCGCTGCGCCGCCATCTCGACGGCACCCACCGCGCCCTCGACGGCGACCCCCGCTGACCGTGCGAGCCGCTCCGCCGCCGCCCCGCTGACCGCGCCACGCCCCCACCACGCCCACCCGCCACCGGCCGATCGCCCCCGCGCAAGCCCCCGCCACCGAACACCGACGCTCCGTGCCCACCCGCCACCCGCCACCCGCCACCGATCCTCCGCGCCCCCGTCGCGCGGCCTCGTACCCCGCCGACGGCGCCCCCGACGGCGCCCCCTGACCCGGGCAGCGGCGACCACCGCCGCTCGGGCCCGCCCGCCCACCCCACACCCCCGGCCGTAGAGCCCGCGGTGCCCGTCCCTCCCCCGGGTTCCGCGGCGCGGAAAGGACAACCCAGGTGACCGCCCCCGCCGCCGGCCCCGTCTCCCCCGACGCCGTCTCCCCCGGCCCCGTCTCCCCCGACGCCACCCTCGACACCTCCCCCGCCGTGTCCGCGGCCCGCCCCCTGGACGGCTCCGGGGGCGCCGGCCGGCCGGCCGGCTGGCGGCAGGCCGCCGCCGGGCTGGTCGCGTGCGGCTGGGGAGGCAACCAGTTCACCCCGCTGCTGCTGATGTACCGGCGTACCGACGGCTACTCGACGGTGACCGTCGACGCGCTGCTCGGCGCGTACGTCGTCGGCCTCATCCCCGGCCTGCTGATCGGCGGGCCGCTCTCCGACCGCCTGGGGCGCCGGCCGCTGATGATCGCCGGCACCGCGGTCTCACTGCTGGCCAGCGCGGTCCTCGCGGCCGGCTCGCTGGGGCTCGTCCCACTCGTCGCGGGGCGGCTGCTGACCGGCGCCGCCGTCGGGATCGCGATGGCCGTGGGGTCGAGCTGGGTGAAGGAGCTCTCGCAGGGACCCCACGACCCGGGCGCCGACCCCGGTGCCGGCGCCCGGCGCAGCTCGCTGGCGCTCACCGCGGGGTTCGGGATCGGCCCCGGCGTGGCGGGCGCGCTCGCCCAGTGGGGGCCGTGGCCCACCGCACTGCCCTACCTGGTGCACGTCGCCGTCGGGGCCGTCCTGCTCGCGGTCATGCTCCGGGCTCCCGAGACGCGGCAGCGGACGGGGGCGCCCGGCGGACTGCTGGCCGACCTGAAGGTCCCGGCCGCCGGGCACCGCCGCTTCCTGCGGGTCGTCCTGCCCCTGGCCCCCTGGGTGTTCGGGTCCGCGGGCATCGCGTACGCCGTGACGCCCCAGCTCGTGGACGCGCGGGTGGGGCACTGGGGTCTGGCGTACGCCACCGCGCTGACGGTACTGACGCTGGGCACGGGCGCCCTCGTGCAGCCCTTCGCCAAGCGGCTGGGCGCGCGCTCGACGGTACTGGCGATGTCGGCCGCCATGGTGCTGATGGCGCTGGGCATGGCCGTGTGCGCGCTGGACGCCGGGACCCGCTCACCGTGGCTGGCGCCGGTCGGCGCGCTGGTGCTGGGCGCGGGCTACGGCATCGCGATCGTCTCCGGGCTGGTGGAGATCCAGCGCATCGCCCGCCCCGACGACCTGGCCGGGCTCACCGGCGTGTACTACGCGGCCGCCTACGCGGGCTTCCTGCTGCCGACCGTGCTCGCGGCCGCCTCCTCGGTGGTCGGCTACCCCGCGATGCTCCTCGCGCTGGCGGTGCTCGCGGTCGGCTGCCTCGCGGTCATCCTCGCCAACTCCCGGACCGGCCCGGGCGAGCCGGCCGCGCCCGGGACTGCGCCGGTCCGGCGGGCGGGCTGAGCCGCGCCGCCGGACCGGGGGCCGTCACCGCTCCAGCCGCTCCAGCACACGGCGGACGATCTCCTCGCCCGCGGCCACCCCGGCGGTGGGCAGCGCGGTGACGTGCGGCGCGGTCCACCGGGCGTCGGCCAGCTCACCGTGGCCGGGCGTCCAGCCGGCGTCGGCGGCGAGCAGCAGGTCGGCGTCGAGCAGTGAGTCCCCGGCGGCGAGCACCTGCTCGGCGCCGGTGCGCCGGACCACCTCGGCGAGCGCCGCGGACTTGCTGAGCGGCCTGGGCACCGCGTAGACCTTGCGGCCCTGGAGCGAGACGGTCCAGCCGCGCGTGTCGGCCCAGCCGGCGAGTTCCTCGACCCAGCCGGCCGGCAGCCGTTCGCGCTCGACCACGAGGTAGGCGAACAGGTCCTCGGCGATCCGCTCCTTGCGCAGCCACTCCGGGTCCGCGGTGGCGGCCAGGTGCGCGCGCACCTCGGCGAGCGGCGCGCAGCCGTCGGCGAGCCTGCGCCGCATCTCGTCGTGCCAGTCGTGGTCGGTGCGCCCGTCGACCAGCAGGTGGCCGCCGTTCGCGCAGATCGCGTACCGCGGCACCCGCCCGGGCAGCCTGATCCGCCGGTACTGCTTGCGGGTGCGGGTGGTGGCGGGCACGAACCGCGCGGTGTCGGCGAGTTCGACCAGCAGCCGCCCGGCGGTCTCGGTGAGGTAGGACAGCGGCCTGGCCTCGTGGACCTCGACGCACAGCAGCCGGGGCGCGTGCTCGTCGGGCATGGTCAGGCCCAGCGCGGCGGCGGAGTAGACCAGGGTCCGGTCGAGGTCGCTGGCGACCACGGTGCGGTGGTGCGTCGGCATCGGCACGCGGCTCACTTCGCGGCCACCGCCTTGCCGTCGCCCCCGGTGGCGCCGCGGGTGTAGCGCGGGTGGATCAGGCCCACGCAGGTGTACGGCAGGCCGTCCACCTCCTCGACGGGCACGCCGCGCTGGGCGGCGAGCAGGCGTACGTGGTCCAGGTCGGCGCCCGCGCCGCGCTGGGCGAGGATCTTCCACGGCACCCGGCGCAGCAGCACCCGGGTGGTCTCGCCGACGCCGGGCTTGACCAGGTTGACGTCGCCGATGCCGTACTCCTCGCTGATCCGCTCGACGGCGGCCCAGCCGGCCCACGTCGGGCGGCGGTCCCGCGCGCGCAGCGCCTTGACGTCCTCGGCGACACCGCCGGCGACCGCGTCGAAGGCGGCGGCGACGGTGTCGAGGAAGAGCCCGGAGACGTCGGCGCCGAGCAGTTCGCGGTAGAACTTCGCGCCGTGGAAGTCGTCCGGGCCGATCAGCCCGTCCCGCAGCACCGTGCGGGAGACGAGGCCGGAGACGGTGGAGTTGAGGCAGGCGGAGGGGATGAGGAAGTCGTCGCGGGTGCCGTAGGTGCGCACGCAGCCGCCGGGGTCGGCGAGGACCGCGATCTCCGGGTCGAAGCCCCGGCCGGCGCCGCGACCGGAGGCGGCGGCGAAGTCGGCCACCGCGGCGGCGAGTTCGCGGGTGATCGCGCCCTTCCCGGTCCAGCCGTCGACGAACACCGCGTCGGCCGGGTCGTGGTGGGCGGCCAGCCAGCGCAGCGCGTTGGCGTCGATGCCGCGGCCGCGGACGATGGAGACCGCGTAGTGCGGCAGCCTCAGCCCGTGCGCGTGCTGGGCCCAGCGGCGCATCAGCACGCCGACGGGGGTGCCGGCGCGGGCCAGCGAGACCAGTACGGCGTCCGGGCCGCGCTCGGCGAGCACGAGTTCGGTGACGGTGCCGACCGCGCGGGCGATCCGCGCCGCCGAGGAGTCCAGCGCGGCGCGGAACAGCTCCTGGTACTCCGCGCTGGGCTGGTACTCCACCGGCAGCGACTCGGCGTAGTGCGCGCCGCCGCTCTGGATGGCCTCCTCGCGCTCCTCGACGGGCGCCTCCAGCTCCACGCCGGAGAGGTCCTTGAGCAGCCAGCCCACCTCCTCGGGCGCGTAGGAGGAGAACTCCGGCCCGCGCAGCGGCTCGGCGAGCCCGCCGGTCCCGCCGGCGGCCGGCGCGGTCGATCCGTGGGTGCCGCTGCCGGACGCGGTGCCGGTGCCGCTTCCGGGGTCGGTGCCGGGAGCGGCGGTCCGGTCGGTCGAACCTGCCTCGTCGGTCGTGCTGTTCATCGGTTGCGGGGTTCCGTTCGGTCGGTAGGACGGCACCACCGCGAGCAGTACCGAGTCGGTGGCGGCGGAGAGCCGGTCCAGCAGGCCGCCGGGCGCGTGCAGGGCAGCGGTGTCCCCGACGGAGTCCACCACGCAGACCACCGCGTCGAACCCGCGCACGTTGTACGCGTACCGGTCCGGGCTGCCGCCGTCCGTCGGGTCGTCGTGGGCGGGGAAGGCGATCCGGTGGCGTATGGCGTACCCCGGGTCGTCGACGGCCAGTACCGGGGAGCGGGTGGTGGTGGAGTAGCGGACGGCGGCCGGGGCGCGGCCGGGTGGCGCGGCGCCCGCCCGCGCCTCCAGCGCGCTCTGAAGCGCCCCGGCCAGCCGCAGCGGCGCGTACATCAGCTCCTCGTTGCCCAGGACCAGGACGCGGCCGGCGGCCGGCGGCAGCGCGTCGGCGAGCCGTTCGCCCATCGCGGGCAGCGCCTGCGCCAGCCGAGCGGCGTGGTCGGCCCGGAAGCCGTGCCGCCCGCCGTCGGGCAGGTCCGCGGGCCAGTCCAGCGGCACCCGGCGCACCCGGCCGGAGACCTCGGCGGAGCCGCCGGACCCCGTGGACACCGCGGACCCGGCGGGCGCGACGGACCCCGTGGCCACCGCGGACCCCGCGGACGCGACGGGCTCCCTGTCCGCCGCGCTGTGGGCCGCGACCAGGGCCTGCCCCTTGCCGAGCACCCCCTCGGGCAGGCCGACCGTCCCGGTGGCGTGGGCCACCACGTCGACGCGGGCGGGCAGTCCGGCGGCGAAGGCGGTCAGCGCGTCGCGGTCGGCGGCCGGGCGCATGTCGGTGAGGGCCACCACGACGTAGTGCTCGCGCGGGTGCAGGGCGTGCAGGGCCGCGATGGTGTTGCGGATGGTGCGGCCGGTGGAGAACTCGTCGTCGACCAGTACGAGCGGGCCGGGGCGGGCCAGCAGGTCGGCCTCCTCGGGCAGCAGCAGGTGGGAGGTGGCGTGGCTGTGCTCCTCTTCGAACCCGCCGTGCGGGGTCGTGCCGGGCACCGCGCGGCGGGTGGAGTGCAGGTAGGGCGCGAAGCCGATGCCGTCGGCGACCGCGTGGCCCAGCCCGGTGGCGGTCTCGGCGTACCCGAGCACGACCGCGCGCGCCGCCTCGACGTCCCCCAGCAGCTCCCGCACCCGCGCGCCGAGCGCGAGGGCGAGGCCGTAGACGGTGCGGGGGTCCTGCGGGACGTGCTTGCCGAGCACGTTCGAGACGAGCAGGTGGGCCCGCTTGGGGTTGCGCCGCAACGCCAGGCCGACCAGGTCGGTCAGGCGGTCGCCGTGCAGGGTGACGCCGAGGCGGTCGGCGACCCACTGCCCGGTCCAGGGCGCGTTCGTTGGCATCAGGCGGATGTCCTTTGCGTGCGGGAAAGGCAGGGCGCCGGTCACGAGGACGGCAGGATCGCGGCGAGCAGTTCCACGAAGCTGATGTCCTCGCGGGCGACGCCGAAGACCTCGGCGCGGTGCAGGGTGCGCTCGGCCCAGGCGCGGTGCGGCTTCACCTCGTTCATCTTGTTGGTGTAGGCGGAGCGGAGCACCCCGCCGCCGCTGCGGTCCTCGTGCAGGATGTCGGCGGCGTCGCAGAACTCCTCGTGGGTGACCACGCTCAGCGCGTTCACCACCGGCACGTGGCTGGGGTGGATGCAGGTCTTGCCGAGCAGGCCGTTGGCGCGGTCGAGCTCGATCTCGCGCAGCAGGCCGTCCATGTCCTGCTGGATGAGCGCGTCGCGCAGGTCCTCCGCCTCCGGGGTGAACGGGCTGCGGCGCAGTTGCGGCTTGAACATCCGCTCGTGGTGCCGGAAGTACTCCCACACCGGGCCGGTGACCACGAACCCGCTGCCGTCGGCGCGGCCGAGCACGTTGACCACGTCGGCGATGACCGAGGCGACGATCTGCACGTCGTAGGCGGTCATCGCGGGCGCCCGGCGCAGGCCGTAGGAGGAGCAGAAGTCGGTGACGCCCAGCCGCAGCGCGAGCACCCGGTCGCGGTACTTGTCGACGGTGCGGGATATCCCGTACAGCGTCTCCACCCGGCTCTCCAGGTGCATCAGCTCCGGGGACTCCAGGACCGGCATCGCGAACAGCCGCCGCCCCGACGCCGCCTCGGCGGTGCCGAGCGCTTCGAGGAAGGGCACGCCGCTCTCCTCGGTGAACTTCGGCAGTACGAATCCGGACAGCAGCCGTACGGAGTCGCCCAGCCGCCGCACCAGGTCGGTGATCTGCGCCGGGGTGCGGACCCGGATGAACAGCAGCGGCAGCGCCCGCCCGGCGCCCGGGCGGGCGGCGAGGTCGGCGAACTGCAGGACCAGGTTGGCCTCGCCGGCCTCCACGTCGCGGTCGTCGATGGAGTCCTCCAGGCACAGCACCATGGAGACCACGCCGCGGGCGGCCTGCTTGAGCACGTCGTCGGCGAGGTGCGGCCGGGTCGCCGGACTGTAGAGCGTGGCGCCGAGGGCGGTCGCCAGGACGCGCGCGGGAGAGTCCGCCGCGAACTCCTGGGGTTCCCGGTGGAAGAGTTCACTTCTGAGGTCCGACGCAAGGTGCCCGAAGTGTCGCATACGCCCCCCTTTCACAGTCACAGCCGCGAGAACAGGCGTCAATCGCGTGGCCGATTATCGTACGTGTGCCCCCCGCGCAAAGGTTCCCACCGCGCGTGACAAACAGGTAACCGGCTCCGGTCGCCGAGGTGTCCGCCGCCGTGCGCCCACGCGGCGTTGTGGGGCGCCCCGCCGGACGGGCAGGATGGCGGTCATGACGCACGTGATGGTGAAGGGCTCGAACATCCCGCTGGACGCCTCGGGCATCCGGGCGGTGCTCCGCTGGAGCCCGGCGCCGGCCGCTCCGGACGTCGATGCCTCCGTGCTGCTGCTCGGCCCCGACGGCCGGGTGCGCTCGGACGCCGACTTCGTCTTCTACAACGCCCCGCGGCACCCGTCGGGGCTGGCCCGGCACCTGCCGAAGCAGCGCGTCGCGGAGGGCCTGACCGACACCGTGGAGATCGACCTGGCCGCGCTCGACCCGGGCGTGGACCGGGTGGTGGTGGCCGCGTCCTGCGACGGCGGGCCGTTCCGGATGGTCCCCGACCTCGTGCTCGCGCTCTACGACGCGGCCGGCCCGCAGCACGCCGCGCCGCTGGTCACCTTCGACGTGGTGCCCGACACCGGCCAGGAGACCGCGCTGATCTGCGGCGAGCTGTACCGCAAGGGCACCGGCTGGAAGTTCCGCGCGCTCGGCCAGGGGTACGCCACCGGCCTGGTCGGCCTCGCCACGGAGTACGGCATCGCGGTCGACGACAGCGAGCCCGACCCCGCCGGGCCGCCCGAGGGCGCGACCGCGGCCGCGGGTCCCACGGCGGCGATGCCCGTCCAGGGCCCCACCGGCGGCTACACGGCGGCCGCGGGACCGACCGTGGCCGCCCCGGAGCCCTCCGGCGCCTACGGCTACCCGCTGGCCGCCCCCTACCCCTCCCACGTGCCGGCGCAGCCCGCCTACGGCTACCCGCAGCCGGTGTCCGCCGTCCCGCCCCCGCCGCAGCAGCAGCCGGTGGTCCACCAGCAGCCCCAGGGGTCCTACCCCGCCTACGGCTACCCCCAGCCGGTGGCCGCCCCGCCGACCGCGCCCCCCTCGCCCGACGCCCGCTTCGCCCTGCCCCCGCAGGGCCCCCAGTTCCAGAACGCCTAGGGACAGCCCGCAGGCGGCGGGTCGGCGCGGCGGGGCACGGTTCAGGCGGGCGGGCGCGGCGGGGCGCGTTCAGGGGGTGATGACCTGCCGGAAGACGTAGCGCCCGTCGGGCTCCAGCAGCACCAGCGCGATCGGCTTGTCCTGCGGGTTGCCGTCGGGGCCCAGCCGGATCGGCCCGCTCACCCCCGTGACGTCGTTACCGCCGACCAGGCCGTTGAGCGTGCTGCCCGCGGTCACCGGCACCGTGCCGGCCGGGCCGGCCGCCTCCCGGATCGCCTCGCCGAGCGTCCACACCGCGTCGTGGCCCAGTATCACCTGCCCGTCCTGCAGTTCCGTGTCCCCGCTGCCGCCGAACTGCTGGTGGTAGAGGTCCCGGAAGGCGGGGTAGGGGTCCTTGGCCGCGGAGTAGACCTCGCCGGGCAGCGCGGGGTGGCCGAGCGCGGTGTAGAGCACCGTCACCCGGCTGGTCCGCCAGTCCTGCGCGTACGTCCGGCGCGTCGCGTCGGACGCCGAGCCGTCGTAGTAGACGCCGACCGCGTCGTCCCCGGTGAGCACGGTGACCGGGCACCTGCGGTCGGGCGCGGACATCGCGACGACGAAGTCCCTGAGGTTGGCGCCGCGCCCGGCGAAGTAGACCGCGTCGGGGGCCTTGTCGCACACCTTGTCCGCGACGGAGGACATGGCGTTGCCGACACCGTCGATGCCCGAGACGTACTCCAGGTCGCCGCCGGTCAGCGCCAGCTTCGACGCCGCGCTGTCCCGGGCGAAGTCGCTGTAGAGCGAGGTGTTGTAGATGTCCTGCTGGTTGCGGTCGCGCACCACCATCACCCGGTAGCCCGCGGTCCGCTCCTGCTGCCGCCTGAGGTACTTCACCGCGGCGCTCACCTGGGCGGAGTTCGGCGAGGAGACGCTGAAGAACCCGACGTTCCTCGGGTCGGTGAGGCCGTCGGCGGTGACGGTGGCGCCCATCATCGGCACCTTCGCGGCCCGCAGCGTGCGGACCAGGTCCAGCGTCCCGTCCCGGCTCTGGCCGAACCCGGCGACCCCGACGAGCGGGTGGTCCCCCGGCTCCGACATCCCGATCAGCACCTTCGACAACTTCTGCCACTGCTCGGAGCGCAGGCCCGAGTTGGCGACCAGCAGCCTGATCTGCGGCATGTCCCCGTGGCCGCCGAGCTGCACGTCGTTGAGCTGCTGCTGGGCGAGGTAGGCGCCCTCCAGCTCCTTGCGGATGCCGTACTTGACCGACTCCTGGTCCTGCTCCTCGGTGATCGGCTCGACGTAGGCGACGTCCACCCACGGCTTGCCGGACTTCTCCACCTGCCGGTTCGCCGCCCTGATCCGGCCCATGACCGGCCCGAGCGACTTCTCGAAGACGTACGACCCGTCGCTGACGCCGATGCACTCGCCGCCGACCTCGGTGCCGCGGGTGGCGCAGTCGTCGTCGTGCAGGACGGTCACCACGACGGTCACCGCGGCGGCGACCACCAGGGCCACGGCCCCGGCGATCGCGACGCGCGGCCACCTGCGGGGCGGGGGCGGCGGGACCTCGATCCGCGGGACCGAGTCGTCCGGATCCTGTTGCGGCACTGCGCCGGTCACCACGGCTTCCCCCTGGACAGCTCGTCGTACTCCCTGGCCCTGGCGGCGAACACCGCCCGGGCCGCCCCGCCGATGCCCCGCACGTCGTGCAGGTTGCGGAACTCGTGGGCGATGTCGTCGTACAGCTCGGCGTACGGATCGCCGAACGGGTCCTCGTACCACCGCGCGTACGGGTCCGTGCCGGGGTGCGCGGTGATCCAGCCGGCCGCCAGCAGCCGCACGATGGCCCGGCGGGCCCCGTCGCCGGGAGGGTCGCCGACCAGCCGTTCGTAGCGCTCCTGCGCGGGCTCCGGCCCTCCCGCGGGCCGGCGGGCGGGGGCGCGTTGGAGGTAGGACAGGTCCCGGCACCACGTCTCGACCGGCGAAGCGGGGGGAAGGCGCCCGCGCAGGTAGTCCGCGGCGGCGGCCAGGTCCCCCCGGGCGAGGTCGTGGTAGGCGACCACCCGCCCGGCGTCCTCGCCCGCGGCCCCCTCGTCGTCCAGCGCGGCGGCGGCCAGCGCGGCGTGGGCGCCGTCCCAGGAGGCGGCCTGCTGCGCGTGGGTGTCCGCGTCGAGCCGGCGCAGCAGCAGGTAGCGCGCGGCCGGGTGGAAGGCGACCTCGCCGCCGGTCGCGAACGCCCGCTGCTGCACGCCCGACACGCCCTGCCACAGCCCCGGCGCGGCCCCGGCCTGCACATGGGAGGCCGCCGCGGCCGCCCGCGGCAGCACCCGGCGCAGACCGGTGTCGCAGTCCGCGAGCAGCACGTCGAGGACGGCCTCCGCCACGGTCGGCGGGGCGCCGTCGTCGTCCCGGCCGGGCGCGGGCCGGGCGGGGATCTCCGGCCAGCGCTCCAACCGCTCCTCCCAGGGCGTGGCCGCCGGGAACCGGGCCAGCGCGTCGAGCAGGGCCCCGGTGGCCGCGGGCTGCCCGCGGGTCGCGGTGTACACGTTCCAGCCCAGCCACGCCGACGCGCGCGCCACGGACGGCTGGTCCTCGTCCGGCAGCGCCCGGATCAGCCGCTTCGCGTGCGCCTCCACCTCGCCGGCGTCCAGGTCCCGCAGCCGTCCGACGTGCAGCCGGCCGGCCGGGACCGGGGCGAAGGCGCCGCCGGTCCAGCCCGCCGTGTCGCCGGACGCCGGGACGGGCCCGCCGCCCGCCCCGATCAGCTCGCCCGGCGGCCGGCGGGCGGCCGCGACCACCAGCAGGGGGTCGAGGCCGGCGCCGGGCCCGTCCCGCGCGCCGAGGACCAGTTCCAGCAGCGCGTCCCCGAGTTCGGTGTCCACGTTGTCGAGGGTGACCAGGCAGGCGGACGTGCGCCGGTCGTGGTTGTGGCGGTGGGTGTACGCGGCGACCAGGTCCGCCCGGAAGGCGGCGTAGAGCATCCGCTCGACCCGCCGCCGCTGGACCGGGTTGCCGTGGAAGAGCCGGTTGGCGCCGACCAGGAAGCCCGCGCCCGCCCGCGGGGCGCCCACGGCCGCCGCGGCACGGTCGATCCGCTTGTTCAACCGTACCCGGGCCCGCAGCCGTTGGGCCGCCCGGATGCCGGGGAGGATCTGGGCGATCCAGCCGACCGGCAGTCCGCCGATCGCCGTGGCGACGCCCTCGATGAAGGGCTCCAGCGACTCCAGGTCGTACCCCTGCCTGGTCGCGCTGGCCAGGACGCCGCCCATCTCGCGGATCGCGCGGTCCCGGTCCTCCGTGGTGACGGCCGCGCGCAGCGCCATCAGCAGCAGGGTGAACGAGGGGAAGTGCAGCGGGCGGAAGCCCTCCTTGCCCTCCTGCAACTGGAAGGCCAGTTCCACCAGCGCGTCGAAGACGGTCGCACCGCTGCGCCGCATCGCCTCCAGGTCCAGGCCGGCGAACGGGTGCGCGCGGGCCCACTCCTCCACCACGGCCAGCGTCGTGGTCTTGCCGCTGCCCCGGGGCCCCAGCAGCAGCACCGCCGGCAGCGGGACGAGCACGCCCGGCCGGTCGAGGACCAGGTGCGTGCCGAGGTAGGTGAGGATGCGCCGGTCGCGCGCGGACCGGCCGGGCCATTCGGGCAAAGCAACCCCCCGTGCGCCGCGCAATGCCTCCAGTGGCACACCAGAATGCCCCAATCCCGTTACACCGCAAGCGAATTGGGGCAACCGGCGGGATTGGCACATGCCGACGGCAACCGCCCGGCCGCGGCTACACCTTGGGCTTGTAGCCCCGCCCCCATTGCAGGCCCCACCCGTAGAGCCGGTCGATCTCGGCCTGGAAGCCGTAGACGTACCGCACCTCGCGGCGGACGATCATCTCGTCCTTGCGGTTCTCGATCAGCACCACCGCGCACGACCGCGCCTGCGGTTCCCGCTCGGTGAGCGGGATCTCGATCCTCGGCCCGTTCCCGGGGAAGATCTCCACCTTCGCGTGGGTGCGGTCGAACGCGGGCGTGCCGTCGTAGATGTACACGAACACCAGCAGGCGCTTGAACTCCTCGCGCTTGTCGAAGTTGATGTACAGCGTCTCGCCCGAGGTGCCGCCGAACCGGTCGTCGCCGCTCATCTGGATGTAGGGCGGGGCGTCCAGGTCGCCGTGGAAGCCGCCGAGCGGCTGCACCACGCCCTTGGTGCCGTCGTTGAGTTCGTACATGCAGGCCAGGTCGAGGTCCACGTTGACCATCGCGGGGCCGGCCGCCTGCACCACACGTGGCTTGAAAACGTCGAGTTGGCGGCGCAGGAAGCTGCCCCGGTCGGTGACCCAGTCGCCGGTGTCGGACGGCCGCATCTGCCAGGACAGGTTCACCCGCATGTTGCCGACCGCGGCACCCTGTTTCGTCAGCGACAACTCCGGCCGCCGCTTGGTGAGTTCCACGGTGTGCGCGTTCGTCACGTCGAACTGCTCCGGGCCGCTCGGCCGCAGGAACCGCCACCAGGCCATTGTCGTTCGTCCTCCCCTAGTCACCCACTGCCTCGGCCTCGGTCACGCGCACGCGCCGCTGCCCCCGCCGGAGGGCGGGGGCAGCGGCGCGTGCGCGTCCGGGGTCAGACCCCGGACGTGGCTTCCGCCTTGTCGCCGTCCGACGCCTGGGAGCCTTCCCCGAGACGGCGGTTGCGTACCACCGACGACCAGTACGACGCCGCGATCAGGACAACGCCGATCAGGCCGGTGACGACCTCGCTGACCTCGTACTTGATCGTGACCAGCAGGATGACCGCCAGGGCGCCGATCGCGTAGTGCGCGCCGTGCTCCAGGTACACGTAGTCGTCCAGGGTGCCCTTGCGGACCAGGTAGACGGTGAGCGACCGGATGTACATCGCGCCGATGCCCAGACCGAGCGCGATCTCGAAGATGTCGTTGCTGATCGCGAAGGCGCCGATGACGCCGTCGAACGAGAACGACGCGTCGATGACCTCCAGGTAGAGGAACATGAAGAACGCGGCCTTGCCGGCCAGGCCGACGGTGCGCACCACGCTGGCCCCGCTCGCCCCCGCCGGGGCCTTGGCGACCTCGATCTCGGGCTCGCCGTCCTCGTCGTCGCCCTCCTCGTCCTCCAGCCGCTCCTCGAAGAAGCCGGAGATGCCGCCGACCACCAGGTAGGTGATCAGACCGGCGACGCCCGCCAGCAGCACCGTCTCGGCCTTGTCGACCGTGCCGTGCCCGCCGTGCAGCGGCACCGCGTCCGCGACCGTGGTGCCGGCGATCACCAGGGCGACCATGGCGACCACCACCGACAGCATGTCCAGCTTGCCGAGCTTGGCCAGCGGCTTCTCCAGCCAGGACAGCCAGGTGATCTCGCGCTCCTCGAAGATGAAGTCGAGGAAGATCATCAGCAGGAACATGCCGCCGAAGGCGGCGATCGCCGGGTGGGCGTTGGTGACGAGGTTCTCGTAGCGGTCGTGGTCGTTGATCGCGATCCGCACCGCTTCCCACGGGCTGAGCTTCGCGGTGACGGCCACGATGATGATCGGGAAGACCAGCCGCATGCCGAAGACGGCGATCAGCACGCCGACGGTCAGGAAGATCTTCTGCCAGAACGCGTTCAGCTTGCGCAGGATGCCCGCGTTGATGACCGCGTTGTCGAACGAGAGCGAGATCTCCAGGACGGACAGGATCGCCACGATCGCGAGTCCCTTGCCTCCCCAGAGGATGCCGGCCAGGGCCAGGCCGGCGGCGGTGATGCCGAACGACCAGCCGAATGTTCTGAGGAGCACGTGCTTCCCACCCAATCCCTTGCGGTCCCTTGGGACCACGGGTCCCCCGCGCGGTGCGCGGCTTTACGAAACGTTGACCCCGAAGTCTAGGGCGATGCCGCGCAGACCGGACGCGTACCCCTGACCCACCGCCCGGAACTTCCATTCGCCGTTGTACCGGTACAGCTCGCCGAAGATCATCGCGGTCTCGGTGGAGGCGTCCTCGGTCAGGTCGTAGCGCGCCAGCTCCGCGCCGTCGGACTGGTTGACCACGCGGATGTACGCGTCGCTGACCTGCCCGAAGGTCTGCACCCGGGCGTCGGCGTCGTAGATCGACACCGGGAAGACGACCTTGTCGACGTCGGCGGGCACCTTGCCGAGGTCGACCAGGATCGTTTCGTCGTCACCCCCGCTGCCGCCGGTCAGGTCGTCGCCGGTGTGCTCGACCGAGCCCTCGGGGCTCTTGAGGTTGTTGTAGAAGACGAAGTACTCGTCCCCCAGCACCCGGCCGCCGGAGCACAGCAGCGCGCTGGCGTCCAGGTCGAAGTCGGCGCCGGTGGTCGAGCGGGCCCTCCAGCCGAGGCCGATCTGCACCTGGGTGAGATTCGGCGCGGCCTTGGACAGGGAGACGTTGCCCCCCTTGGCGAGCGTGACGCCCATCGTGGTCCTTTCCCCCTCACACGTGGTGTGGGCAAGCCTGGTGTGCGGTGTCAGACGTTGACGCCGAAGTCCTGGGCGATGCCGCGCAGGCCGGAGGCGTACCCCTGGCCGATCGCGCGGAACTTCCACTCCGCGCCGTGCCGGTACAGCTCGCCGAAGACCATCGCGGTCTCGGTGGAGGCGTCCTCGGTCAGGTCGTAGCGCGCCAGCTCAGCGCCGTCGGCCGCGTTCACCACCCGGATGTAGGCGTTGCGCACCTGGCCGAAGCTCTGCTGGCGCGGCTCGGCGTCGTAGATCGACACCGGGAAGACGATCTTCGCCACGTTCGCCGGCACGGTGGCCAGGCTGACGTTGATCACCTCGTCGTCGCCCTCGCCCTCGCCGGTGAGGTTGTCGCCGGTGTGCTCGACCGAGCCGTCCGGGCTCCTGAGGTTGTTGAAGAAGACGAAGTGCTGGTCGGAGAGGACCTTGCCCTGCTCGTCGGTGAGCAGCGCGCTCGCGTCCAGGTCGAAGTCGCTGCCGGTGGTGGTGCGGGCGTCCCAGCCCAGGCCGACGACGACCGCCGTGAGGTTCGGCGCCTCCTTCGTCAGCGAGACATTGCCGCCCTTGCTGAGGCTGACTCCCACGCGTCCTCCTGTCGGTTTCCCCGCCCGTCACAGCGGTGTGGGTCGTGGCGTTGAGCCGTGCCGGATCAACGTCCCGAGCTTAGTGACCCGTTCCCGGATGGCTACAGCGCGGACAGCGCTTTCGCGTACTGGTCGAGATCGCGCGCGTCCGGCAGGCCGTTCAGCACGGTCCACCGCACGATGCCCCGGCGGTCGATCACGAAGGTGCCGCGCAGCGCGCAGCCCTTCTCCTCGGCGAAGACGCCGTAGGCACGGGAAACCGTTCCGTGCGGCCAGAAGTCGCTGAGCAGCGGGAAGTCCAGGCGCTCGGCGTCGGAGAAGGCGCGCAGCGCGTGCATCGAGTCGCACGACACGGCGAGCACCTGCGTCCGGTCGTTCTGGAACGCGTCCAGGGCGTTCTGGATCGCCTGGAGCTCGCCGGTGCACACGCTGGTGAAGGCGAACGGGAAGAAGGCCAGCAGGACGTTCTTACGGCCGCGGAACTCCTCCAGGGTCACGGCACGGCCGTGCTGGTCGTTCAGCCGGAGGTCGGGAGCGGGCTCGCCCGCGAGGACAGACATGGGGGCGACTCCGCGGTGGGTGGGTGCGGCCGTGGGTGAGGGCGGGCGCGGCCCCGCGCAGGCGGCGGTACGGCGTCCGCGTGGTCCCCGCGCCGCCGGTGGCGCGCCTCCGCGCGGCGCGCAGCCACCCTCGAAGGGGCGCGGGGAACCGCGCGGACGGCCATGACGGCACGGCGGCCGGGTACGGGCCGCGACCCGCTACGGCGCGACCCCGTGCCCGCCTACCGCTTGCCGGCCTTCGCGGCCTTCGGGGTCACCAGACGGCTGCCGGTCCAGTCCTTGGCGGCGTTGACGCTGCTGGTCTGCGCCAGCCCCGCGGTCTGCGCCGCCTCACCGATCTCACTCGGTTCGACGTGGCCGTCACGCCCGGTCTTCGGGGTCATGAGCCAGATCGGGGCGCCGGGGTCGATCGTCGACGTGGCGTCGACGAGCGCGTCGGTGAGGTCGCCGTCGTCCTCGCGGAACCACAGCAGGACGGCGTCGGGCACGTCGTCGTACTCCTCGTCGGCGAGCTCCTCACCCGTGAGCTCCTCGATCCCCTCGCGGAGCTCCTGGTCGCAATCCTCGTCGTACCCGAGCTCCTGGACCACCTGTCCGGGCTCGAAACCAAGCCGGCTCGCCGGGTTGGTCCGCTCCTCCGCGTGGTCCGCGGTCGCGCTCACGCTTTGCCTCCTGTCATGGGCACTGAATTCGTGCGGGTCTTCATGGTCTCTGTGTGCCCGCGACGGTGCGAGCTTATTGGCGGTAGTCCACACGGGCGGGGCGGATCGCGCAAGTACCCGCCGTACGAGACCGCCGAAACAGTGACGATTCGACCGTCTTCATGGCAAGTTCCCCGCTTCCCCGGCACCATGCGCACCCCTCCATGGTGACGCAGATCACGGGCATCTGCCGGGGTTGCCCGTTTTGCAGAGTGTTGGCACCGCGAGTCGGTCGTACGTCCGAGTGGGCGTAGAGTTCGGATTTGGCCGTCCACCTGGGGTTACCGCCCGGTAGAGATGACGTATCGAACGGCCTCGGTACACGATGGACGCGGCGCGCGCCGCCGCCGGCGGCCACTCCACGACGTCCAGGCACATCCCGTATCAGCCCCAGCGAGCGAAGGAACAGCGTGGCTTCCGGATCAGATCGCAACCCGATCATCATTGGCGGCCTTCCCAGCCAGGTCCCGGATTTCGATCCCGAGGAAACGGCGGAATGGCTCGACTCGCTCGACGCGGCCATCGACGAGCGGGGCCGGGAACGTGCCCGCTACCTGATGCTCCGCCTGATCGAGCGGGCCCGCGAGAAGCGCGTCGCGGTCCCCGAGATGCGCAGCAGCGACTACGTCAACACGATCGCCACCAAGGACGAGCCGTTCTTCCCCGGCAACGAGGAGATCGAGCGCAGGATCCTCAACGCCACCCGGTGGAACGCCGCGGTGATGGTCTCCCGCGCCCAGCGGCCCGGCATCGGGGTCGGCGGCCACATCGCGACCTTCGCCTCCTCGGCGTCGCTGTACGACGTGGGCTTCAACCACTTCTTCCGCGGCAAGGACGACGGCCTCGGCGGCGACCAGGTCTTCTTCCAGGGCCACGCCTCCCCGGGCATCTACGCGCGCGCCTTCCTGCTCGACCGGCTCACCGAGGCGCAGCTCGACGCGTTCCGGCAGGAGAAGTCGAAGGCCCCGCACGGCCTGTCCAGCTACCCGCACCCGCGGCTGATGCCGGACTTCTGGGAGTTCCCGACCGTGTCCATGGGCCTCGGCCCGCTCAGCGCGATCTACCAGGCCCGGATGAACCGCTACATGGAGGCGCGCGGCATCGCCGACACCTCCAAGTCGCACGTCTGGGCGTTCCTCGGCGACGGCGAGATGGACGAGCCGGAGTCGCTGGGCCAGTTGTCCATCGCCGCCCGCGAGGGCCTGGACAACCTCACCTTCGTGGTCAACTGCAACCTCCAGCGGCTCGACGGCCCGGTGCGCGGCAACGGCAAGATCATCCAGGAGCTGGAGTCGCAGTTCCGCGGCGCCGGCTGGAACGTGATCAAGCTGGTCTGGGACCGCTCCTGGGACCCGCTGCTGGCCCAGGACCGCGACGGCCTGCTGGTCAACAAGATGAACACCACCCCGGACGGCCAGTTCCAGACGTACGCCACCGAGACCGGCGCGTACATCCGCGAGCACTTCTTCGGTGGCGACCAGCGGCTGCGCAAGATGGTCGAGGACCTCACCGACGAGCAGATCCTGCACCTCGGACGCGGCGGGCACGACCACCGCAAGGTCTTCGCCGCCTACACCGCGGCCCTGGCGCACAAGGGCCAGCCGACCGTGATCCTCGCCCAGACCATCAAGGGCTGGACGCTGGGCCCGAACTTCGAGGGCCGCAACGCGACCCACCAGATGAAGAAGCTCACCGTCGACGACCTCAAGCGCTTCCGGGACCGGCTGCACCTGCCGATCACCGACCAGCGGCTCGACGAGGGGTACCCGCCCTACTACCACCCGGGCCGGGACTCCGAGGAGATCCAGTACATGCACGACCACCGCAAGGCGTGCGGTGGCTACGTCCCGACCCGGGTCGTCCGCGCCAAGCCGCTGCCGCAGCCCGCGGACAAGCTGTACGCCGCCGCGAGGAAGGGCTCCGGCCAGCAGTCGATCGCCACCACGATGGCGTTCGTCCGCGTCCTGAAGGACCTGATGCGGGACAAGGAGATCGGCAAGCGGTTCGTGCTGATCGCCCCGGACGAGTACCGCACCTTCGGCATGGACGCGTTCTTCCCGAGCGCGAAGATCTACAACCCGCTCGGCCAGCAGTACGAGTCGGTGGACCGCGAGCTGCTGCTCGCCTACAAGGAGTCGCCGACCGGGCAGATGCTGCACGACGGCATCTCCGAGGCCGGCTGCACCGCGTCGCTGATCGCCGCGGGCTCGGCGTACGCCACCCACGGCGAGCCGCTGATCCCGGTCTACGTCTTCTACTCGATGTTCGGCTTCCAGCGCACCGGCGACCAGTTCTGGCAGATGGCCGACCAGCTCGCGCGCGGTTTCGTGCTGGGTGCGACCGCCGGCCGGACCACCCTCACGGGTGAAGGACTCCAGCACGCCGACGGCCACTCCCAGCTACTGGCCTCGACCAACCCGGCGTGCGTGGCCTACGACCCGGCGTACGCCTTCGAGATCGCGCACATCGTCAAGGACGGCCTGCGCCGGATGTACGGCGAGACGGCGGACGGCAGGCCCGGCGAGGACGTCTTCTACTACCTCACCGTCTACAACGAGCCGATCCAGCACCCGGCCGAGCCGGACGACGTGGACGTCGAGGGCATCCTCAAGGGCGTGCACCGCTTCCAGGCGGGCGGCGCGGGCGAGATCCCGGCGCAGATCCTCGCGTCCGGCGTCGCGGTGCCGTGGGCGGTGGAGGCGCAGCGCATCCTCGCGGAGGAGTGGAACGTGCGGGCCGACGTCTGGTCGGCCACCTCCTGGAACGAGCTGCGCCGCGAGGCGGTGGCGGTCGAGGAGCACAACCTGCTGCACCCGGAGGAGGAGCAGCAGGTGCCGTGGGTGACCCGGAAGCTGTCGGGCGCGCAGGGGCCGTTCGTGGCCGTGTCGGACTGGATGCGGTCGGTGCCGGACCAGATCGCCCGCTGGGTGCCGGGGCGGTACACCTCGCTCGGCGCGGACGGGTTCGGCTTCGCCGACACGCGCGGCGCGGCCCGCCGGTTCTTCCACATCGACGCGCAGTCCGTGGTGCTGGCGGTGCTCACGGAGCTGGCCGCCGAGGGGAAGATCGACCGCTCCGCGCTGAAGCAGGCGGTGGACCGCTACCAGTTGCTGGACGCCTCCGCGGCCCACCCGGGCGCGGCGGGCGGCGACGCGTAGGGCCGGGGCCGCGCTCGGCGGCCGCTCACGGACGCGGGCGGGCCCGCACCGGTTCTCCCGGTGCGGGCCCGCCCGCGTCCGTGGGCCCCGGCCGCCCGGGCCGTTCCCCGGGCCGGGCCGTTCCCCGGGCACCCGTGCGCGGAGGACGGCCCGCGGCCCCGGGAGTCCGCTCGCGCGGGAGCGGCGCAGTGCGCGGTGTGCATCGTCCGCCCATGCCGCCCGGGAGCCCGCTCGCGTCGGAGCCGCGGCGGGGCCGGTCCGGGCGCGGCGGCGGGGGAAGCCGGGGGCGGTGTCGTAGCATCCCGGACGAAACGCGTGAACACGACCGGAGCCGCATTTCCCCCGGGGGACGGAGCCCGCAAGGCATGACCGAGTGACGCCGCCGCCCGTGCGCGCGGACACGCTGCCCATCCCCGCCGGCCGAGCGCCCAGGGACGCGCGGGTCGCCGTCGCGGTGCCGCCGGCGCGCGGACCAGAACGGCGGCGGGCGCCGGGTCCGCGGCCCGCGCGGCGCCGGCACCCGGGCTTCCCGGGGCCCTGCCGCCCGCTGCTGGCCGCGGCGGTCGTCCTCGTGCTGCTGGCGACCACGGGGTGGACGGCGGCGCTGTC